>NZ_LIPQ01000394.1 GCF_001418135.1 Streptomyces aureus
GAACGCGCCCACGTGGTCGAGCCGGGCCCGGGCCGCCTCGACCACGTGGGCGCGTTCGAGGAGGACCCCGCGCAGGGTGGGGTGTGCGGTGAGGAGACGCCCGAGGAGCTCCCCGGTGCCTCCGGCGATGTCCACGACGGTACGGCCGCCGGGGGCGGCGGCCGCCGCCGTGACGACCGGGTGCTTCGGCAGCGGGTCGAACATCGGGGCGCTCGCCGTCATGGACCGGTCGAACCGGTCGGCCAGCTCGGGATCACGAGCGAAGTGGTCGAAGTGGTTCTCGCCGTACCGGTCCTCGAACCCCGGCTCCCCCGTCCGCACGGTGTGCACGAGCCGGGCGAAGGACTCGTAGAACGGCCCCCCGTACATCAGCGCCAACGCCCGCACCGACCCCTCGGCGTCCGCGCGCAGCAGCAGCCCCGCCTCCGTCAGCCGGAACGTGCCCCGCGCGCCGGGCTCCTCGGCCACCACGCCCACCATGGCGAGGTACCGCAGCAGCGTCGCCAGGTTCTCCGGCCGGGCCCCCACCACCGGTGCCAGCGCCTCGGCCCCGCGCGCGGTGCACGGGCTCATCGCCTCCGGCAGCCGCAGCTCCGCGCACGCGGCCAGCGCCTGCGTCGTCCAGGCCCCGGTCAGCAGACGAAGGAGCTCCTCCGCCGGATGCGAGTCCCGCCGCCCGGCGAGGTGCTCGGCCAGGACGTCCCGGTGGTCACCGCGCGCGTACAGCTCCACCCGCCGGTAGGGCGTCTTCGTCTCGTCGGGCGCGGCGAAGTAGAAGACGGTCCCGTCCTCGTGCGGGTTGTAACCGCCCCCGTCCGGCGCCGCGCCGTGTCGCAGGAAGCCGGCCCGCAGCCCGCGCAGCACCAGGGGATCCGGCCGCTCGACGTCGAAGGCCAGATGCGCCTCCCGGTCCGCGGTCCGCTCATCGGCCGCCACCGCCGCCGCCGACCCCGTCGGACCGGTCAGCACGAACACCTCCACCGCACGGCGCTCGCCGCCCGGCCCGAACACCTCCGGGCGGAGGATCCGCACGTCCAGCTCTCCGGCGCCCAGTCCGTGCCGCGCCGCCAGCCGGTCCCGCACCACCACGCTCGGCCGCGCCTCGCCGTCCGGGGACAGCCCGGCGGCGGTCAGACCCGCCCGGAGGGCCTGTTCGCCGGGCGGGGAGACGAGCAGCGCGGCGTGCGCGAACCGGCACCGTTCGGTCGTCGCCCGTAGCTCGGGGCCGTCGAGTCCGGGCAGGACGCGCGCCAACAGGTCGGGCGTCTCCTGCTCCCGTACGAAATCGGCGGCGGCCCGCAGGCGCTCGACGTCCGTAGCGGTAGCGGTGGCGGCATCGCCGGGTGTCGGGCGGTCGGAGGTCGGAGCCTGGGTGATCGTCATCGCGGGGGTCCTTCGGGGAGGAGAAGGGACGGCGGAATGCGGGCAGGGGAGGGCGGAGCCACGGTCTCCGGGGCGGGACCGGGGCTCTTCGCGGCCGTGAGGACGTGAGGAGGTGACGTGAGGACGTGACGTGAGGACGGAGGGCCGGACGGTCGGACTGTCAGACGCCGACGTAGTTCTCGGCGAACCAGTCCTGCTGGGCACGGGAGTTCCGCAGCGCCTCCATACGGGCACGCCGCAGCCCCTCCTGGAAGGGTGAGGTGCTGCCGTCGGGGCCGGGCACGCGGTGGAGGAGCTGGATCATCCAGTGCGAGAACTCCTGGGCGCGCCAGATGTGTTCGAGGCACCGCGCCGAGTACCGGTCGAGCCCCCCGGCGTCCCCGCGCAGCAGGTCGTCGGCGAGGGCGCGGGCGAGGACGTCGGCTTCAAGCACGGCGAGGTTGGCCCCCTTCGCGGCGGAGGGGCTGATCAGACTCGCGGCGTCACCGACGAGGAACAGGGGTCCGTGACGCAGCGGTTCGAGGACGTCCGACTCGAAGTCGACCACCGTCCGCTGCAGGATCCGCCCCCGCCTCAGCGGCCCGAACTCCTCGGCCCGCAGCCGCAGGCCGAGCTCGTCCCACACCCGCTCGTCGGACCAGTCGTCCGGCACCGTGCCGCGCGGGCACTGGAGGTAGTACCGGGTGACCTCGGGCGAGCGCGCCATGTGACCCGCGAATCCCCGGGCGTGCGTGGCGTATCCGACGGCGTCGAGGCTCGGGGGCGCCTCGGCCAGCAGCCCGAGCCACGAGACCCCGTGGTCCCTGTGGTGGTGCCGTACCGCGCCGGGCGGCAGCGAGCGGCGTCCCGCTCCGTACCGTCCGTCGCAGGCGGCGACGTACCGGGCCCGCCAGTGCGCCGTACGGCCGTCCGGCTCCCGTACGGTCACCGAGGGGCGCGGTCCGTCGAGTCCGGTCACCTCGACTGCCTCGGTGTCGAAGCGGATCCGCCCGCCGGACGCGAGGAAGAGCCGGACGAGATCGGTCACCAGTTCGTGCTGCGGATAGACGGTGTGCGGCTCGCCCTTGCCGAGCCGGCTGTAGTCGAGGCGGAACCGCCCGCCCTCGGTGCGGAACTCGCAGACGCCGTGATCCTGCCCGCGCTTCCGCAGCCCCTCGTCGAGGCCGTGCCGGGCCAGCACCCGCGCGGTGTGCGGGGCGAGGAAACCCGCCCGCGCCCGCTGCTGCACGTGCTCGCGGCTCGCCCGCTCCAGGACGACACAGTCGACGCCGCTGCGCAGGAGAAGGTTTCCGAGCACCAGCCCGGCGGGGCCCGCGCCGAGCACGACCACGTCGGCGGCGTGGGTCATGTCCGGTGCGGGGGAGGGATGTTGACTGTCAGTCACAGGAATGGATCTTAGGTGGGGCGAAACTCGGCGAATGCTGAATATCACCCGAATGCAGCACAGGAAGACAAAAGGATTCTGCCGGGCACACGCCCGCGGGCCGGGTCCGGGAAGATCCCGGACCCGGCCCGCGCCGTGGAACTCCTCGTCGGACCCTCAGAACTCCAGGCCCGCGAGCAGGCCGCCGTAGAAGTCCGCGTGCGCGGTCCCGGACGGCGCCGTGCCCGCGAAGAACGTGCCGGTACGAGGAGTGCCGTCGAGCTTCCGGACGAAGTCGAAGGCCTTGTTGTCCTCCTCGCCCCAGACGACGAACCGCCAGTGCAGCGGACGCTCCGCCGCCTCGGCCAGGGCCTGGGTGGCGGCGGTCTTCGACTCCGGCGCGCCGTCCGTCTGGAAGACGACCAGGGCGGTACGGGTCGGGTCGGCCTTCTCGTGGTGGGCGAGGACCTCCTCCACGGCGCGGTGGTAGTTGGTCCGGCCCAGGCGCCCGAGGGTGGAGTTGACCTCGTCGATACGGGTCGGCGTGAGGTCGGCCGGGGTCAGGTCGACCGTCCCGTCGATGTCCGTCGAGAAGAACACGGTCGTGACGGTGGCGTTCTCGTCGAGGTGCGCCGCGAGCGCGGTCACCTGCTCGGCGAGCCGCTGCACGGACCCGTCCTTGAAGTACCCGCGCATCGACCCGGAACGGTCGACCACGAGGTACACGGCGGCCCGGGCCCCGGCGAGGCCCTGCGCCTTCAGCTGCGCGGCGGCGGCGGCGTGGGCGTCGGCCAGGTGCGGCGGGAGGCCGTCGCCGGAGGCCGGGACGGTGACCTCCTCCGACTCGGCCGGAACCTCGGCGGCGGGCGCGGGAGCGGTCTCGGCGGCCGCGCCGGCCTCCGCCGCGGCAGCGGCGAACTCCGGCTCCGGGGCGGGCGCGGGCGCCTCGGCGACGACGGCCTCGGCGGCCTGCGGCTCCGCCTCGGGCTCGGCGGCCTGCGCCTCCGCCGCGTCGGCCTCGGCCTCGGCGGTGGCGGTCGCCTCCGGCGCCGCCTGCTCCGCCTGCGGCTCCTCGGTGGTCTCCGACGCCGTGGTCGTGTCGTCGGCGACGGGGGCGGTCTCCGACTCCTCCGCCACGTCGGCGGACGCCTCCGGCTCCGCCTCGGGCTCGGCGGTGGCGGACGCCTCTGCCTCGGCCTGGACGGCCTCGTCGGCCTGCGGCTCCGTCGTGACGGCCACGGGGGCCGTGTCCTGCTCCTGAGGGGCGGGTTCGGCCTCCGCCGCGGGAACGTCGGTCGCCTCGGCGACGGGGGCGGTCTCCGACTCCTCGTCGGCGGCCGCCGCCGCCTCCGGCTCGGCCGGGGCGTCGGCGGTCGCGGTGGCGTCCGTCGACTCGACGTCCGCCTCGGTCGTCACCTCAGCGTCGGCGGCAGGCGTCTCCGCCTCGGTCGTCACCTCAGCCTCAGCGGCAGGCGTCTCCGCCTCGGTCGTCACCTCAGCGTCGGCGGCGGGCGTCTCTGCCTCGGTCGTCACCTCAGCCTCAGCGGCAGGCGTCTCTGCCTCGGTCGTCACCTCAGCGTCGGCGGCGGGCGTCTCTGCCTCGGTCGTCACCTCCGCCTCGGCGGCGGGCGTCTCTGCCTCGGTCGGCACCTCAGCGTCGGCGGCGGGCGTCTCTGCCTCGGTCGTCACCTCAGCGTCGGCGGCAGGCGTCTCCGCCTCAGCGGCGGGGGTCTCCGCCGGCACCTTCACCGTGGCGGCAGGCGTCTCCGCCTCGGCGGTCGGCGTCTCCGGCGGGGCCGACGGCGTCTTCGCCCGGGCCCGCGGGATCTGCGGGTTGTCGAACGACGCGGCGACCAAGTCGTCCGCCGCCCGGCGCGCCACCGCCTCCGAGGTGTCCGTGGACCCGGACCCGGACGACGCCGTGGCCCTGGCCGGAGTCGTCGTCGCCGCGGACGCGGCCCCGACCGTCGCCTCGGCCGTGACCGTCTCCGAAGGCGGAGCCGTCGCCGTCGCCGTCGACGTGGTCTCACGCGTCTGGGGCGGGACGACGGAGGTCGCCGGGGATTCCTCGCGGTCTCGGCCGAACACCTTGCGCAGCATGCTCCGAATACCCATGGGCGAACCCTTTCGCATGAGTGGGGTGCGTGTGAATGTCCGTACTGGGTGTTTCGGGACGTTCATCCCTGGCCAGGGCGGACACGTAAGGTTAGCGGCCACCCCTCCCCTCCTCGGCGACCCGGTCGCCCCCGGTTGCCGTGCATTCATTCGTCGTTCACCCGGTCGCCGTCCCCGTGCAGATGTGCGCACATAGCGTCGCCGCCGAAGGTTTACCCGACACCATGTCGGCGCAGTGTGCGCCGGAGGAGGACGAAGTGCGCAAACTGCTGCCGCTGCTGAGCACGAACCCCCACGGAGGCGGACGTTCCGCTCTCACCTGCCGTTACCGCTGTGGTGACGCCTGCTTCCACGAGGTTCCCAACACCAGCGACAACGAGTACGCCGGCGACGTCATAGCCGGTGTCCTCTCCCGCCGTTCGGCCCTCCGCGCCGCCGCCGTCGTGACGGTCGCCTCCGCCGCCGGCAGCGCCATCGCGCTCGGCAACGCGCCCGAGGCCGTCGCCGGCCAGGAGACGTTCGGCCACGGTCACGGCGCCGGCCACGGCTCCGGCAAGGCCGACGGCGCCCGCGGTCTCCGCTTCACCCCCGTCGCGCCCAACACCGCCGACAAGGTGACCGTCCCCTCCGGTTACTCGCAGAACGTGGTCATCCGCTGGGGCGAGCCCATCCTCCGCGGCGCCCCGGCCTTCGACTCCGAGAAGCAGACGGCGAAGGCCCAGGCCGGCCAGTTCGGCTACAACAACGACTTCCTCTCCCTGCTGCCGCTGCGCGGGGAGCGCGACCGCCAGGTCCTCGTCGCGAACCACGAGTACACCGACGAAGTCCTGATGTTCCGCAACTACGACGCCGCCAACCCGACCCGCGAGCAGGTCGAGATCGCCTGGGCCGCGCACGGCCTCTCGGTCGTCGTCGTCCAGGAGGAGCACCGCACGGGCAAGCTCTCCCCGGTCTCCCGCCACCACCTCAACCGTCGTCTCCACACGACGAGCGAGTTCGAGCTGACCGGCCCCGCCGCCGGCAGCGACCTCCTGAAGACCTCCGCCGACCCCGAGGGCCGTACCGTCCTCGGCACGCTCAACAACTGCGCCGGCGGCACCACCCCGTGGGGCACCACCCTCCACGGCGAGGAGAACTTCAACCAGTACTTCGCCAACGGCTCCAGCGCCACCGACAAGCGCTACGGCGTCGGCAGCGGTGCCACCGAGCGCAAGTGGGAGCGGTTCGACAAGCGCTTCGACCTCAAGCAGGAGCCCAACGAGGTCCACCGCCAGGGCTGGGTCGTCGAGCTCGACCCGTACGACCCCGACTCCACCCCCCGCAAGCGCACCGCGCTCGGCCGCTTCAAGCACGAGGCCGCGCAGCCCCGTCTGACCGCCGACGGCCGTCCGGTCGTCTACATGGGCGACGACGAGCGGTTCGACTACTTCTACAAGTTCGTCTCCAGCAAGCGGATGAAGAAGGGGAACTCGCGGGCCGCCCGCGAGCACAACCTCACCCTGCTCGACGAGGGCACGCTGTACGTCGCCAAGCTGACCGGCGACTCCCCGGCCGCCGAGATCGACGGCACCGGCAAGCACCCCACCGACGGTGAGTTCGACGGCTCCGGCGTGTGGATCCCGCTCGCCACCGGCGACGTCTCGCACGTCCCCGGCATGACCGCCGAGGAGGTGTACGTCTTCACCCGCCTCGCCGGTGACAAGGTCGGCGCCACCAAGATGGACCGCCCCGAGGACGTCGAGCCGTCCCCGCGCACCGGTCGCGTCTACGTCGCGCTCACCAACAACACCGACCGCGGCAAGCCCGGCAAGGCCGGCGCCGACGAGGCCAACCCGCGCAACCTCAACAAGCACGGGCAGATCCTGGAGCTCGCCGAGAACTGGGACGACCCGTCCTCCGACGGTTTCGCGTGGCGTCTCTTCCTGGTCGCCGGTGACCCGAACGATCCGGCCACCTACTTCGCGGGCTACCCCAAGGAGAAGGTCTCCCAGATCTCCTGCCCGGACAACGTGGCCTTCGACCCGCACGGCAACCTGTGGATCTCCACGGACGGTGCCCAGCTCGGCTCGCACGACGGCCTGTTCGGCGTCGCCACGCAGGGCGAGCGCCGCGGTGAGCTCAAGCAGTTCCTGACCGTGCCCAAGGGCGCCGAGACCTGCGGCCCGATCATCCAGGACCGCCGTGTCCTGGTGGCCGTGCAGCACCCGGGCGAGATCGACGGCGCCTCCGTCGAGAACCCGAAGTCGGAGTGGCCCGACGGACCCGGCAAGGTCGTCCGCCCGTCGGTCGTCGCCGTGTGGCGTACGGACGGTCGCGACATCGGCATGTAGCGCGGAAGCGTCCCGGGGGTGGGGTGCTCGCTCACTCCACCCCCAGGCCCTCCCTGAACCGTACGAACTGCTCCTCGGGGTCCCCGGTGTACGCCCACGGCACCCACGCCGCCCGTGTTCCGAGCATGCCGAGCAGTTCCCGCGCGATCTCCACCTGACCCGCGTAACAGGCCGCGTGCACGAGGAAGTTCAGGTCGCCGACCTCTTCCGGCGCCACCGGCGCCGCCGGATCGCGGCCGCCGATCCACCGCGCGTGGGTGCGCCGCAGTTCCGTCACCGCGAGCTCGTGCTTCCAGTGCTGGTCGAAGCCGCGCACCGGGCCCCGGCCGAGCGCCCCGTCCGCGATGTACCGGTACTCCTCCACCCGGGCCACCTGCACGAGTACGGGCAGCGGGGAGCCGGGCGGTGCCACCCCCGCCGCGTCCCGCGCGAAGTCGTACATGCTGCCGTGCGTCCCGTGCCACCGCGCCGACCAGTAGCGCAGCACCTGGATGTGCCCCTCCGTGTTGTACGGGTCCCGGCGCCGCAGCTCGTCGAACCAGTGCCGCAGTTCGCGGCGCGGCACCCCGCCCTCGTACAGCCGGGCCACCGAGAGCAGTGACACCCAGGGCATCGGGTCGGCGGGCGCCGCCTCGGCCGCGCCACGGCAGGCGTCGACGGCGGCGTCGATCCGGCCCCGCTCGACGGCCGCGCCCCGGCCGGCCGCGATGGCCGCGTCGAAGACCCGCACCACCTCGGTCGCGGCCCGCAGCACGGCCGCGTCGGGGTTGCCCGGCTCGGCGGCCCGCCAGGTCTCCACGGTGGAGCTGCCCGCGGCCGCGTGCGAGAGGAGCCGCAGCCGGTGGGTGCGGCGCGCCCAGTGGTCCCCGGTGGCGGCGAGCAGGTCCCGTACGCCCTGCCAGCGGCCGATGACGATGTCGTGGCGCGCCTCGGTCAGGGCGCGGTCCCCGAAGTCCGGGTCGAAGTCGGGCGCGAAGCGCTCCTGACGTGCCGAGCGCGCGGAGCGGCGGCGTACGGCCATCGGGGGCCTCCTTCGGGTTCGGCTGCCGTCAGAAGTGGTGAATCGCTTGTGTTCCCGTGCTCGTGGCTCTGTGCTCCGGATGACGGCCGGGATCAGAAATCCGTTGCGTAGCTCTTGTCCCTGGTTCCGCTTCGCGCGCGCGTGGCCGGGCCCGAGCCCTCCGCGGCCGCCATCGCGCGGGCGGCGTCCAGGCGGGCCGGGCGGTAGTAGTCGCTGCCCCTGCGCCAGTACACGAGCAGCGGGACGACACCGAGGAGCAGGCCGCCGAGGCCGATCGTGAGGGCGGTGGTGGAGAGCTCGCCGAGCGATTCGACGAAGGTCCAGAGCATGAACGCGGAGCCGAGCAGCGGCCAGACGCCGCCGAGCAACAGGTTCCGTACGGAGCGGAGGAGGACCGACTTGTAGGCGACGACGGCGGCGATGCCCGCGAGGCCGTAGTAGAACGCGATCTGCAGCCCGATCGCGGAGACGGCGTCGCGGAGGATCTGCTGCACCGAACCGGCGGCCGCGGCGGCCGCGAAGAGCACCAGGGCGGCGCCGCCGACGGCGGCGATCGCGACCCACGGGGTGTTCCAGCGGCGGTGCACGGTGCCGAGCGCGGACGGCAGGGTCCGGTCGCGGCCCATCGCGAAGAGCGAGCGGGTGACCTGGAGGAGCGTGGTCTCCAGGGTGGCGACGGTGGACAGCAGGACGGCGACGACGAGGAGTTTCCCGCCGACCCCGGGCCAGACCTCCTGGCCGATGACGGCCAGGACGTTGGGTCCCGCGGTACGGATCTCCTCCGCGCTCAGCAGCACGTTGACGACGACGGTGACGGCGACGAAGAGGAGGAAGACGAAGCCGACGCCGACGAGCGCGGCGAGTCCCGCGGTGCGGCGGCTGTTCCGGGTCTCCTCGCTGAGGTTGCTGGTGACGTCCCAGCCCCAGTAGTAGAACGCGGCGACCAGCGCGCCCGCGGCGAAGCCCGCCGGCCCGTCGAACTGGCCGAGGCCGAACCAGGACCAGTCGAAGGCGGTGGCCCGCCCGCGGTGCGCCACGGCCGCCAGGATGAAGCCGACCAGGATCAGCATCTCGACCCCGGACATGATCAATTGGGCGCGCACGGTCAGCCGGGCGCCGCCCAGGACCACGAGCAGCATCATCAGGAACCAGCCGGCGCCGACGGCCGCGGCGAGCGGGGTGCTGTCGGCGAGGTCCCGGTCGATCAGGGCGAGCGTGAGGGAACCGGCGGGCAGCGAACCGGCCACCATGAAGACGGTGGCGGCGAAGACCAGGGCCCAGCCGGACAGGAAGCCGAGGAACGGGTGGAGGGTGCGGCCCACCCAGGAGTAGCCGGCACCGGCGTTGACGTCGATCCGCCCGAGGCGGGCGTACGCGAGGACGATGCCGAACATCGGTATCGCGCAGTACAGCAGGGCGGCGGGTCCCGCGTAGCCGACGGCGCCGAAGAGCACGGCGGTGGTCGCCGCCATCGAGTAGGCGGGGGCGCTGCCGGCGACGGCCATCACGATCGTGTCGAAGGTACCGAGGACATTGGGCTGGAGCCCTCTGTTCGTGGTGGTGCGCATGGCGGTGTCCTCGGGGCGCGGGGGGTGGGGCAGGACGAAGTGGCCCGTCCGCCGGGCCGGTTGCCGACGGCGGCGGGCGCGGATCACGGTGAGATCGAGCGCATCGTAGTCGCCCGGATGGCTCCGGGTAACGGCGGTGGGGAGGGTTCCGTTCCGTGACCGCCGGTAAGTCCTCCCGTACGCCCCCGGGGGAAGGTTTACCGCAGGTCGGGACCGGCGATGGCGCGGGCCGCGCCGACCTCCTGGCGGAGGGGTGCGAGGACTCCGTTCTCGTCGCCCGGAAGCTCGCTGCGGACCTCGACGAGGGTCTCCGACTCCCGGATCCCCGAGGCGAGTTCCCGCAGCTCCCGCTCGACGGCGGCGACCTCGGCGGGATCGGGGCCGGGGGCGCCGTGGTCGACCCTGATCCGGGCGGCGGTCGTGGCGTCCACGATCCGCTCGACGGCGACGACGAGCGGCCACCAGGCGGCGGCGCGGGTCCCGGTCGGCGGGGGCTCGGTCAGGGCGCGCTGGAACTCGGAACGGACGGTGGAGAGATCGCGGTAGAGCTTCCGCCGGGCGCGCAGCCGCCCGCCCTGGCCCTCGATCCCCCCGAACGCGCAGGTCACATAGGCGGCGGTGTCGGCGACGGCGTCCGCGAGCCGGTCGCCGATCCGGGAGTGCCAGGACTCCGGCCAGAGGAGATAGCCGGCGATCAGCGCGATGGCGCAGCCGATGAGGGAGTCGTACAGGCGGGGCATGACGAGGTCGAAGCCCTGCTGGTTGAGGGTGTCGGAGAGCAGCAGGATCACCGGGGTGATGGCCGCCGTCTGGAACGCGTACCCCTTCGCGGAGAAGGCCGGGATGAGGGCGGCGAGCACGCACATCACGGGCACGTCCCACCATCCGCGCGGCACCTCGGCGAGCACGAGAGCGGCGAGGAGGAGCCCGGCGGCGGTGCCCAGGGCGCGGAGCACGGCGCGGGAGAAGACCGAGCCGAAGTCGGGCTTCAGGACGAAGGTGACGGTCAGCGCGACCCAGTACGAGCGGGGGACGGGGATCAGCGAGACGAGCGCCTGCGCCAGCCCGATGCACAGGGCGAGCCGGAGCCCGTACCGCCAGGACGCCTCGGAGAACAGGACGGCGCGGCCGGCCCGGCGGACACGGACCCGGAGCGCGGCGGGGCGGCCCAGCCGGTCGTCGACGTTGTGAACGTCGGGCTCGGCCTTGTGGACGACGGCGGCGGCGTACCGCAGGGCGTGGTCGACGGCCTTCTCGGCGGGCCGCTCGGGCGTCGGCAGATCCAGTACGGGTGCCCCGGTGCGACCCTCCTCCACGGCGTCGGCGAGTTCGCGCACGGCCGCGGGGATCGTGGCGGACAGCGGGCCGTGGAGCCGGGCGCGGAGATGGGCGGCGGGGGCGGCCTCGACGAGCGGGACGGCGACGTTCAGCTGCGCGAGCAGCCGGACGAGGTTGGGCGCGCGGCCGTGCTGGCGGGCGCGGCGGGCGAGGACGAGGTCGTAGGACTGGTTGAGGGAGGCGGTGACGGCCTGCCGCTTCTCGTCGTACGCGGGGGTGCCGGTGGCCTCGTACAGCTCGGCGACGGAACGGTAGGTCGCGGCGACGGCGGACCGCTCGGGCGCGGCGCGGCGGAAGGGCCAGCCGAGCAGGGTGAGGGCGAGGACGAACAGCCCGCCGAGGCCCAGCAGCAGAGGCGCCTTCCACCACGGGTCGGGCATGGGGAGCCCGGCCCCGACGACGGCGTTGAGGAGCAGGAGCAGCCCGGAGACGGAGGCGACGGCGCCGATCGAGGAGATCATCCCGGAGACGAGCGCGACGAGCGTGAGGACGGCGACGGCGACCCAGCCGTGCCCGAAGACGAGGGTCCCGAGGGTGACTCCGACGGCCCCGAAGAGCTGTGGCACGGCGATGTTGAGGATCCGCATCCGGTAGGCGTCGGCGGTGTCGCCGATGACCCCGGAGAGCGCGCCCATGGACACGAGCGCCCCGTAGGCCGGCTGCCCGGCGGCCAGCCCGACGGCGAGCGGCGCGGACAGGGCGACGGCGGCGCGCCCGACGGCGGCCCAGGGGATGGGGGTGGGCGCGGGCTTGAACCCGGCGGTGAGCCAGGCGGGCGGGGAGAGCCGTACGGGCCGAGCGGGGCGTGCCATGCGCCTAACCTACGTCGCTGCCGCCGAGGGCCCCCGTCCGCGCGCCGACCTTCCCGGGGAGCCCCTGCGGGAGGTCAGCCGGAGGGTGCGTCCAGCGGCAGTCCGTCCGGTACCGCGATGCCGAACTCGGTGGTCAGCACCCGGGTGATCTCGTCGCGGCCGGAGAGTTCCCGCTCCTTGCGGGAGCCGTCCGCGCCGGTCTCGACGAGGTGGCGGCCGCTGAGGGCGAGATGGCCGTCCGGTGTCGCGCGCTGGACGTACAGGAGGTGGGAGAACGGGGAGCGGGGGTTGGTCGCGACGTGCCAGTTGATGACCTCGAAGTCCGGGGCCTCGTACGGCTCCAGGGTGAACGCGTACTGATCGGTCCACTCGTCGTCCTCGTACGCCTGGAGCACCCACAGCTCCAGGGGCCCGTGGTGCGGCCGGTGGACCAGGCGGTGCCGGCGGTTCGCGGCCCGGAACTCGGTGTCCGCGACCAGCGGGACCGCTTCGAGCAGCGCTCCGGTGGCGCCGAAGCCGACGTCCGCCAGGTACGGGTCCGGCTCGCCCGGCACGTCGACGAGCAGCAGCATGTGGGTCCGCGGCCGGATCGCGCCGCGGGCGCCGAGCTCGACCCGCGCGGCCAGGCGCGTGACGCCGAAGCCGAAGGCCGCGAGGACGGCGGCCAGCAGCGTGTTGTGTTCGTAGCAGTAGCCGCCCCGGCCGCCGCGGACCAGCTTCGCCTCAAGGTCCGGCAGCGCGAGGGAGGGGGCCGAACCGCCGATCGGGTCCAGGTTCTCGAAGGGGATGCCGTACAGATGGGCGCGGTGCAGCGACCGGAGCGTCGCGCCGTCCGCCCGCCGCTCCCCGGTCCAGCCGGTGCGGGCGAGATACGCGTCGACGTCCGGCGGAGGGGCGGAGTCCTGCGGGGTCTCGTCGTGACTCGTCATGATCCCGACCCTACGCAGGGTGGCGTGCCGCGGCCTCGGGCTGGGTGCGGTGCCTCTCCTGGTTCTTTCGGCCTAGGCCGGTGAAGACGTCGAGGGACCGCGTGACGACGTCGCGCGGCAGCGGCGCGCACGGTACCGCCGCGCGTCGTGGGGGACGTCAGTTGCGGTAGGACTCGACCTCGGTGGCCGGGCGGAGGGCCGCCGTGTCCGGGTCCTCGCCGAATTCCGCCTTCGCCCTCCGCTGCCGCAGCAGGTCCCAGCACTGGTCCAGCCGGACCTCCAGTTCCGACAGCCGGGCGAGTTCCTCCGGGAGGAGGCCGCCCGTGCGCTGCCGTAGGGCGCGTTCCTCCTCGACGAGGGCGCCGATGTCGTCCAGGATCTCCTCGTTCTCCATGTCCTCCAGCGTCGCCGATCAGCGCGGCCCGCGCAGGTCGAGATCCGCGAGGACCGCCCGGTGGTCGGAGCCCGCGAGGTTCAGGAAGCGGACCTCGCGGACGCTGAAGTCCCTCACCAGGACGTGGTCGATCTGGACGAACGGCGGCAGGGGCGGGCCCTCCTCCGGCCAGGTCGGCGTGCGGCTCTGATGCGCCCGTCGCGCCGCGTCCTGGAGCCCGCCGGCCGCGAGGATCTCGCGGAACGCCGCGTGGTCCTGCGAGGCGTTGAAGTCGCCCGCGACCAGCATGGGTCCGGTGGGCCGCGCCGCGACGGTGTCCCTCACCCGCCCCAGTTCCCGCTTCCACAGGTGCACCTGTCCCGGTACCGGCGGCAGCGGGTGCGTCAGCTGGAGCCGTACCGGCACGCCCGCGATCTCCGCCGTGGCACCGGGCATGCCCATGGCCGCCGGGATCATCCGCCAGTCGCGCAACGGGTACGAGCTCAGCAGGATCGAGCCGACCGACCCCTCTCCCTCGACGGAGGCGTAGTGGGGCAGCGCCTCGGCGAAGGTCCCGGTGAGGGTGGACCGGCAGGCGCGGTCGCATTCCGACACGAACACGAGCTGGGGGCGTTCCCGCCGCACCGCCTCGGCCAACGACGCGGTCCCCTGGCCGAATTCGACGTTCGCCGCGATGACCTTCACCCGCGCCAGCGGCAGCCCGTACGAGATGACGGTCTGCGGCATGTACGGCACGGTGCTCCAGGCGGTCGCGCCCAGGACCAGGACCGTCACGAAGGTCAGCACCCGGCGCCGGGTCACGGCGGCGAGGAGCAGGGCGAGGGCCGCGGGGACCGTGAGCCAGGGGAGGATCGAGAGGAGCTGGGGGACGGGGGTCATCGCGTCCGTGTCGAGGGCGCGGCAGGCCGTGACCAGGGCGGGTACCACCATGAGCAGCCCCGCGGCCCAGGCCGTGACGCGGTGCCTGGGCCGCAGGGGCTGCGGATCGGGGACCGGCCCGGAGGCCGATCCGGGGGTCGGCCCGGGGGCCGGCCGGGGTGTCGGCTCGGGGGTCGCTTCGGCGGGGCTGCTGTTCACGGGTTCCGCCGTCTCCCCGTGCTCCGCGGTCTGGACTCGGTCCACCCCGTCAGTGTCTCAGGGCCTGCGCGATCTCCGCCGTCGGTTCGCCCGAGAGCGTCCGATTGCTGCGTGCCGTACCGGTCTTGGACTTCCCGGGTTCCACTCCGTCGATGCTCAGGACGACCGAGTCGAGGAAGTTCCCGTTCGCGTCCCGGAAGGTGACCATGACCGTGTAGTCGGCGTTCTTGTCCTCCGGGTTGGTCGCGGTGATCTCGGCGACCGTCCGGTCCCCTTCGGTGCTCGTCGGCCCGGCCTTCACGTCGCCGGTGGCCTTCACCCCGTCCTTGACCTCGTTCATCTTCTCCTCGGCGGCCGAGGCGACGGCCGCCGTGGCGGTGGAGACGATGCCGCCGGCCGTCTCCTTGACGGTGTCGCACCCGGTGACCGTGAGGGCGAGCGCGGTGGTGGCGGCCAGGGACAGGGCCGCCGCCTTCGTGCGTCTCATCGTCCGCCGGCCCCTCAGAACGTCTCTTCCCGGCCGTACGCCTCGTCCGTCGCGAGCGCCCAGATCACGAAGACCGAGATGGCCATCGAGAACAGCGCCCACCACGGCTGGTACGGCAGGAACAGGAACTGCAGCAGGATGTTCAGGGACGCCAGCGCGATACCGGCTACCCGGCCCCACTCCGCTCCCTTGAGGATCCCGAAGCCGGCGATCGCGACCACGATGCCGAGGATCAGATGGATCCAGCCCCAGGTGGTGAGGTTGAACTTGAAGACGTAGTCGCCGACGCGGGTGTAGACGTCGTCCTCGGCGATGCCTGCGATGCCCTGGAGGACGTCCATGAAGCCGGTGACGAGCATGAGGACGCCCGCGAAGAGCGTGCCGCCGCTCGCCCAGGCGGCGGAGGAGGACGTGGGCCTGCGGGGTGGTGCCGTGTTCTGGCTCATGGACCCATCGTCGGAGCGTTCGCGCCGTTCCGAACGTTCAGCTGGGCCGTACGAGTGAGCGGAGGTAGTTCTCCAGTACGGCGTTGAACTCGGCGGGGCGCTCCAGGTTCGGCAGGTGCGCGGCCTGCTCGATCACGGCGAGCGTGGAGTGGGGGAGGAGTGCGTGCATGTCCTCCGCGTCCGCGACCGGGGTGTACGAGTCGTCCCGGCCGACCACGACGAGCGCGGGGAACGGGACCGTCGTCAGCGTCTTCCGGTAGTCCGGGCGCTCGGCCCTGCCCCGCAGCGCGGCCGCCGCGCCGACCGGGTCGGTCGCGCACATCATGCGGTGCACGTGCGGGGCGGCGTGGGTGTTGTAGGGGGCCACCATCCGGTCGAGGACCTCGTCGGCGTACCCGCGCATCGCCTCCGCGCCGCCCGCGGTCAGCCGGTCGGCCATGGCGTTCCTTGCGGCCTTGCCCTCGTCGGTCTCGGCGGCGGGGAAGGTGTCGGCGAGGACGAGGCCCCGGACGCGCTCCGGGTGGCGGCGGTAGAGCTCCATGGCGATCTGGCCGCCCATGGAGAGGCCGGCGAGGACGCAGTCGTGGATCCCCAGGTCGTCCAGGAGGTCGGTGAGGTCCTCGGCGAAGACACCGAGGTCGGTCGAGTCGGGGTGCGCGCCGAGCGGGGTGGCGCCGTAGCCGCGCAGGTCCGGGGCGATCACGCGGTGGGTGTGCGAGAAGTGATCGAGCTGGGGCTGCCACATCGTGTGGTCGAACGGGTGTCCGTGGACGAGGAGGAGGGCGGGGCCGTCGCCCCTGTCCTCGTAGTGGATCTCGGCGTTGACGGTACGGGTGATGTGCATGTCCGCAGGCTAGGCAGCCACAACTTCTCGGTGCAATAAGATCTTTGCTCTCGGTGCAATCGGTCGGGGAGGGTGGGGGCGGCATGGAGGAGTACCGGAGGATCGCCGACCGGGTCGAGGCCGCCGTACGGGACGGGCGGCTGCGCCCCGGCGACCGGCTGCCGCCGCAGCGCGTCTTCGCCCGCCGGCACGCCATCGCGAACTCGACGGCCATCCGCGTGTACGGCGAGCTCGCCCGGCGCGGCCTCGTCGTCGGGGAGGTCGGGCGCGGCACCTTCGTCCGGGCCGCACCCCCGCTGCCGGGGCCCGCGCTCGCCGAGGCGACCGGTGCCGCGCCCGTCGACCTCCAGCTCAACTACCCCGTCGTCGAAGGGCAGTCGGAGCTGATGGCCCGTGCCCTCGCGTCCCTCGCCCGGTCCGACGTCCTGGCCGAGGCCGTCTCCCGGCCGGCCGCCGCCACCGGCACCCCGGAGGCCCGTGACGCGGCGGCGGCCGTGCTCGCCCGGCCCGGCTGGGCGCCCGACCCCGAGAGCGTGCTCTTCGCCGGGAACGGCCGGCAGGCCATCGCCGCCGCCCTCTCCGCCCTCGTCCCGCCCGGCGGCCGGCTGGGCGTCGAGGCCCTCACGTACCCCCTGGTCAAAGCGGTGGCCGAGACGCTCGGCATCCGGCTCGTACCGCTCGCCCTGGACGAGGAGGGGGTACGGCCCGAGGCGCTCGCGGCGGCCCACCGGGCGGCGCCGCTGGCCGCCGTCTACCTCCAGCCCACCCTGCACAACCCGCTCTCCTCGACCGCGGGGGAGGGCCGCCGGGACGAACTCGCCGAGCTGCTCCGGAACATGGACCTGACGGCGGTCGAGGACACCACCTGGGCCTTTCTCGTGCCGGACGCGCCCGCGCCGCTCGCCGCGCACGCCCCCGAGCGGGTCCTCCTCGTCGACAGCCTCTCCAAGCGCCTCGCCCCCGGTCTGACCGTCGGCTATCTCGTCGTCCCCGGACGGTTCCGGTCGGTGGTGGCGGCGGCCCTGCGCTCCGGGGCCTGGACGGCGGGCGGGCTCGCCCTCGCGGCCGCGACCCGGTGGACCGCGGACGGGACGGTCTCCGAGGTGGTCGCGGCCAAGCGGGCGGACGCGCGGGCCCGGCACGCCCTGGTCGGGCGACGGCTCGCCGGGCAGGTCGTCCGGGCCTCGCCGTACGCGTACTACTGCTGGTGGGAGCTGCCCGCGCCCTGGCGGGCGGAGACCTTCACGGCTGCGGCCGCGGCACGCGCGGGCGTGGCGGTCACTCCGGGCGGCGCCTTCGCGGTGAGCGGCCGGGACGGTACGGGGACGGCGCCGGACGCGATCAGGATCGGGCTCGCGTCCCCGCCGCGAGCGGTCCTCGACGAGGCGCTGGGACGACTGGCGGCGCTGGCGGCGGGGGCCCACGGGGCGGAGGAGACGGAGATGGACTGAACGGGCTTCTCCCCGGCTCGTTCCTTGCGCGCTCTATTCTGGATATGTATGGTCCAGAATATGAAGATGAGCGAGGGCGTGGAGTGGGCGCTGCACAGCTGCCTGAACCCT
>NZ_LIPQ01000395.1 GCF_001418135.1 Streptomyces aureus
CCACCCCCACCGCTACCGCGACCCCCACCGGCCCGACGCCGACCGCGACGGAGACCGGGCAGGCGGGCACGGAGCAGACGCTGGGACAGGCGAAGACCACCGCCTCCCCGACGGCGACGCCGACACCGACGGCCACACCCACGCCGACGAAGTCGAAGAACCCGCTCGACCCGCTGGGCGTCGGTGACGCGCTCAAGGACCTGTTCGACGGCCCGGACCCGAAGCCGACGGAAACGCCCACCACGGCGGCCCCGACGACCCAGGCACCCGCCCCGAGCGCCTCCGCGACGTCCCCCGCCGACACGCCGGACACCGACGAGCCGGCCGCGACCACTCCGCCGAAGTCGACCGCCGCTCCGAAGGCGACCGCCGACCCGGGCGCCGAGACGGCGAAGAGGCAGATCGAGAAGGCCGCCGCCCAGGCCGGCGCGAAGGTCCAGGAGCTGCCGGAGAGCGCCAAGGGCCTGGAGGCCAAGAAGGACGAGTCCATACCCGACGGCGCCAAGCCCCGGTTCCCGTGCCCCGAGCCGGACCCCGAGGCGCTCGCGGCGGCCGACCTGGAGCCGGGGATCCCGCTGCTCCCGGACGAGCCGTGGCGACTGGAGAGCTCGCTGCTCACCCTGAAGGGCCTCAAGTACCACGGCATCGTCGAGGTCAAGACGGGCAGCGGCAAGCTCAAGAAGGTCCTGAAGTTCACCGCGACCGGTATCGACATCAAGGACCTCCACCAGCTGACGGTCCACTCCGAGGGCCGCACGGGCCACGTCCGCTCCGACAAGGGCTCGACGTCGACCATCACCAACGGCACGGTGACCATGTACACGGAGGAGCTGAAGGGCAACCTCTTCGGCATCATCCCGATCACCTTCAGCCCGGAGAGCCCGCCCCCGCTGGACGTCCCCTTCGCCTTCTTCACCCAGGTGAAGCTCAAGCAGGCGGGACAGTTCGGCGGCACCCTCAAGGTCCCGGGCCTCCGCAACACGGTCGAGCCCGACTGACCCCCGTACCCCGGGATCCGTACGACACCAGCCGTACGACAGCAGCCGTACGAAGAAGCCCCCGTTCCGCGCCGAGCGGACGGGGGCTTCGTCGTGACGTCAGGCGCGCTCGCCGCCACCGAGGTGGTGGACGCGGACCATGTTCGTCGTGCCGGGTACGCCGGGGGGCGAGCCGGCGGTGATGATCATGGTGTCGCCGGCGTTGTAGCGCTGGAGCTTCAGGAGTTCGGCGTCCACCAGGTCGACCATCGCGTCCGTGTTGTCCACGTGCGGGACGACGAAGGACTCGACGCCCCAGCTCAGGGTGAGCTGGTTGCGCGTGTTCTCGTCCGTCGTGAAGGCGAGGATCGGCTGCTGGACGCGGTAGCGCGAGAGGCGGCGGGCCGTGTCGCCGGACTGGGTGAAGGCGATCAGGGCCTTGCCGCCCAGGAAGTCGGCGATCTCGCAGGCCGCGCGGGCGACGGAACCGCCCTGGGTGCGCGGCTTCTTGCCCGGGACCAGGGGCTGGAGGCCCTTGGAGAGCAGCTCCTCCTCGGCCGCGGCGACGATCTTCGACATCGTCTTCACGGTCTCGATCGGGTAGGCGCCGACCGAGGACTCGGCCGACAGCATGACCGCGTCCGCGCCGTCCAGGATCGCGTTGGCGACGTCGCTCGCCTCGGCGCGGGTCGGACGGGAGTTGGTGATCATCGACTCCATCATCTGGGTCGCGACGATGACCGGCTTGGCGTTGCGGCGGCACATCTCCACGAGGCGCTTCTGCACCATCGGGACCTTTTCGAGCGGGTACTCGACGGCGAGGTCGCCACGGGCCACCATGACCGCGTCGAAGGCCGCGACGACGGCCTCCATGTTCTCGACGGCCTGCGGCTTCTCCACCTTGGCGATGACGGGGACCCGGCGGCCCTCCTCGTCCATCACCTTGTGGACGTCCTTGACGTCGTCGGCGTCACGGACGAAGGAGAGCGCGACCATGTCGCAGCCCATGCGGAGCGCGAAACGGAGGTCGTCGACGTCCTTCTCCGACAGGGCGGGGACGTTGACCGCCGCGCCGGGCAGGTTGATGCCCTTGTGGTCGGAGATGACACCGCCCTCGACGACGATGGTCTTGACCCGGGGGCCCTCGACCTCGACGACCCGCAGTTCGACGTTGCCGTCGTTGATCAGGATCTGGTCGCCCTTGGAGACATCGCCGGGCAGGCCCTTGTAGGTGGTGCCGCAGATGGACTTGTCACCGGGGACGTCGTCGGTGGTGATGGTGAACTCGTCACCGCGCACCAGCTCGACCGGGCCCTCGGCGAAGGTCTCGAGACGGATCTTGGGGCCCTGGAGGTCGGCGAGCACGCCGACGGCGCGACCGGTGTCCGCGGAGACCTGCCGGACGCGGTCGTACCGCTCCTGGTGTTCCGCCTGGGATCCGTGGCTGAAGTTGAATCGGGCCACGTTCATACCGGCCTCGATGAGAGCCTTCAGCTGCTCATACGAGTCGACGGCGGGGCCCAGTGTGCAGACGATTTTGGAACGGCGCATGAGGCGGATCCTATCGGTTTGTTTCACTGCGGAATATTCCGACTGGCGGAAAGTACAAATGGGCGCGGGGTCGCTCAGGCGTTCACTTCTCCGAGGGTTTCTCCGGGGGTTTCTCCGGGCCTTTCCGCGGGTGTTTCCCCGCCCACCAGAGCGAAGGCCTGGCGCGCGATCTCCAGCTCCTCGTCCGTCGGCACCACGGCGACCGCCACCCGCGCGTAGTCCGGCGAGATCAGCCGTGCCTCGTCCGACCGCACCGCGTTGAGGTCCGCGTCCACCGCGAGCCCCAGCTCCTCCAGGCCCGTGATCGCGGCCTCCCGCACCGGGGCGGCGTTCTCCCCGACCCCCGCCGTGAACGCCACCGCGTCCACCCGGCCCAGCACCGCGTAGTACGCCCCGATGTACTTCTTCAGCCGGTGGACGTAGATGTCGAAGGCGAGCGCCGCACGCTCGTCGCCCTCGTCGATCCGGCGGCGGATCTCCCGCATGTCGTTGTCGCCGCAGAGCCCCACCAGGCCGGACTTCTTGTTCAGCAGGACGTCGATGTCGTCGGCCGACATGCCCGCCACCCGCTTGAGGTGGAAGGTGACCGCCGGGTCGATGTCGCCCGAGCGGGTGCCCATGACCAGGCCCTCCAGCGGCGTCAGGCCCATCGAGGTGTCCACGCACCGGCCGCCCCTCACCGCGGAGGCGGACGCGCCGTTGCCCAGGTGCAGCACGATCACGTTCACCTCCCCCGGTTCCTTGCCGAGCAGCCGTGCCGTCTCCCGCGACACGTACGCGTGCGAGGTGCCGTGGAACCCGTACCGCCGGATCCGGTACGCGTCGGCCGTCTCCACGTCGATCGCGTACCGCGCCGCCGACTCCGGCATCGTCGTGTGGAAGGCCGTGTCGAAGACCGCGACCTGCGGGAGGTCGGGGCGGAGCGCCGTCGCCGTACGGATGCCCGTCAGGTTCGCCGGGTTGTGCAGCGGTGCCACCGGCACGAGCCGCTCGATCTCCGCCAGCACCTCGTCGTCGATGACCGTCGGCTCGGTGAACCGCAGCCCGCCGTGCACCACCCGGTGGCCGATCGCCGCCAGTTCGGGGGAGTCGAGCCCCAGCCCGTCCGCCGCCAGCTCCTCCGCGACCGCCTTCAGCGCGGCCGCGTGGTCGGCGATCGGGCCGTTCTTCTCGCGCTTCTCGCCCCCACCGCCCTGGAGCGGGGTGTGCACGAGCCGCGAGGTCTCCTCGCCGATCCGCTCCACGAGCCCCTGGGCGAGCCGGCTGTCGTCGCGCATGTCGAGCAGCTGGTACTTCACCGACGACGAGCCGGAGTTGAGGACCAGCACACGGCTGGGAACGGGGGTGGGGGCGGTCATGCGGGGAACTCCTGACCCTGGGCGGGGACCTGGGACTGGATCGCCGTGATGGCGACCGTGTTGACGATGTCGCTGACGAGCGCGCCGCGCGAGAGGTCGTTCACCGGCTTGCGCAGACCCTGGAGCACCGGGCCGACGGCCACGGCGCCGGCCGAGCGCTGCACGGCCTTGTAGGTGTTGTTGCCGGTGTTCAGGTCCGGGAAGATCAGCACGGTCGCCTGCCCCGCCACCTCCGAGCCCGGCAGCTTCGTCGCCGCGACCGAGGGCTCGACGGCGGCGTCGTACTGGATGGGCCCCTCGATCCGCAGCTCCGGGTGCCGCTCGCGGACCAGCTTCGTCGCCTCCCGCACCTTGTCGACGTCGGCGCCGGAGCCCGACGTGCCGGTCGAGTACGACAGCATCGCTATCCGCGGCTCGACGCCGAAGCGGGCCGCCGTGGCCGCCGACTGGACGGCGATGTCCGCGAGCTGCTCGGCGTTCGGGTCCGGGTTGACCGCGCAGTCGCCGTACACGAGGACCTTGTCGGCGAGGCACATGAAGAAGACCGACGAGACGATCGACGCTCCCCCGGAGGCTTCGCCCTGGGAGGGGCCCCCGGGCTTGGTCTTGATGATCTCGAAGGCGGGGCGGATCGTCGCCGCCGTGGAGTGCACCGAACCGGAGACCATGCCGTCGGCCAGACCCTCCTGCACCATCAGCGTGCCGAAGTAGTTGACGTCCGAGACCACGTCGTACGCCAGCTCCACGGTGACGCCCTTGTGTGCCCGCAGCGCCGCGTACTTCTCGGCGAACGAGTCCCGCAGCTCCGAGGTCGCCGGGTCGATCAGCTGCGTGCCGGCGAGCGCGATGCCCAGATCGGCGGCCTTCTTGCGGATGACCTCGACGTCGCCGAGCAGCGTCAGGTCGCACACGTCACGGCGCAGCAGCACGTCGGCGGCGCGCAGCACCCGCTCCTCGGTGCCCTCCGGGAGCACCACCCGGCGCCGCTCGGCGCGCGCCTGCTCGATGAGCTCGTGCTCGAACATCATCGGGGTGACCCGGCCGCTGCGGGCCACCGAGACCCGCTTGAGGAGGTCGGCCGTGTCCACGTGCCGCTCGAACAGGCCGAGCGCCGTCTCCGCCTTGCGCGGGGTGGCCGCGTTCAGCTTGCCCTCCAGGGCGAAGAGTTCGGCGGCGGTCGGGAAGCTGTTGCCCGGTACGGAGATGACCGGGGTGCCCGGCGCGAGACGGGCCGCCAGGGTCAGGATCTCGTCGCTGGGCCGCTCGTTCAGGGTGAGCAGCACCCCGGCGATCGGCGGGGTGCCGGCCGAGTGCGCGGCCAGCGCCCCGACGACCAGGTCGGCCCGGTCCCCGGGGGTGACGACCAGACAGCCCGGGGTCAGCGCGTTGAGGAAGTTCGGCAGCATCGCGCCGCCGAAGACGAAGTCCAGCGCGTCGCGCGCGAGACCCGCGTCGTCGCCGAGGACCACGGAGGCGCCGAGCGCGTGCTTGATCTGGGCGACGGTGGGCGCGGCGAGCGCCGGCTCGTCCGGCAGGACGTAGCAGGGCACGGGCAGCCGGGCCGTGAGCCGCTCGGCGATGGCCTCCCGGTCCTCGCCCGCCACCCGGTTGACGATCATCGCGAGCACGTCGCAGCCGAGTCCGTCGTACGCCCGGAAGGCGTTGCGCGCCTCGGACCGTACGGACTCCGCCGACTGGCCCTTGCCGCCGACGACGGGGATGACGGAGGCGCCGAACTCGTTGGCGAGCCGCGCGTTGAGCGCCAGCTCGTCGGGGAGCTGGGTGGCGGCGAAGTCGGTGCCGAGGACGAGGACGACCTCGTAGGCGCGGGCGACCGCGTGGAAGCGGTCGACCAGTTGCGACACCAGCTCGTCGGTGCCCCGCTCGGCCTGCAGCGCGGAGGCCTCGTGGTAGTCCATGCCGTAGACCGTCGAGGGGTCCTGCGAGAGCCGGTAGCGGGTGCGCAGCAGGTCGAAGAGCCGGTCGGGACCGTCGTGCACCAGCGGCCGGAACACCCCCACCCGGTCCACCTGGCGGGTGAGGAGCTCCATGACTCCCAGCTCGACGACCTGGCGGCCGTCACCGCGGTCGATCCCGGTCACGTACACGCTGCGCGTCACGCCGTGGTCTCCTGTCCAGTCCTGCGGAAGACGGGACTCACGGAGCCGGGGCGAGCGGTGCCCTCGCGGCACGCTCGCGGCCCGTACGCCGGTCGACGCCGTCGTCCCTCGCGTCAACCGACTGTGCTCAGAAAGCCCCGATAGGGCGGCATTACCCCCTTGACAATACCCCCGCCGCTGGTTAGGTCGCCCGCCGGACAAAGGGCCCGGGACATCAGGACGAAAGGCCTCCGGGAGCGCCCCGGGAGGGACGCGCGGAGCGGCCACGAGCGCACCCCTCGCGCCGGGCGTGTGAGAATCGCTCTGGCTCACAACGGAACGCGACCGAGCAGGAGACACAGCACGATGCGCATCGGAGTCCTCACCGCAGGCGGAGACTGCCCCGGCCTGAACGCAGTGATCCGGTCGGTCGTGCACCGGGCGCTGACCGGCCACGACGACGAGGTCATCGGCTTCGAGGACGGCTTCAAGGGCCTCCTCGACGGCCACTACCGACCCCTCGACCTCAACGCCGTCAGCGGCATCCTGGCCCGCGGCGGCACGATCCTCGGCTCCGCCCGCCTGGAGCGGAACCGGCTGGCCGAGGCCGCCGAATCCGCCCCCGACCTGGCCCGCGAGTACGGCATCGACGTCCTCATCCCGATCGGCGGCGAAGGCACCCTCACCGCCGCCCGGATGCTCTCCGACGCCGGCATGCCCGTCGTCGGCGTCCCGAAGACGATCGACAACGACATCTCGTCCACGGACCGCACCTTCGGCTTCGACACCGCCGTCGGCGTCGCCACCGAGGCGATGGACCGCCTCAAGACCACCGCCGAATCCCACCAGCGGGTGATGGTCGTCGAGGTGATGGGCCGCCACGCCGGCTGGATCGCCCTGGAGTCCGGCATGGCCGGTGGCGCGCACGGCATCTGCCTCCCCGAGCGGCCCTTCGAGGTCGACGACCTGGTCAAGATGGTCGAGGAGCGCTTCGCCCGCGGCAAGAAGTTCGCCGTCATCTGCGTCGCCGAAGGAGCCCATCCGGTCGAGGGCTCGATGGAGTACAAGAAGGGCGAGATCGACCAGTTCGGTCACGAGCGCTTCCAGGGCATCGGCAACCAGCTCGCCGTCGAGCTGGAGCGGCGCCTCGGCAAGGAGGCCCGCCCGGTCATCCTCGGCCACGTCCAGCGCGGCGGCACGCCGACCGCGTACGACCGGGTGCTCGCGACCCGCTTCGGCTGGCACGCGGTGGAGGCCGCGCACCGCGGCGAGTTCGGCAGGATGACGGCGCTGCGGGGCACGGGCGTCGAGATGGTGCCGCTGGCCGAGGCGGTCACCCGCCTCAAGACGGTCCCGGAGGACCGCATCCGCGAGGCGGAGTCCGTCTTCTAGAGCGCCCGCCGACAGGTGCGTCCGGCCGGCCCGCGTCCGCGGGATCCGGCCCTCACGGGCCCGCCTTACGGCCCTGCCCCTGCGGGCCGTCCTGCGGTCCTGCCTCTGCGGACCCGCCTCTGCGGACCGTCCTGCGGCCCTGCCTCTGCGGACCTGTCCCCAAGGCCCTGTCGTCGGGACCACCGTCCCGACCCGTCCCGGATTCCCGTCGGGACCCGGACACACCCGAGTGGCCCCGACCGTCCCCCCGTGGACGGTCGGAGCCACTCCGCTGTGCTCGGCATCACCCCTGGAAATGCCGGGTTCCACTCTTGAGCCGGAGCGTGCGATCAACAAGGCTTGAGGCTTGTCCCGGACATGTCCCAACCCCTGTCCGGCATGGTTCGGTGGGTTCGGTCGAAGGGAAGAGGCACGGATGACACCGGGGCGGCACACCCCTGACCCACGGGAGGCACGCACCCCGGCCGAGTTCCTCGCGCGCCTCCAGGCCCTCAAGGACTGGTCGGGCCTGACGTACCGCGAGCTCTCGGCCCGGGCGGAGGCACGCGGGGACGTCCTGCCCCGGTCCACCGTGGCGAACATGCTGGCCCGCGCGACCCTGCCCCGCGAGGAACTGCTGACCGCCTTCGTCCGCGCCTGCGGGGTGACGCCGGCCGAGCTGGAGAAGTGGCGGACGGTACGGACGCAGCTGGCGGGACGGGGAGCGTACGGGGCTGCCGAGGCGGACGCGAACGCGGAGACGGACGCGGCTGGGGATACGGCTCGGGACGCGGGCACGGGTGCGCATGCGCCTCCCGGCCCCGGGGCGGGGAGGCCGGTGGCGCCCGATACGCCCGGGACGGTCGGTCCGCCGCCCACCTGGCCCGGGCCCGAGGCCGCGGCCGAGTCGTCGCAGGGCGGTGCGTCCGGCACCCCGTCCGGGACTCGTCCCGATCCCTCGTCCCGCATACGGCGCGGGCTCGTCGCCACCGTCGCCCTCGCCGGGCTCGTCCTCGCCGGGGTCAGCGTCGTCGCCCTCCTCCGCGACGGCGGCACCGGCCCCGGGGGTCAGCCGCCCCGTACCCCCACCGCCGTGGCCCCCGCCGTGGGAGACGTACGCATCCGGGTGACCGGCACCGACTTCTGCCTCGCCGAGCGGCGCGGCACCCGTACCGGACAGGTCCATCAAGTGCCGTGCGCCGAGTCGGACTTCCCGCTCTACTCCCTCGCCACGGTGGGCACCGGCCGGTGGAGGATCGTCTCCGACCACCCCGACTTCGGCCCCGGCTGCTCCGGCATACCCTCCGGCGGCCGGATACCCGACTCCGCGTACGAGGACTCCGAGTGCGGGGACCCCAGCCGGGTCGAGGCCTTCGCCCTGGAGCCGCACGGCGCCCCCGGCGGTCCGGTCCGCGGCTACCGGATCGTTCCGGTCGGCTCCGCGACGCCCGGTACCTGTGTCACCGTCGTCGGCGACCGCGAGGCAGCCTGGGCACGGCTGGCCCAGGCGCCCTGTACTCCGGACGCGGCCGGACAGCTCTTCTCCTTCGACCGGCGTGACTGAGCGGGAACGGGGGAACGGGGGAGCGTGGAGCGGGTAAGGAGCCAGTGGCTTCAGGGGCTTCAGGGGCTCAGGACCGGGACGTCGAGAGCCTTTCTGGCGATGCTCACGGCCTCCGGCCGGCAGTTCGTCCCGGGCTCGCCCTTGACCTTGAGCGTCACCGAGACGCGCAGGGTGAGATTGCTGTCGCGCAGGCGCAGGACGCAGTCTCCCTCGCCCGGCGCGGGGACCGCCCAGTACGCCTCGTCGCCGATGTCCGGGTTCATGGTGCCACCGTCCGACTGCGCGGCGTGCTCGGTCTTCTGACGGTCCGTCGCCTCGCCCAGGGTTCCTGTGGGGGTCTTGAGGTTCCACCAGACCTCGGCGCTCTCGGCCTTCGCTCCGTCGGACTTCCCGGTGGTCCAGGAGCAGCGGATCTCCGGGCCGTCGGCTCGGGCGACGGAGAAGTCCCGCTCGGGGTTCCGCTCGTACGAGGGCAGTGCGAGGTTCACGTCCTGGCAGGCGGGCAGCGAGCGGTACTTGTCCGTGTCCGGGTCCTCCCGCAGCAGGAAGTACCCGCCGACGCCCGTCCCCGCCACGACGAGCAGCCCCGCGGCGACGAGCGCGACGGTTCTCGCGCGCCGCCGCCGCGGCGGCTCCTGAGGAGCGGGACCGTACGAGGGCGCGGCGGCGGGCGCGGGGATCCGCGCGGGCGCCGTGACCGTCGGCTGGGCGGTCGGGTACGGGGCCGGCCGGGCGGGCGTCACGGGTACGTCCGGGCGGGGCCCGACGACGACCGTCGGGGTCGGGGCCGGCCCCTCGCCCAGCAACGCGCCGATCCGGGCCTGCTGGTCGGCCACCAGGGCGTGCACCGCCGGGGGCCAGACGCGGGCGGCGGGCGGGACCGGGCCGAGGAGCCCGATCAGCCGGGCCGGCGTGGGCCGGGCGGCCGGGTCCTTGGCGAGGCACTCCTCGACGATCCCGCGCAGCCCCGTCGGCACCCCGCTCAGGTCGGGGACGCCCTGCACCACGTTGGCGAGCGTCTGGAAGGTCGAGGAGCCGGCGAACGGGGACGCCCCCGTCAGCGCGAGGACGAGGACGGCGCCGAGCGAGAACACATCGCTCGCGGGGGTGAGTTCCCGGCTCTCCGCCTGCTCGGGTGACATGAACGGGGGCGAGCCGATGACCCAGCCGGTCTGTGTCAGCTGCGTCGGCTCGGCGGCGCCCGGGTCCGCGGCCCGCGCGATGCCGAAGTCGATGACCCGGACCCCGTCCTCCGCGAGCAGGACGTTCTCGGGCTTGAGGTCGCGGTGGATCAGCCCCACCCGGTGGATCTCGGTCAGTGCCGTCGCCAGGCCCAGGGCGAGCCGGCGTACGGCGGCCTCGGGCAGCGGACCGGTCTCCCGCACCGCCGCGCCCAGCGAGGGCCCGGTCACGAACACCGAGGCGAGCCAGGGGAGGGCGGCGTCCGCGTCGGCGTCCATCACGGCCGCCGTGTAGGCGCCGGAGACCCTGCGGGAGGCGGCGACCTCGCGGCGGAAGCGGGCCCGGAAGTCGTCGTCGGACGCGAACCGGGCGTGCACCTGCTTGACGGCGGCGAGCCGGCCGTCGTGGGCCGCGCCCAGGAGCACGCGGCCCATGCCGCCGTGGCCGAGCTCGGCGAGCAGCCGGTACGGACCGACCTCGGTCGGCTCGGAGTCGTCGAGCGGTTTCATCCCAGGCCCCCCACGGCACAAGCCCCCATGGCGCCGCAGCGCCGTCCGTCCGCCGAGATCCTACTGATCCCGGCGGCCCGGGAAGGGACGCCGTCGGTACGGAACGGCCCCCGGCCCCCGTGGAGGACGTGCGGTCAGGGCGTCTCGACCAGACGGTCCCTGAGCGCCGTCACCACCGCCGGGTCGAGCCCGACGTGGCCCGTGACGTACGCGTCCACGGAGCCGTACCGCGCGCGCAGGTCCGCGAGGAAGAGCCGGATGATGTCGGCGGGCGCCCGGCCGTAGCCCGGCCAGCGCGGTTCGCGGCCGGGGTGGGAGGCCCGCCAGTCGGCGATCAGCCGCTCCGTGGCCAGCTCGGTGAGCGCGAAGTCCGCGAGGATCTCCTCGTCCGGAACGCCCAGGAGGGCGAGGAGGACGGCGGCGAGCAGGCCCGTACGGTCCTTCCCGGACGCGCAGTGGAAGACGAGGGGGCCGTCGGCGGAGGCGATGACCTCCAGCGCCGTTCGGAGTTCCACCGCGCCGTCCTCGGCGACCTCGGCGAACCGGTCGGCGAGGTAGCGCCAGGGGTCGAGGTCCGGGTCGATCTCCGCCTGGTCGTAGGGCCGGTGCTCGATGGAGAGGTTGTGCCAGGAGACGCCCTCGGTCTCCGGGAGGCGGCCCTTGGCGGCGATCTCCCACGGGTAGCGCAGGTCGATCACCGTGGTCACGTCGAGCGCGCGGAAGCGCTCCAGATCGGTGGGGTCGGCTTCCGCGAGCTTGGCGAGGGAGTCGGAGCGGTAGAGGGTCTCCCACCGCACGGTCCCGCCGTCGGCGGTCCGGTAGCCGCCCAGGTCACGGAAGTTGTGGAGTCGTTCGAAGGGTATGTGTCGTCTCACGGCGCCAAGGTAAGGGCCGGGGTGCGGAATTCAGGGCTCCGGCAGCCCGTAGGGAGCTTGCCGGGACCGACCGGCAGCCGACCGGCAGCCGAGCGGGAGTCGGGAGTCGGGAGTCGACCGGGATCCGGCCAGGCGCCGGCTAGGCGCCGACGGCGGCCCAGAAGTGCCCGGTGATGTCGTCGAGATAGGCGCGGCCCTCGTCGCCGGTGCCGGCCGAGGCGCCCCAGCTGCTGGTCGCCGCCATTCGGGCGTGGTACTCGGTGTGCAGTCGCTGCAGCGCGTACTCCAGGGTCTGCCGGGGAAGCGGCAGCATCTTCACGGCCGGTTTCACGTACGCCTGCCAGCGATGGGTGGTGGTGGCGTCCCGCAGCAGCTCCGCGAGGCGCTCGTCGCCGCCGGTGGCGGTGATCAGGGCGCGCGGGCCCAGACCGAGGACCTCGGCGAGGGCGGCCGTCTGGCGTTCGGTGCCGCGCCAGCGGCCCTCGTCCTCCATGCGCTGGTACGCGTGGGGCGCGACGCCGACCCGCCGGGCCAGCTCCTCGGGGGCGAGACCGCGCGCCATCCGGTGCTCGCGGAGGGTGGAGGCGGCGGCGATGAGCTCGGCGGGGGCACACCACAGGACGCCCGCGAGGGCGGTGAGCTCCTGCTCGTTCGGGAGGGCGCGGCCGCGTTCCCACGCGACGACGGCGTCGGGCGTGACGAAGAGGCCGTACTGCGCGCGCAGGCCGTACGCGACGTGACCGGGGGTCATGCCGAGACCCTCACGGAGGCGCCGCGCGGCCAGGGCGTTGAAGGGTGGGGAGGGTTGGTGCACCTGGTCAACGTAGGTGCGGAGGGTGACGGCGGGCTACGGTGCGTTCCCCCAACGTGCGAAGTCGTAGGAACATGGGAACCGATCAGTAACCGCGGGTGGCGGGGGGGAAGACGATCAGTGACCGCGGGCGGGCCCGTCGAGCCAGCGGTACTGGAGTTCCGGCCGTCCGATCTGACCGTACTGCGGGGCGCGCACCGCCCGGCCCTCGGTCACCAGGTGCTCAAGATAGCGGCGCGCGGTGATCCGGGAGATCCCGACGGCCGCACCGGCCTCGGCGGCGGTGAGCCCGGCCGGGGTGGACCGGAGCGTCCGGGTGACGGACTCCAGGGTGGGCGCGCTCAGGCCCTTGGGCAGGGTGGTGGGGTGCGGGGCCCGGAGGGTGGCGAGCGCCCGGTCGACTTCGTCCTGCCCGGACGCCTCGCCCGCGGTCGCCCGGAACTCGGCGTACCGGGCGAGCCGGTCCCGCAGGGTCGCGAAGGCGAAGGGCTTGAGGACGTACTGGACGACGCCGAGCGAGACGCCCTCGCGGACGATGGCCAGGTCGCGGGCGGAGGTCACGGCGATGACGTCCGCGGAGTGCCCGGCGGCGCGCAGCGCGCGCAACAGCTGGAGGCCGTGGCCGTCCGGCAGGTAGAGGTCGAGCAGGATCAGGTCGACGGGTGTCCGTTCGAGCAGGCGCACGGCGGCGGCCCGGGAGTGGGCGACGCCGACGACGGTGAACCCGTCGACGCGCCCGGTGTAGAGGGCATGGGCGTCGGCGGCGA
>NZ_LIPQ01000396.1 GCF_001418135.1 Streptomyces aureus
AGACGATCGACGCGCTCGACCGCTCGATCCTCGGCTCCTCCGTGCTCGCGATCGGGGCGACGCTGCTCGTGGGCGTCTTCGCCGTCACCCGGGTCACCCGGCGGCTGCACCTCACCGCCCAGGTGGCCCGCCGGATCAGCGCGGGCGATCTCGACGCACGCGTCGACGACCCCCGTACGAAGGACTCCTCGCGCCCGCAGGACGAGGTGGCCACGGTGTCCGGGGCGCTCGACACGATGGCCTCCTCGCTGCAGAGCAAGCTGCAGAGCGAGCAGCGGTTCACCGCCGACGTGGCGCACGAGCTGCGCACCCCGCTCACCGGCCTCTCCGCGGCCGCCGAGCTGCTGCCGGAGGGACGGCCGTCGGAGCTGGTACGGGACAGGGTGCGGGCGATGCGCGGGCTGACCGAGGACCTCCTGGAGATCTCGCGCCTCGACGCCCGCAACGAGACCGTCGACCTGGCCGTGCACGAACTCGGTCCGCTCGCCGAGCGGGTGGTGCGCGCCTCGGGCACCGAGACCGAGGTACGGGTCGTGCGGGACACGACGGTGGAGACGGACCGGCGGCGTCTGGAGCGGGTGCTGGGCAATCTGATCGCCAACGCGCACAAGCACGGGGCTCCGCCGGTGGTCCTGACGGTGGACGGCCCCGTGGTGTCCGTACGGGACCACGGCCCCGGCTATCCCGCGTATCTCCTGGAGTCGGGGCCGCAGCGGTTCCGCACCGAGAGCGGGGGCAAGGGGCACGGCCTCGGGCTGACGATCGCGGTGGGGCAGGCGGAGGTGATCGGCGCCGAGCTCGTCTTCGCGCGCGCCGCCGACGGCGAGGGCGCCGAGGCCCGGCTGCGGCTGCCGGAGTACGTGAGCCTCGTGGACGCGACGCCGGAGGACTGACGGCGCGGCCTCCCGGAAGGGCCGCGAGCAGGCTGAGCGGCCGCGTGGCCGGGAGTAGGAGAGCCGGCCCGAAATGCGCGGAACGGAACCGCGCCACACGGCACACCGCCACACAAAAGGGACATAGGGCATACCGCTTGCTACGTTGCGGCCATGACCGCACCGCGCACGGACGCTCCCCCGCCCGGGGTACGCATGCCGAAGCGCCGCGGCGTGGAACTCTCCCTCCTCGTCTGCGCCGTCCTCATCTGCGTCTACGGGTACGCCGAGGTCGGCCTCGCCCGCAGCGGGGCCGTACCGCCGGACGCCGCGCGCTACGGGGCCGGGCTCGGACTGCTCGCGCTCGTCGCCCACCTCGCGGTCCGGTTCCGCGCCCCGTACGCCGATCCGCTGCTCCTGCCGATCGCGGTCCTGCTCAACGGCCTCGGCCTGGTGCTGATCTACCGGCTCGACCTGGAGACGCCGAAGGACCAGGCGGCGGCGACGCAGCTGATCTGGTCGACGCTCGGGGTCACGCTCTTCATCGTGGTCGTGCTGCTGCTCCGCGACCATCGCGCGCTCCAGGGGTACGCGTACGTGTCGGTGGCCGCCGCGCTCGCCCTGATGATCCTGCCGATCTTCTTCCCGGCGGTGAACGGCGCCAAGATCTGGATCCGGCTCGGCGGTCTCTCCTTCCAGCCGGGCGAGTTCGCCAAGATCCTGCTCGCGGTCTTCTTCGCCGCGTACCTCGCCGCCAACCACAACGCGCTCGCGTACACCGGCCGCCGGATCTGGAAGTTCCAGTTCCCGACCGGGCGGGTGCTCGGACCGATCGTGGCGATCTGGCTGCTGAGCGTCGGCGTGCTCGTCCTCGAACGGGACCTGGGCACCTCGCTGCTCTTCTTCGGCCTCTTCGTGATCATGCTGTACGTGGCGACCGGCCGGACCGGCTGGATCGCGGTCGGGCTCGTCCTCGCCGCCGCCGGGGCCTTCCTCGTCGGCTCGCTCGAACCACATGTGCACAGCCGGGTGCAGGACTGGCTCGACCCGTTCGCCTCGATCCGGGCGGGGGACGGGCCCGGGCAGCTCGCCCAGTCGCTCTTCTCGTTCGCGGCCGGCGGGATGCTCGGCTCGGGACTCGGTCTCGGCCATTCCGTCCTCATCGGCTTCGCCACCAAGTCGGACTTCATCCTGGCCACGGCCGGCGAGGAGTTGGGGCTCGTCGGCCTGACCGCGCTCTTCCTGCTGTACGCGCTGCTCGTCGCCCGCGGCTACCGCGCCGGCCTCTCGCTGCGGGACCCCTTCGGGCGGCTCCTCGCCATCGGGCTCGCCTCGATCGTGGCGCTCCAGGTGTTCGTGATCGCGGGCGGGGTGATGGGCCTGATCCCGCTGACCGGGATGGCGATGCCGTTCCTGGCCCAGGGGGGGTCGTCGGTGGTCACGAACTGGGTGATCGTGGCCCTCCTCATCCGGGTCAGCGACTCGGCGCGCGCACCGCAGCCCGACGACGCCGACACGGGCACGCTCGCACCGGTGAAGGAGGGGGCCTCGTGATCCGGCCGCAGGCCCCGGGGGGAACCACGTGATCCGCTACGCCCGGCGGGCCGCCGCGCTCTGTCTCGTCCTTCTCGTGGCGCTCCTCGTCAACTCCGCGCGCGTGATGGTCTTCGAGGCCGAGTCGCTCGACGACAACCCGGCCAACCGGCGCATCGCGATCAACCGCTACGCGCAGCCGCGCGGCGAGATCGTCGTCGACGGGAAGCCCGTCACCGGCTCCCGGGACAGCGGACAGCAACTGCGCTGGGAACGGACCTACCGCCACGGCCCGTTGTACGCGCCGCTCACCGGGTACTCCTCGCAGACGTACGGCACGACCCTCGTCGAGCACGCCGAGGACGCGATCCTGGCCGGAACCGACCCGATGCTGGCCCCGCTGCCGCTCTGGAACGACCTCACCCGGGGCCGGCAGCCCGGCGGCGACGTCGTGACGACGATCCGCCGCTCGATGCAGGAGGCGGCCTTCCGGGGCCTCGCCGGGAAACGGGGCGCGGTCGTCGCGGTCGAGCCGCACAGCGGCCGCATCCTGGCGCTGGTCAGCTCACCCTCGTACGACCCGGGTGTCCTCTCCGGTACGGGGCGGGGCGTCAAGGACGCGTGGAAGCGGCTCACCACCTCGCCGAACCAGCCGATGCTGAACCGGGCGCTGCGGCAGACGTATCCGCCGGGCTCCACGTTCAAGATCGTGACGGCCGCGGCGGCGCTCGACGCGGGGGTGGTACGGGACGTGGACGCGCCGACGGACACCCCTGACCCGTTCGTACTGCCCGGCACCCGGCAGGTTCTGCCGAACGAGGCGAAGGGCTGCGGAGACGCGTCCCTCGCCTACGCGATCCAGTGGTCGTGCAACACGGTGATGGCCGGCCTCGGGGTGGAGGTGGGTCTGGAGGGGATGGCCGACGCGGTGGGGAAGTTCGGCTTCAACGACACGGGGCTGCGGGTGCCGTCCTGGGTGGCCACGTCCAACTTCGACCGGGAGATGAGCCCGGACCAGCTCGCGCTGTCGTCGATCGGGCAGTTCGACACGACGGCGACGCCGCTCCAGATGGCGTTGGTGGCGTCGGCCGTCGCCAACAACGGCGAGATCGCCCAGCCGTACCTCGTGGACCGCACGACGACCTCGGGCGGGACGACGATCGACCGCACGGGCCGCCGCAGTTACCGGCAGGCGATGAACCCGGCGACGGCGATGCAGCTCCAGCGGCTGATGGTGAAGGCGGTGACGGAGGGGACGGGGACGAACGCGGCGATCCCCGGTGCGCGGGTCGGCGGCAAGACGGGCACGGCCCAGCACGGCTTCGGCAACACCGGCACCCCGTACGCCTGGTTCATCGCCTGGGCACAGGCGGAGGACGCGGCCCAGCCGGCGGTCGCGGTGGCCGTGGTCGTCGAGGACGCGGAGGCGTCCCGTACGGACATCAGCGGGGGCGGCAGCGCGGCGCCGATCGCGAGGGCGGTGATGGAGGAGGCGCTGCGGCTGGAGGAGGAGGCGCGGGGGTAGACGCGGGAAAGGCGCGGGGTCGCGTGCTCGGGGCTGCGTCCCGGCGGCCGCCCGGCGCCTGCGCACCCTCCGCACTCCGCCCTCCGCCCTTTGCCCTCCGCACTCCGCACTCCGCACTCCGCCAGTCGGCAGCGGGCAGCCGTCAGCCGATCGGCTTGCGGATCTCCGCGCGGATCTTGGCCGTCTTCTCGGCGAGTCCGGCCAGGTCGATGTCCTTCGGGTCGGCCGTGGCCTCCCCGGCGCCGACGAGGGCGACGGCGGCGGCGGTGTTCTCGTCGCCCCAGGCGCACATGGGGAGGGTCGTCGTGCTGAGTCCGTCCCTCGACGTGGTGACCTGGCAGCTGACGGTCACCCCGTATCCGGCGGGTGTGAAGTCCCTGGGCTTGACGACGAGCTTGGAGCCCTTGTCCGTGGCGGCCCCCTTGAGGATGGACGAGCGGGTGGTGCCGGGGTTCTTGATCTGCCCGTACAGCCCGGAGAGGACGAGGACGGACCCGTCCTTGCCGCTGTACTGCCCGACCGCCGCCGTCGCGTCCTTCACGGTGAAGTCGGGGGTGTCCTCGATCTCCTTGCCCTGGGTGTCGGAGAGGTCGGAGACGAGGGTGAACTCACCGTCGAGGACGGTCTGCGGGACGACCAGCTTGTGCGTCGCCGCGGGGAAGGGACCGGTGACGCCGTCGAGCCCGGCCTTGACCCCGTAACCGATACCGGCGACCACGACCAGGGAGCCGACGACGATGGCGACGATCGCTCCGGCCGACAGCTTCTTCTTCGGCGGCGGCCCCATGGGCGGCTGCCCCCAGCCACCGGGGCCGGGCCCCGGGCCTCCGGGGTACTGCGGCGGAACACTGTGCTGGGGGTAGGCCTGTTGGGGGTGTCCGGCCGGGGGGAAGCCCTGCGGGGCGCCGTACGGGCCGGGCTGCTGCGGGGGCGGCACCGGCCCGCCGTACGGGTTGTGGGGCGGCTGGTTCGGCGGTGGCGGCATGGTCATGACGAGCACGCTACGTCACCTGTACGACAACCCGTTCTTCCGGGGAGTCAGCCCTGCGCGGCCCCGTCCGCGATCGCGTCCGCCACCTCCGCGACCCGGGCCTGCTCCTCCTTGGCGAAGCGCTCCGCGTCGAGCTGTTCCGCGATCTCCTCGTCCTGGGTCATGAGGAGGTCGAGATTGGAGTCGCCGAGGTCGAAGACGCCCATGTCGAGGTAGGCCTTCTGGAGGCGTTCGCCCCAGAGGCCGATGTCCTTGACGCAGGGGACGATCCGGCTGAAGAGCAGCTTGCGGAAGAGGTGCAGGAACTCGCTCTGCTCGGTCAGCTCCTCCGCCTCCTTCCGCGGGATGCCGAAGTTCTCCAGGACCTCGACGCCGCGCAGCCGGTCGCGCATCAGGTGGCAGCCCTCGATGACGAACTCCTCGCGTTCGCGGAGTTCGGCGTCGGACAGCTGCTTGTAGTAGTCGCGCAGGGCCATCCGGCCGAAGGCGACGTGCCGGGCCTCGTCCTGCATCACGTACGCGAGTATCTGCTTGGGCAGCGGCTTGTCGGTGGTGTCGCGGATCATGCCGAAGGCGGCGAGGGCGAGGCCCTCGATGAGGACCTGCATGCCGAGGTACGGCATGTCCCAGCGGGAGTCGCGCAGGGTGTCGTCGAGGAGGCTCCGCAGGTTGTCGTTGATCGGGTAGAGCATGCCGATCTTGTCGTGGAGGAAGCGGCCGTAGATCTCGGCGTGCCGGGCCTCGTCCATGGTCTGGGTGGCCGAGTAGAACTTGGCGTCCAGGTGGGGGACGGACTCGACGATCCGGGCGGCACAGATCATGGCGCCCTGCTCGCCGTGGAGGAACTGGCTGAACTGCCAGGAGGCGTAGTGCCGGCGCAGGTCGCCCCTGTCCTTCTCGGTCATCTTCGCCCAGTGCCGGGTGCCGTGGAGGGTCAGGACCTCGTCGGGGGTGCCGAGGGGGTCGTACGGGTCGACCTCCAGATCCCAGTCGATCCGGGTGGCGCCGTCCCACTGTTTGTCCTTGCCCTTCTGGTAGAGGGCGAGGAGGCGCTCGCGGCCCTCCTCGTACTCCCAGGAGAAGCGGGCGGCACCGGTGGCGGGGACCTGCCAGCTCGGGGTGGACGGGGCCGTGGTGTAGAGGTCGCGCGTCGACACTGACGCCTCCTTGGGGGAGTCGGGCCTTTCCCGTGGTGCGAGTCCTGCGGCCAGGCCAGGCTCACACGTTGGTAGACGGATCGTCAACAAGTCGCGCACAAGGGATTGACGGCGCTACTGACGGGCAGTCTGATAAATGGTGACCACCGGTGACGTCACGCCGTCGCGACGAGCCCAGCGAGGTGCGCAGCCATGACCCCCTTCACCGAGTCCACGGAGCCGGACTTCAGCCTCATCAGGGACGCCCTGGGGCCGCTGCGCGACCGTGAACAGGTCGCCGAAAGGCTCCTGGAGTCCTCCCGCAAGCATTCCTACGACCCCGATGTCGAGCTCGACTGGGACGCGCCGTTCGAGGACGGCAAGTGGTTCTGGCCGCCCGAGCTGCTCTCCCTGTACGACACGCCGCTGTGGCACAGGATGTCCGAGGAGCAGCGGCTCGCGCTCTCGCGCCACGAGGCGGCGTCGCTCGCGTCGCTCGGCGTCTGGTTCGAGATCATCCTGATGCAGCTGCTCGTCCGGCACATCTACGACAAGTCGCTGACCAGCCATCACGTCCGCTACGCGCTGACCGAGATAGCGGACGAATGCCGGCACTCCATGATGTTCGCGCGGCTGATCCAGCAGGGCGGGACCCCGGCGTACCCGGTGCCGAGGCTCTACCACAACCTCGCGCGCCTGCTGAAGACCGTGTCCACGACGCCGGGCTCGTTCGCCTCGACGCTGCTCGGCGAGGAGATCCTCGACTGGATGCAGCGGCTGACGTTCCCGGACGAGCGGGTGCAGACGCTGGTGCGCGGGGTGACCCGCATCCATGTGGTCGAGGAGGCACGGCATGTGCGGTACGCCCGCGAGGAACTGCGCCGTCAGATGGTGACCGCGCCCCGCTGGGAGCAGGAGTTCACCCGGGTGAGCTGCGGAGAGGCGGCGCGGGTCTTCTCGACGTGCTTCGTGAACCCTCAGGTGTACGAGGCGGTGGGCCTGGACCGGCGGGAGGCGGTCGCCCAGGTGAGGGCGAGCGGGCACCGCCGCGAGGTCATGCAGTCCGGCGCGCGCCGCCTGACGGACTTCCTGGACGACATCGGGGTGCTGCGGGGGGTGGGACGGCGGTTGTGGAGGTCGTCGGGGCTGCTGGCCTGACACGTGCGGCGCGGCGCGGCGCCTGCCGGATGGCGGGACCTCCGCGTGTGGAGGCTGAGGTTTTTGCTTTCACGCGCCGTGCCGACCGAGGGGGAGGCTGAGGCCCTCACCCGGTGCGCGGCCACGTCGCCTGCGGGCTGGGTGCGCACGCCCCACCCCGTGTGGGCAGTCGTCCCGCAGGGCGGGGCGGGGGGCGCACGCGACAGCGCCCCCTGCCGGGGCCAGGCCTCGCAGGCAGAGGGAGTTTGACGACAGGTCCCAGGCCCTTGCGCCTGGACGGTGCGCCGAAGGTGCGGCCCGGTGGTGGGGGGTGCAGGGGGCCGGGGCGCCGGCGAGCGCGCCGTCCGTTGTGCCCACC
>NZ_LIPQ01000397.1 GCF_001418135.1 Streptomyces aureus
TGGCCGCCGCAGAGCCCGGGGAGCCCGCCGAACCCGCCGGGTACACCCAGGCCAAGGACCTCTGGCACAACGCCCCCGTCGACACCCTCTTCCCCCGCACCCTCGCGGGACCCGCCGCGGGTCCGGGCGGCGCCGCCCGGACCTGGACCCGGATCGTCGTCGCCCCCGACGCCGCCTGCTCGCCGGCCGTCCTGGCCAAGGGCCTCCTCACCACCCTCCAGCCGCTGGGCTGCGAGCGCGTCCTGCGCGCCACGTACACCGACGCCACCGCCAGCAGCGTGATCACCGTCGGCCTCGTCTTCACCCGCGCCGACGCGGCCACGCAACGCACCCTCGGCCAGGGCCTCACCACCCGCCTAGGCCAGGACGTCCCCCCGGCGCTCTCCGGCCCCGGCACCGTCGCCGCCCGCTTCGGCGCGAAGCAGCGGGCCGGGTGGTGGCTGAACGCCCCCACCGACCTCCCCGTCGTCGTCACCGCAGTCTCCGGCTTCGCCGACGGCCGTGCCGTCGACGCCCCGCAGCCCGCCGACCGCGCCATGACCGCGGGCCGTACCGACGCCACCGCGCAGTCCGGCCTCGGCCACGAGGCCAAGAACATCACGCTCCGTTTCGAGCAGCTGCTGCGCACGGCCGTCGCCCCGCCGGAGAAGGACAAGCAGGAGGACGCCCGGTGACCCGCCTCCGTACCCCCGCGGCCGTCCTCCTCGCCACCGCCTTCGCCGTCCTCCCCGCCACCACCACACCCGCGTACGCCGACACCATCCGGGCCCGGCAGTGGGGCCTCCAGGCCCTCCACACCACGGAGGCCTGGCGGACCACCAAGGGCGAGGGCATCACCGTCGCCGTCCTCGACACCGGCGTCGACGCCCAGCACCCCGACCTGGAGGGTTCGGTCCTCACCGGCCGCGACCTCGTCGGCTTCGGCGCCTCCCGGGGCGACCGCGCCTGGGCCCGGCACGGCACCGCCATGGCCGGGATCATCGCCGGGCACGGCCACGGCCCCGACGGCGGCGACGGCGTCCTGGGTATCGCCCCCGACGCCAAGATCCTGCCCGTCCGGGTCATCCTCGAAGGCACCGACAAGTCCCGCGACAAGGCCCGCAAGACCCGGGGCACCGCCCTCGCCGAAGGCATCCGGTGGGCCGCCGACCACGGCGCCGACGTCATCAACATGTCCCTGGGCGACGACTCCAAGTCCGCCCACCCGGACGCCGGGGAGGACGCCGCCGTCCAGTACGCGCTCGCGAAGGGCGTCTCCGTCGTCGCCTCCGCCGGCAACGGCGGCGAGAAGGGCGACCACATCTCGTACCCCGCCGCCTACCCCGGCGTCATCGCCGTCACCGCGGTCGACCGCTACGGCACCCACGCCTCCTTCTCCACCCGCCGCTGGTACGCCACCGTCAGCGCCCCCGGTGTCGACATCGCCATCGCCGACCCCGACCGCCGCTACTACGAGGGCTGGGGCACGAGCGCCGCCGCCGCGTTCGCCTCCGGAGCCGTCGCCCTCGTCCGCTCCGCACACCCCGACCTCACCCCGGCCCAGGTCAAGCGGCTCCTCATCGACACCGCCCGCAGCCGCCCCAAGGGCGGCCGCAGCGACGCCAAGGGGTACGGAACGGTCGACCCGGCCGCCGCGATCGAGGCCGGCGCGAAGCTCAAGGGCGGCGACCCCACGGCCACGGCCACCGGCTACCAGGGCCGCTACTTCGGCCCCGGACCGCTCCCCGCCCCCGAGGAGAGCCGCCCCATCGGCCTGCTCGCCCCGCTCACCGGCGGCCTCGGCGCCCTGCTCCTCCTCACCGCCGTCATCCTCCGCCGCGCCCACCGGGCCTAGGGGCCCCCGATCCCGCCTGATCGACAAGGCACCCCTGGCCCCCGGCGGACCGGCCGCCCCCGCCCGGCGGTTAGGCTCGGTGCGTGGCGCTCAAGAACATCCCGGACCCCGGTTTCTCCGACGACGACGGCACCGCCGACCCGCGGCTCGCCGCGGCCCTCGCGGCCTGGGCGGAGGACAGAACCGCCCACGGCCCCGTCCTCGACGCGCTGCGGGAGGCCCGGCTGCTCGTCCCCGTCGTCGCCGTCCTCGGCGAGGTCGAGACCGACGAGAACGGCCTGCGGCGCGAGAAGACCAGCGACATGGCGGTCCCCACCCTCACGGCCGGTGACCGGCGCGCCCTGCCCGCCTTCACCTCGATCGCCTCGCTCGCCCTGTGGGACCCGGAGGCCCGGCCCGTCGCCGTCCCGCTCCACCAGGCGCTCCAGGCCGCCGCGCACGAGAAGGCCGACACGGTCGTGCTCGACCTCGCGGGCCCGGTGCCGTACCAGCTGACCGGCCCGGCCCTGCTCGCCCTCGCCGAGGGCCGCACCAGCGCCGACCCGCTCGACGACCCCGCCGTCCGGGAAGCGGTGCGGGCCGCCGTCGCCGCCGAGCCCGCGGTGCTCCGCGCCCACCTGGGACCCGGCGCCGCGGACGGCACCCTCGCCCTGGTCCTCGGCGGGGGCGGCTCCCCGGCGGAGGCCGCGCAGCGCGTGGCCCGTGCCCTGGCCGCCGACGAAACACTGAGGGCCCGCCTGGTGCGGGGCCTCGACCTGGCACTCCTGCCGGCCTCGGCCACGCCTCCGGGCGAGCCCTTCTACGTAAAGCGGTAAGCGACGAGGGCTAGCCGTACACCGGCCCGGTGTACTTCTCGCCCGGGCCCTGGCCCGGCTCGTCCGGGATCAGGGACGCCTCGCGGAAGGCGAGCTGGAGGGACTTCAGCCCGTCCCGCAGGGGAGCCGCGTGGAAGGACGACACCTCCGTCGCGCCGGCGTCGAGCAGGCCCGCGAGCGCGTGCACCAGCTTGCGGGCCTCGTCGAGGTCCTTGTACTTGTCGCCCTCTTCGGTGAGCCCGAGCTTCACCGCGGCGGCGCTCATCAGGTTGACGGCGACGGTCACGATCACCTCGACCGCGGGGACCTCCGCGATGTCGCGGGTCATGGCGTCGAAGTCGGGGGAATCGGCGGTGTCGGGGGAGTCCGGGGACTCGTTCTGGGGCGTCTCGCTCATGCCTCATACGATATGCCGGTCCTCGGTTAGCGTTGACCGCCGGGTCCTGCTAACCTTGTGTAACGACCGGCCGGACACGCGTGTGCCCGGCCCACAAGTGGAGGCTCCGTACTCCCACCTGACCACCCTCACGGGTGGCGGGTCACCGGTCAGGTGGCGCCCATCGTTCCGTACGGACGATGGAGCCGCCCGATGTGCGCCCCGCGGTTGACCGCGGCGGTGCTCCGGTATTTCCGTGGAGCCCCGCCTGTGTCCCGTCCGGGGCATTTTTCATGTACCGGCTCGGTTGGTCTCACCAGAAACAGACATGCGCGTCCGTCCGCCAGGCGGTCGCGTGGTGCTACCGAGGAGGATCCATCAGCGCCGAGCCCCGCATCAACGACAGGATTCGCGTTCCCGAGGTGCGACTTGTCGGACCCAGCGGCGAGCAGGTCGGGATTGTTCCGCTTGCCAAGGCCCTGGAGCTCGCACAGGAGTACGACCTCGACCTGGTCGAGGTCGCGGCGAACGCCCGTCCGCCCGTGTGCAAGCTCATGGACTACGGGAAGTTCAAGTACGAGTCGGCCATGAAGGCCCGTGAGGCGCGCAAGAACCAGGCGCACACGGTCATCAAGGAGATGAAGCTCCGGCCGAAGATCGACCCGCACGACTACGACACCAAGAAGGGTCACGTCGTCCGGTTCCTCAAGCAGGGTGACAAGGTCAAGATCACGATCATGTTCCGTGGTCGTGAGCAGTCCCGTCCCGAGCTTGGTTTCCGGCTGCTGCAGCGGCTGGCGTCGGACGTCGAGGAGCTTGGCTTCATCGAGTCCAACCCGAAGCAGGACGGCCGGAACATGATCATGGTTCTCGGCCCGCACAAGAAGAAGACCGAGGCCATGGCCGAGGCGCGTGAGGCCCAGGCCGCACGCAAGGCCGAGCGCCAGGGCGTCACCTCCGAGGAGACGTCCGAGGCTCCGGCCGCCGAGACCGAGGTCGCTGAGGCTCCGGTCGTCGAGGCCGAGGCGGAAGCCCCGGCCGAGAACCCCGAGGCGTGACCCGCGGGGCTGCCAACCAGGCAGCCCCGGGCCCCGCCCGGAACCACCGAACGAAGAATTGACGCTCCCGGATCGCCGGTGCCCGCACCGGCGGGGAGCGCCACTGACGAGGAGATACGGCGCGATGCCGAAGAACAAGACGCACTCCGGTGCCAAGAAGCGCTTCAAGGTCACCGGCACCGGCAAGATCCTGCGCGAGCGCGCCGGCAAGCGCCACCTGCTCGAGCACAAGTCGTCCAAGCTGACGCGTCGCCTCACCGGCAACGCCGAGATGGCCCCGGGTGACGCCGCCAAGATCAAGAAGATGCTGGGCATCTGAGTTTGATCTCCCGCTCTCGGCGACGAGAGCTTCCGGCCAAGACCGGGAACCATCCGTTTTTCGGGTCGTGTGAGGACCACCACGACCCCGCTACAAGGAGTTAACAAGTGGCACGCGTCAAGCGGGCAGTCAACGCCCACAAGAAGCGCCGGGCGATCCTCGAGGCGGCCTCCGGCTACCGCGGTCAGCGTTCGCGCCTGTACCGCAAGGCCAAGGAGCAGGTCACCCACTCGCTGGTCTACAACTACAACGACCGCAAGAAGCGCAAGGGCGACTTCCGTCAGCTGTGGATCCAGCGCATCAACGCGGCTGCCCGTCTGAACGGCATGACGTACAACCGCCTCATCCAGGGTCTGAAGGCCGCCAACATCGAGGTGGACCGCAAGATCCTCGCCGAGCTGGCCGTCAACGACGCCAACGCGTTCGCCGCGCTGGTCGAGGTCGCGCAGAAGGCTCTGCCGGCCGACGTCAACGCCCCGAAGGCCGCCGCCTGATCTTCCAGGCCGCAGTACCTCTGCCCGGACCCGCAGGCGCGCACGCGTCTGCGGGTCCGGGTGCGTCCGCCCCCTGAGGGTGTTCGGTGGAGGTGGACCGCCCGGGCCCGCAGCGCCACCGGCCGCGGGCCCCGAGACCGGACACCGAAGGTCACGACCGGTCACCGCCCGGACCCCGAAGCCCCGGACACCGAAGGTCACGACCGGCCACCGCCCGGACCCCGAAGCCACCCGGCACCGAAGAGAGAACCGCCGCACCTCATGGTCACCCCCGAGCTGATCTCCCCGCGTTCCCCGCGCGTCGTCGCCGCCCGGCGGCTCGCCAAGCGCAACTTCCGGGGCAAGGACCGCCTCTTCATCGCCGAGGGCCCGCAGGCCGTCCGTGAGGCGGTCGAGCACCGCGGCTCCACCGGAGAGCCCACGCTCGTCGAGCTCTTCACCACCGTCGAGGCCGCCGAGCGCTACAGCGCCATCATCGAGGCCGCCCTCGCCGCCGGGGCCCGCGTCCACCACGCCTCCGACGCCGTCCTCGCCGAGGTCTCCCAGACCGTCACCCCGCAGGGGCTCGTCGGTGTCTGCCGGTTCCTCGACTCGCCGTTCGAGGAGATCGTCGCCGCCCGCCCCAAGCTGGTCGCCGTCCTCGCCCACGTACGGGATCCCGGGAACGCCGGCACGGTGCTGCGCTGCGCCGACGCGGCCGGCGCCGACGCGGTCGTCCTCACCGACGCCTCCGTCGACCTGTACAACCCCAAGTCCGTCCGGGCCTCCGTCGGTTCGCTCTTCCACCTGCCGGTCGCCGTCGGCGTCCCCGTCGAGCAGGCCGTCGCCGGGCTGAAGAGCGCGGGCGTACGGGTCCTCGCCGCGGACGGGGCCGGTCAGGACGACCTCGACGCCGAGCTGGACGCCGGAACCATGGGCGGGCCCACCGCCTGGATCTTCGGCAACGAGGCCTGGGGGCTGCCCGAGGAGACCCGGGCCCTCGCCGACGCCGTCGTCCGCGTTCCGATCCACGGCAAGGCCGAGAGCCTCAACCTCGCGACGGCCGCCGCGGTCTGCCTGTACGCCTCCGCCCGCGCACAGCGGCCCCGAACCTCCGCCTGAGGGGTCCATTCCGCCCTCCCCGCCCAGTAGAGTGACGCACTCGGGGGCCCACTGCGCTACACGGAGGGGTGGGGAACGGGGATGACGGTCGGCACGGACAGTCCCGCACAGGCACGGAGCGCCGAGCCGCACGCCCAGGAGCCACCGGGCAGGGCGGCGGCCGCCCCGGACGCCCGGGACCAGGCCGGCCCCGCCGGGCCCCATGCCCCGGAGGGCTCGGGCCCCGCCGAGGCCGACGAGGCCGGTACCGCCACGGCCGCAAGCGCCACGGCCGGTACCGACGGCTTCGCCGGTGTGTTTCCCGACGACCTGCCCGACGGACTCGTCGTCGCCGACGAGACCGGCCGGGTCGTCATCTTCAACGCCGCCGCCAGCCGTATCACCGCCGTCCCCGGCGACAAGGCCCTCGGCCTCCCCCTCGACCAGGCTCTGCCGCTCGAAGACCTCAAGGGACGCCGCTGGTGGGCCCTGACCGACCCGTACGGCGGCCTCGCCACCCGTCGCGGCCAGCCCGAGCGCAATCTGCTGCTGCCCGGCGGCCGTGAGGTCCTCGTCTCCGCCCGGTACGTCCGCGAGCACCCCACCGGACCGGTCCGGCGGGTCGTGATCTCTCTGCGTGGCACCGAGGCGCGCCGCCGCACCGAGCGCAGCCACGCCGAGCTGATCGCCACGGTCGCCCACGAACTGCGCTCCCCGCTCACCTCCGTCAAGGGCTTCACCGCCACCCTCCTCACCAAGTGGGAGCGGTTCAACGACGAGCAGAAGCGGCTCATGCTGGAGACCGTCGACGCCGACGCGGGCCGCATCAAGCGGCTCATCGCCGAACTCCTCGACATCTCCCGGATCGATTCCGGCCGGCTCGAAGTGCGGCGTCAGCCGGTCGACATCGCCGCCGCCATCGGCCGGCACGTCCAGGTGCACACCACCGGCGGCCAGTCCCCGGACCGGTTCTTCGTCCGGATCATGCCCGGGCTGCCGGCGCTCTGGGCCGACCCCGACAAGATCGACCAGATCCTCGGGAACCTCCTCGAAAATGCGGTGCGCCACGGCGAGGGAACGGTCACCATCGAGGTGGCACCCGCCAGGAAGCACGCCGACGGAGAAGAGGGGACGGAGGTCACCGTGAGCGACGAGGGCCCCGGCATCCCCGAGGAGTCGATGAGCCGCGTCTTCACCCGCTTCTGGCGGGGCAGCAAGCGCGGCGGCACCGGGCTCGGCCTCTACATCGTCAAGGGCGTCGTCGAGGCCCACGGCGGAACCATCACCGTCGGCAGGGGCCCCCGGGGCGGGGCCGAGTTCCGATTTATGCTGCCCGTCGGCACCCCGGCCCATCTCGCCTGACGAGATCCAGCACGAAGTCCGACCGGATCGGACAGGATCTGACGAGATCGAAAGCCGCCCGGGCCGCCCACGGGCTCATTCGCATCCCCCCACCCCGTTAGACTCGTCCTTTGGCACGTTTGCGCCCTTGACGTCGAGCGGGGCCGCCCAGCCAAGCCAACGGAAGCACGGGAAGAGATGTCCGCACCCAATAAGTCGTACGACCCGGTTGAGGTCGAGGCACTGAAACCGGAAGAGATCGAGCGCATGCGGGACGAGGCGCTCGCCGCCTTCGCCGCCGCGGGCGACCTCGACGCGCTCGCGCACGCGAAGACGGCGCACACCGGTGGCACCTCGCCGCTGGCGCTCGCCAACCGGGAGATCGGTGCCCTGCCCCCGCAGGCCAAGGCCGCCGCCGGAAAGCTCGTGGGCCAGGCCCGCGGCATCGTCTCCAAGGCGCTCGCCGCCCGCCAGACGGAGCTGGAGGCCGAGCGCGACGCGCGCGTCCTCGTCGAGGAGGCCGTCGACGTCACCCTGCCGTACGACCGCGTCCCGGCCGGTGCCCGCCACCCGCTGACCACGCTCATGGAGCGCGTCTCCGACGTGTTCGTCTCCATGGGGTACGAGGTCGCCGAGGGTCCCGAGGTCGAGGCGGAGTGGTTCAACTTCGACGCCCTCAACTTCGTACCGGACCACCCGGCGCGCCAGATGCAGGACACCTTCTTCGTCGAGGGGCCGGAAGGCACCACGGGCGACGAGTCCGGTGTCGTGCTGCGCACGCACACCTCGCCGGTCCAGGCCCGCACGCTCATCGACCGGGAGCCCCCGGTCTACGTCGTGTGCCCCGGCCGCGTCTACCGCACCGACGAGCTCGACGCCACGCACACCCCGGTCTTCCACCAGATCGAGCTGCTCGCCGTCGACGAGGGCCTGACCATGGCCGACCTCAAGGGCACCCTGGACCACATGGTCCAGGCGCTCTTCGGCCCGGACATGAAGACCCGGCTGCGTCCGAACTTCTTCCCCTTCACCGAGCCGTCCGCCGAGATGGACATGCTCTGCTACGTCTGCCGAGGCGAGTCCGTCGGCAACCCGGACCGCCCCTGCCGCACCTGCGGCAGCGAGGGCTGGATCGAGCTGGGCGGCTGCGGCATGGTCAACCCGAAGGTGCTCGTGGCCTGCGGTGTGGACCCCGAGAAGTACAGCGGATTCGCCTTCGGGTTCGGCATCGAGCGGATGCTGATGTTCCGCCACAACGTCGACGACATGCGAAACATGGTCGAGGGTGACGTCCGGTTCACCCGGCCGTTCGGGATGGAGATCTGATGCGGGTCCCGCTTTCTTGGCTGCGGGAGTACGTCGACCTGCCGGCGACGGAGACCGGCCGCGACGTCCAGGCCAAGCTCATTTCGGCAGGCCTCGAGGTCGAGACCGTCGAGCAGCTCGGCGCCGGCCTGACCGGCCCGCTGGTGGTCGGCAAGGTCCTCACCATCGAGGAGCTGACGGAGTTCAAGAAGCCCATCCGCTTCTGCACCGTCGACGTCGGCCAGGCCAACGGCACCGGCGAGCCCCAGGAGATCATCTGTGGCGCCCGGAACTTCGCCGCCGGCGACAAGGTCGTCGTGGCCCTGCCCGGCGCCGTGCTCCCCGGTGACTTCCGGATCGCCGAGCGCAAGACGTACGGCCGGGTCTCCCGGGGCATGATCTGCTCCGGCGACGAGCTCGGCATGGGCGACGACGGCACCCACGGCATCATCGTGCTGCCGCCGGAGCTCGAGATCGGCATCGACGCCACCAAGCTCCTGGAGCTGTACGACGAGGTCCTCGACATCGCCGTCACCCCGGACCGCGGCTACTGCCTCTCGATGCGCGGCGTCGCCCGCGAGACCGCCATCGCGTACGGCCTGCCGCTGCGCGACCCGGCGCTGCTCGACGTGCCCGCGCCCAACTCGTACGGCTACCCGGTCCGGGTCACCGACCCGATCGGCTGCGACCGCTTCACCGCGCGCACCGTCGTCGGTCTGCAGCCCGAGGCCCGGTCCCCGATCTGGCTGCGCCGCCGCCTCCAGAAGGCCGGCATGCGCCCGATCTCGCTCGCGGTCGACGTCACGAACTACGTGATGCTCGAACTCGGCCAGCCGCTGCACGCCTACGACCGGAGCCGGCTCGACGGCCCCGTCGGAGTGCGTCGCGCCGAGGCCGGCGAGAAGATCACCACGCTCGACGGCACCGTCCGCGTCCTGGACGCGGCGGACCTGGTCATCACCGACGACCGCGGTCCGATCGGCATCGCCGGTGTCATGGGCGGCGCCAACACGGAGATCGCCGACCCGGAGACGGACCCGGAGACCGGGGTCGTCACGGGCACCTCCGAGATCGTCATCGAGGCCGCGCACTTCGACGCGATCTCGATCGCCCGCACCGCGCGCCGCCACAAGCTGGCCTCCGAGGCGTCCAAGCGCTTCGAGCGCGGTGTCGACCCGCAGGCCGCGGCCGCCGCGGCCCAGCGCTGCGTCGACCTGCTCGTGCTGCTCGCGGGCGGCACGGCCGAGGCCGGCGTCACCGAGATCAGCGCCCCGTCCGCGCCGCGCACGATCACCATGCCGGCGAACCACCCGGACAAGGTCGCGGGCGTCGGCTACGGCCGCGAGACCGTCGTCCGCCGCCTCCAGGAGGTCGGCTGCGACGTCTACGGCCAGGACGAGCTCGTCGTCACCGTGCCGTCGTGGCGTCCCGACCTCAACGAGCCGAACGACCTCGCCGAAGAGGTCATCCGGCTGGAGGGCTACGAGAACCTGCCCTCCACGCTGCCGAAGCCGCCGGCCGGCCGCGGGCTCACCGAGCGCCAGCGCGTCCACCGCCGGGTGGGCCGCGCCCTGGCCGGTGCCGGCTACGTCGAGGCGCTGAACTACCCGTTCATCGGGGAGCAGGCCCTCGACAACCTCGGCCTCGACGCGGACGACGCCCGCCGTCGGCTCGTGAAGCTGGTCAACCCGCTCTCGGACGAGGAGCCCGCGCTCCGTACGACGCTGCTGCCGGGCCTGCTCGGCGCGCTGCGCCGGAACGACAGCCGCGGCAGCCACGACCTGGCGCTCTTCGAGACCGGTCTGGTCTTCCGGCCGGAGGGACAGCCGGGCGTCGCCGTCCGGCTGCCCGTCGACCGCCGTCCCACCGACGAGGAGATCGCCTCGGTCAACGCCGTGCTGCCCGCGCAGCCGCGCCGCGCCGCCGTCGTCCTCGCCGGTGCGCGCGAGCAGGCCGGCTGGTGGGGCAAGGGCCGTCCGTCCGACTGGGCGGACGCGGTCGAGGCCGGCCGGACCGTGGCCGCCGAGGCGGGCGTCGAGCTGATCATCAGCGCCGACCAGCACGCCCCGTGGCACCCGGGCCGCTGCGCCGCGTTCCACGTCGAGGTGAACGGCGAGAAGGTCCTCGTCGGTCACGCCGGCGAGCTCCACCCGCGCGTGGTCAAGGCCTTCGGCCTGCCGGCCCGCACCTGCGCGATGGAGATCGACCTGGACCGCCTGGAGAAGGCGAACGAGGGCCCGGTGAAGGCTCCTCGGATCTCCTCCTTCCCGGTCGCCACCCAGGACGTCGCCCTGGTCGTCGCGGACAACGTCCCGGCCGCCGAGGTCGAGGCCGCCCTCGGCGAGGGCGCGGGTGAACTCCTCGAGTCCATCCGGCTGTTCGACGTCTACACCGGCGACCAGCTCGGCGAGGGCACCAAGTCCCTGGCGTACGCCCTGAAGTTCCGCGCCCCGGACCGCACCCTGACGGTCGAAGAGGCCACCGCGGCCCGCGACGCGGCGGTCGCCCTGGCGTCCGAGCGCACGGGCGCGGTGCTGCGCGGCGCCTGAGCGCCGTAGCACCGGACCACGAGGAGGGCCGCCCCGGGATTCCCCGGGGCGGCCCTCCGTCGTTTCCGTACTTTCTCCGTTCGTACCAGGCGCGGGCGCCTCGCCGCGCAGCGCTCGGCGGCGCCCCCGAGGCGTACCCGAGACCGGTCGTCGTCCGCCTGTGCGCATGGCGGAGCCCTGGCGGAGGGCGGCGCGCCAGGGGTGCTCACTCTTTCGGGTGAGCTCGTCGGGGGGTGTTCCCCGGTGGGTCGTGCGGTCGGCAGAATCGACGCGGCCGCAGGGGCGGACCTGTGGGCCGCAGGGCCTGCGGGCGCTGTCGGGGCTCGGGAAGGGCCGTGCATGATCCGTACGAGGTCGTTGGTCTCCGATGGCTCCCGGCTCCGCCGGCTGGCCCCGCTCGCTCTTCCCACCGCGTGGGGTGCGGTGGCCGTGGCATGGAAGTTCGGCTGCCCGTTGGCCCGGCAGCCCGGGCTGCCGATGAGGATCGCCACCAGTGTCGTCTTTCTCACCGTCGGCATCGGGCTCGTGCTCGGGCTGCGGCGCGGGCTCGCCCGGGAGTTGGCGCTCGTGCGTGCCGTCGCCCTCGCCACCCAGCAGGTGCTGCTGCGCCCGCCGCCCGCCCGCCTCGACGGACTCTCCCTCGCCGCAGGGCAGTTGTCCGCCTCCCGGGGCGCGTCCGTGGGCGGGGATCTGTACGAGGCGGTGGCCACCCCGTACGGCGTGCGGATCGTCATCGGGGACGTACGGGGCCATGGGCTCGCGGCACTTGGCGCCGTGGTCGCCGTGCTCGGGAGTTTCCGTGAGGCCGCGCACGACGAGGCCGAGCTCGGCGGGGTGCTGCGGCGGCTTGAGCGGGCCCTGGAGCGGCATCTGCGGGAGCGGGCCCGGGACGAGCACCCGGCGCGGACCGGGACGGCGCCGGAACATCCGGCGGCGGAGGAGTTCGTGACCCTGCTCCTCCTGGAGGTCCGGTCCGACGGACGGCTCTCCGTGCTCAACTGCGGCCATCCCGGCCCGTATCACCTCGGGCGCACCGCGGAGCGGCTCCCCGTGGGCGACCCGCTGCCCCCGCTCGGGGTCCTGCCGCTGCCCGCCGCCCTCGCGCCGTACACCGCGGCCCGGTTGAAGCCCGGCGACACGCTCGTCCTCCACACGGACGGCGCCGAGGAGGCCCGTGACCACCGGGGCCGGTTCTTCGCGCTCGACACCGCGCTGGCCGGGATGTGCGGCGCGGCGCCCGAGGCGCTCGTCCGCGAGGTCCACACCGCCCTGCTGCACCACACGGGCGGGCGGCTCACCGACGACGTCGCCCTGCTCGTCGTACGCAACGACCGTGTCCGGGTGCCGGCGCAGCCCGCCGAACCCGGGCTGCGCCGCCCCCGGCCCGCCCCCTCCTCCCACTGTTGAGAGGAGGGGCCGGGACCGGTGTCGCCCGCGCCGCCACGGAGTGTCGGGCAGATCAGCGGGGCGGGCGACACGGACCGGGCGGCCGCACTGTTTGAGGGGGGAGCCGGCGGCCCGGTCATCGCCTTGCGGCGAGAAGCACAGTCAAGCGGTACGGGGACGAGCACGGCAGAGTACGCGGACCGGAAGAACGAGTACTTCGTTCACACCCCGTGCGAAATCCTCCCGTAGCGGTGCGTGAGAGGTGGCGCGAGGGGGTTCTCCGCAGTGGTTCGGTCCGTACGAATTCGGCCACCGCTACGCTGAGTTCACCGCGCCCCGGCCGAGCGGCCGGAGCGGACCGGAGCGACCGGAGCGGTCATGCAGCCCAACACCTTGCTCGACGCCCTGCTCGACGAAGCGGGCGTCTCGAACGCCGGCCTCGCCGCCCATGTGAACCGGGCCGGCCGGGCCAGGGGCCTCACCCTGCGCTACGAACACACCGCCGTGGCCCGCTGGTTGAAGGGCCAGCGGCCGCGCGGCCAGGTGCCGGACCTGATCTGCGAGGTGCTCGCCGCCCGGCTGCACCGGCAGGTGACCCTGGACGACATCGGCTTCGGTGTGCCCGACGGGCCCGTGCTGGCGGTCGGTTCACCGCTCTCCGGGTTCGTGGAGCGCGCGGCCGCCCTGTGGCGGTCCGACGAGCAGCAGCGGCCGCACATCGTCGCCGCACCCGCCGTGACCGGCACACCGGCCGTGATGCCCGTGTGGGAGTGGGAGAACCCGCCGGAGGACGTGGACGTCTCCCGGGTCGGCCGGACGTCGGTCTCCGCGGCCGACATCACCGTGCTGAGCGCCGCCCGTTCCCACTACGAGCAGATGTACCGCAAGGCCGGGGGCATCGCGACCCGTGCCCGGATCGTCGGCTTCCTCACCGCCGAGACGGCGCCGCTGCTGCGGGGCTCGTACAGCGACGCCCTCGGCCGGCGGCTGCACCGCGCCACCGGCGGGCTCGTGGCGGTGGCCGGCATCTGCGCGTACGACGCCGACGCGCACGGTCTCGCCCAGCGCTACTTCCACCAGGCACTGCGGCTCGCGAAGGCGAGCGGGGACCGGGGGCTCGGCGCCTATGTGATCGCGCTCCTCGTCAACCAGTCGCTGTTCATGGGGGAGTACCGGCAGGCGGTGGCGTTCGCGGAGGCGGCGCTGCGGACGGCGGGGCGGCAGATCACCCCGGCGCTCGCCGCCGATCTGACGGCGATGCAGGCGAAGGCGTACGCGCATCTGGGCGACGGGGCCGCCGCGCTGGCCTGCATCCGGCGGGCCGAGGCCGCGGCCGAGCGGATCAGCCCGGGGGACGAGCCGGCCGAGACGGGCTATGTGCAGCCCGGACTCGTCAACGTCCAGGTCGCCGAGGCCCTGCTCAGTCTGGGTGATCTCGCCGCGGCCCATGAGCACGCGTCGATGGCCGTGGGGGTGCCGTCGCACGACCGGGGCCGGGTGCACCGGCTCGCCATGCTGTGTCAGATCGAGCTGCGCCGGGGGGAGGCCGACGGGGCTGCGCGGACGGCCGTGGAGATGACCGAGCGGGCGCGGGGGATGGAGTCGCGGCGGCTGCGCGACCGGCTGCGGCAGGTGCGGGAGCACCTCCTGGCCAGTGGCGGAGGCGACGCCAGGGAGGCGGCGGCGCTCATTGACGGGGCGCTGCGCGTTCCCCTGTGAGCCACGAACTGCTGCGATATTGCCACCAAACAAGCACCGACCAGTCGGAAGGTGGCAAGAACGTGCAGTGGACGAAACTGAGCGAACGCTCTGTCTATGAGAATCGCTGGTTCCAGGTGAACCTCGCGGACGTCGAACTCCCGGACGGCCGCCACCTCGACCACTATCTGATCCGGCTCCGCCCGGTCGCCGTCGCGACGGCCGTCAACGAGGCCGACGAAGTCCTGATGCTCTGGCGCCATCGTTTCATCACCGACAGCTGGGGCTGGGAACTGGCCGCCGGAGTCGTCGAGGACGGCGAGGAGATCGAAGCCGCCGCCGCCCGCGAGATGGAGGAGGAGACCGGCTGGCGGCCGGGGCCGCTGCGCCATCTCCTCACCGTCGAGCCGTCCAACGGCCTCACCGACGCCCGTCACCACCTCTACTGGGCGGAGACGGCCACCTACACCGGACCGCCCGAGGACGCCTTCGAGTCCTCACGGCGGGCCTGGGTGCCGCTGAAACAGGTCCCCGACATGATCGCCCGGGGCGAGATCCCGGCCGCGAACATGGCCGCGGGGCTGCTGATGCTCCACCACCTGCGCCTGGGCTGAGGCGGCTGGGCCGACGCGCCCGAGCCCGATCCGCCTGAGCCGACGCGGCCGGGCCGGAGGACCCGCGAAAAGCCGGACGGCCCGTACCTGTGCGTGTGTACGGGCCGTCCGGTGTCCTNNCCGCGTCCACCATGCGCTGGAGCAGCGGGGGAGCGGCGTACAGCGGCTCCTTGAACTCGGCGTACATCGAGTCGGCGATCGACGCGATCGTGTCGAGACCGATCAGGTCCGAGAGCTTCAGCGGGCCCATCGGGTGGGCGCAGCCGAACTCCATGCCGTTGTCGATGTCGTCGCGGCTCGCGATTCCCGACTCGAACATCCGGATCGCGGAGAGCAGGTACGGCACGAGCAGCGCGTTGACCACGAAGCCGGAGCGGTCCTGCGCGCGGATCGCGTGCTTGCCGAGGGTCTTCTCCGCGAAGGCCTGGGCCCGGCTGATCGTGCCCTCGGAGGTGGTGAGGGCCGGGATCAGCTCGACGAGCTTCTGCACCGGGGCCGGGTTGAAGAAGTGGATGCCGATGACCTGGTCGGGGCGGGAGGTCGCCACGGCCAGCTTCACCAGCGGGATCGAGGAGGTGTTCGAGGCCAGGATGGCGTCCGGCCGGGTCATCACCTGGTCGAGGACCTGGAAGATCTCGGTCTTGACCTGCTCGTTCTCCACGACCGCCTCGATGACGAGGT
>NZ_LIPQ01000398.1 GCF_001418135.1 Streptomyces aureus
ACCCGCGCCGACCGCCCCGGCGAAGAAGGGCCGCTCCAAGCTGGTCCTCGTCGCCGCCGGAGTCCTCGGCCTCGCCGGTGTCGCCTACGGCGCCGGGCTGCTCCTCAACCACTCCGACGTCCCGAAGGGGACCACGGTCCTCGGCGTGGACATCGGCGGCGGTACGAAGGAGGAGGCCGTCAACAAGCTGGACGCGGCCCTCGGCAAGCGCGCCGGGACCCCGCTCCAGCTCGGCATCGGCGGCAAGAAGGTCCAGCTCGCCCCGGAGAAGGCGGGCCTGGCGCTCGACAGCGTGGAGACCGTGCGCGCCGCCGCGGGCAGCGACTACAACCCCGTCTCGGTCATCGGCTCCCTGTTCGGCGGCGAGCGGGTCGCCAAGCCGGTCTTCCCCGTCGACGAGGAGAAGCTCGCCGTCACCCTCGCCGACCTGGCCGGCACGTCCGCGTCGGCGACCGAGGGCACGATCCTGTTCGCCCCGAACAAGGTGACGCCCGTCGAGGGCAAGCCCGGCAAGGGCCTCGACATCCAGCGCTCGATGATCTCCGTCCGGGACGCCTTCCGCGCCCAGGTGGAGACGGGCCAGACCAGGCTGGTCGAGCTGCCGGTCACCGACCGCCAGCCGAGCATCAGCAAGGCCGAGGTGGACCGGGCGATGAAGGAGTTCGCGACGCCCGCGATGTCCGACCGCGTCACCATCCGGGCGGGCGGCAGGGAGATCCAGTTCGGCCCGGCGCGCTCGCTGCCGCAGATCCTCTCCATGAAGGCCGCCGACGGCCGACTGGTGGCGGTCTACGACACGAAGGCCATCGAGCGGCTGCTCGACGGCGCCTTCAAGGGCGTCATGATCAACAAGGCCGACGGCACCAAGCGGGAGGTCTCGGCCGACGACGTGGCCTCCGTGATGCGCGAGGCGCTCCTCGGCAAGACCAAGAACGAACGCACCAGGACGATCGACCTGAACCCGAAGGGCTGACAGCCCGAGCGACGCGTTCCGAGCCCCCGCCCGACGAGCGTCGGCCGGGGGCTCGGCGCGTGGCGGGGACGTGGGTCGGCGGGGCGATCAGGCGCGGATCGCCGCCACGAAGCGCGTGCACCGCGCCCGTTGTTCCGTGGGCGACGCCTGGGCGCGGTCCGTGGACGGCCTCCGGCAGGCGTCTCAGTAGTGGGCGACGAGAACCGCGGAGAGGGCGAGCGCACCGGGCAGGGCCTGGGCGAAGAGGATGCGGCGGTTGGCCGTGGCGGCGCCGTAGAGGCCGGCGATGACGACGCAGGACAGGAAGAAGACCCGGACGCGGAAGGCGATCGGGTCGTCGGCGATGAGACCCCAGACGAGCCCGGCGGCGAGGAAGCCGTTGTAGAGACCTTGGTTGGCGGCCATCGCGGCGGTCTCGCGCGCCATCTTCGCGTCGAACCCGGAGAAGCGGCGGCCGGTCTCCTTCTCCCACAGGAACATCTCCATCACCAGGATGTAGGCGTGGAGCAGGGCGACGAGGGCGACGAGGATGTCTGCGGTCAGCGGCATGGCCGCATTGTGCCGTCGGGCGGCCGGGCTCCGGGGGGAGGCGCGCAACGGCTCGCGCAGGGCGGTTCGCGAGAACGAACGGTTAATTCCGGATCCCAAACTAAAAATCAGAAAATAGTCTCAAAAGCTCGACGGAGGAGCCCCCGGACCGGGAAACTGTCTGCAACAGGCCTGCACACAGGCCTCGTTGGACAAATTCCGCATCACATCCGGGGGACAACATGGCAGGAACCGCTCGTCGTTGGGCTGCGCGCATATCGGGCGTGGGAGCCGCATCGGCAATGATTCTCGGCGGGATGGCGGGCACGTCGTTCGCCATCGAGAACCCGCCCACGGTCACCATCAGCGTGAACTTCGGCGTGGTCGCGACCACGC
>NZ_LIPQ01000399.1:0-256 GCF_001418135.1 Streptomyces aureus
TCCGCACCCCCCGCGGCCGACCCCGTGGCCCCTACACCCTGTGACCCGTATCACCGCTCTGTTGTGATCTGCGATTTAGGGACCCACGTCCCTCGGCGATAACCTGCGAGACGGACATGCCGCGTCCACGGTCACCGTGTGCGCCTCCCTTGTGACAGTGCAGTCACGTTGCCCTTCGCGGCACGCCCACGCAGACAACGAACCGCGATCATCAGAAAAGGGACGGACGCGCGTGGACCTGTTCGAGTACCAGGCG
>NZ_LIPQ01000399.1:340-5012 GCF_001418135.1 Streptomyces aureus
CGACGGACATCCTCGGGATGGACATCAAGGGCCACACGGTCCACAAGGTGATGATCGCGGAGACCGCTCCGGAGATCCTCGAGGAGTACTACGTCTCGTACCTCCTCGACCGCACCAACCGCACCTTCCTCGCCATGGCGTCCGTCGCCGGTGGCATGGACATCGAGGAGGTCGCCGCGACGACCCCCGAGAAGCTCGCGAAGGTGCCCGTCGACTCCAACACCGGTGNNGCCGAGAAGGTCGCCGAGGTCCTCGTGACCCTGTGGAAGACCTTCGTCGCCGAGGACGCGCTCCTCGTCGAGGTCAACCCGCTGGCCAAGGTCGCCTCCGGCGACATCCTGGCCCTGGACGGCAAGGTGTCTCTCGACGAGAACGCCGACTTCCGTCAGCCCGACCACGAGGCGCTCGAGGACAAGGCCGCAGCCAACCCGCTCGAGGCTGCCGCCAAGGCCAAGAACCTCAACTACGTCAAGCTCGAGGGCGAGGTCGGCATCATCGGTAACGGTGCCGGTCTGGTCATGTCGACCCTGGACGTCGTCGCGTACGCCGGTGAGAACCACGGCGGCGTGAAGCCGGCCAACTTCCTCGACATCGGCGGCGGCGCCTCCGCCGAGGTCATGGCGAACGGCCTGGAGATCATCCTGGGCGACCCGGACGTCAAGTCCGTGTTCGTCAACGTCTTCGGTGGCATCACCGCCTGTGACGAGGTCGCCAACGGCATCGTCCAGGCCCTGGAGCTCCTCGCCTCCAAGGGCGAAGAGGTCACCAAGCCGCTGGTCGTGCGCCTCGACGGCAACAACGCGGAGCTGGGTCGCAAGATCCTGTCGGACGCGAACCACCCGCTCGTGCAGCGCGTGGACACCATGGACGGCGCGGCCGACAAGGCCGCCGAGCTCGCGGCTGCGAAGTAAGGGACGAGGTCAAGCACACCATGGCTATCTTCCTCACCAAGGACAGCAAGGTCATCGTCCAGGGCATGACCGGTGCCACGGGCATGAAGCACACCAAGCTCATGCTGGGTGACGGCACCAACATCGTCGGTGGCGTGAACCCGCGCAAGGCCGGCACGACCGTCGACTTCGACGGCACCGAGGTCCCGGTCTTCGGCTCCGTCGCCGAGGCGATGAAGGAGACCGGCGCCAACGTCTCGGTCCTCTTCGTCCCGCCGGCGTTCGCGAAGGCCGCCGTGGTCGAGGCGATCGACGCCGAGATCCCGCTGGCCGTCGTCATCACCGAGGGCATCGCCGTCCACGACTCCGCCGCCTTCTGGGCGTACGCGCAGGCGAAGGGCAACAAGACCCGCATCATCGGCCCGAACTGCCCCGGTCTCATCACCCCGGGCCAGTCCAACGCCGGCATCATCCCGGGCGACATCACGAAGCCGGGCCGCATCGGCCTGGTCTCGAAGTCCGGCACGCTGACGTACCAGATGATGTACGAGCTCCGTGACATCGGCTTCTCGTCCGCCGTCGGCATCGGTGGCGACCCGGTCATCGGCACCACGCACATCGACGCCCTCGCGGCGTTCGAGGCGGACCCCGACACCGACCTGATCGTCATGATCGGTGAGATCGGCGGCGACGCCGAGGAGCGTGCGGCCGACTTCATCAAGGCCAACGTCACCAAGCCGGTCGTCGGCTACGTCGCGGGCTTCACCGCGCCCGAGGGCAAGACCATGGGCCACGCCGGCGCCATCGTCTCCGGCTCCTCCGGCACCGCCCAGGCGAAGAAGGAGGCCCTTGAGGCCGCCGGCGTCAAGGTCGGCAAGACGCCGACCGAGACGGCCAAGCTGGCGCGCGCGATCCTCGCGGGCTGAAGCAGCCGGTAGCCGCGGGATTCCGCGGCAGCCGTACGAGAGGGCCCCGCCCCCGCCCGGTCACCCGGGCGAGGGCGGGGCCCTCTCGTACGCGGCGGCGGTCGCCCGGCGGCGGTCGCCCAGGGGTGGTCACTCGGCGGCCGGGATCAGCCGCTCCGGGCCCGGGTTCGGTTCGGAGCGCAGCTTGTCGCGGAGCTCCAGGTCCTCCGGGCGGAGCTTCTGCGGGCCGCCGCGGACCGGAACGCCGTTGACGGTCTCGCCGGGGGCGTTCACCGGGATGTAGCGGGTCGGCGCGGTCGCCGCCGTCAGGCCCGTGACACCGATGAGGACCGCCGTCACCCCCAGTACCGCGCGGGTCCACGTCCGTGTCCGGCGCTCGCTGCCGCTCCGGACCGCGCGGGCCGCCGGGAGGGTCGTCGTCGGCGCCTCCGTGACCAGCGCGCCGAGCCGCTCGTGCAGGGCCTCGGGGTCGGCGAGTTCGGGGACCCGCTTCGCGAGGACCGCGCGGGCGTGCAGCAGCCGGTTGGCCGCGGCGGGGGTGCTCGCCTCGGTCTCGGCGGCCGTCTCCGGCAGGTCGAGCCCGAGCCCGTCGTAGAGCAGCACGGTACGGCGGTACGGCGCCGGCAGTTCGAGGAGCGCGGTGAGCAGAGCCCGCCGGCCGGCCTCGGTGGGCGGGGTGTCGGGGTGCTTGTGGGTGCGGCGCAGCCGGTGCCAGGGGGAGAGGGCGTACTCGTACGCCGTCGCCCGTACCCAGCCCACCGGGTCCGCGTCGCGGGCGACCTCGGGCCAGTGCTCCCAGGCCCGGTGGAAGGCCTGCTCGACGGACTCCCGGGAGAGCCGCCGCCGGCCGGTCAGCAGATACGTCTGGTGGACGAGACCGGGCGCCGCGTGCGCGTAGAGCGCGTCGAACGCCTCCTCCGGGGTCAGCCCCGGCACGGCGGGAGGTCCGACGGGCCGCTCCTCCGCGGCCCACGGGGCCTCGGCCGCGACCGGTTTCAGCCGCTCCTGCGGCTTCGGGGTGCCTTTGCGGGCTCGGCCCGCGGCGATGACCGGGGACGGGGAGGGGGCCTGCGGCGGCTTGGCGGCCCGCTTGGCCGCGGCCTTGGGGCGGACGTTCGCCGCGGGGGCGGGCGCCTGTCCCTGTGTTTTCGCCGGTGCCTGCGGCCGTGCGGGTGACTCCGGCGAGTACCACGGCTTGGCGGGCTGCTCCGAAGAGTGCGAAGGGGCCGAGGGGGAAGCGGTCGACGCCTCCGCGGAACTCGGCGCGTCGCCCGGCCCGTACGTGCCGAGCAGCTTGGCGTACGCCTCGCGCTTGCGGCCCCGTGGTGCCGAACGCCCGGTCTCCCATGCCCTGACCGTGGCCTTCGTGACGCCCATGGCCTCGGCGACCTGCTCCTCGCTCAGGGCGAGGGCCTCACGCAACCTGCGCCGCTCCTTGGGGGTCGGCAGGGTGGCGGAGGATGCGGAATCCGCGGTGCTCCGGCTCATCGGCGTCTACCTCCCGCAGAGCTGCTGTGGGCGGAAAAGTACATAAACGTATCTTGAGCGACACAGCGGAGGTTTGCCTGTTACGCGGCAAAAGCGCGTGTCGTTGGCAGCATGACCTCGTGACCCATGTGACCGAGCATCCCCTGGTCCACGGCGGCCGCTCCGCCGCGCTCGCCAGCGCCTGCGTCCGGGGCGCGGTCGCCGCCGGACTCGGACTCGGCGCCCTCGCGGTCCTCGTGATCGCCGGCTGGATCAGCTCCCCGTACCCCGACAGCGGCCCCGGCGGCGCCCTGCACCTGGCCGCCGGGCTCTGGCTGCTCGCCCACGGCGTGGACCTCGTCCGCACGGACACCCTGTCCGGACTGCCCGCGCCCCTCGGCGTCGCGCCGATGCTCCTGGCCGTCCTGCCGTTCTGGCTCGTCCACCGGGCCGTCCGGGACACCCTCGACGTGGCCGGCGGCGGCGACCGGCGGCCCCCCTCCGCGAGCGGCGCGGTATCCGCCGTGGCCGGCGGATACCTCCTGGTCGCCGCCACGGTCGTGGTCTACAGCGAGAGCGGCCCGCTGCCCGCAGAGCTGCTCGGCGCCGGGCTCTGGCTGCCCGCCGTCGTGGCCGGCGCGGCCGGCACGGGGGTCTGGACGGCGTTCGGACGTCCCCTCCCCGGACAGCGGCAGACGGCCGCGGCCCTGCGGGCGGCCGGGCTCGGGCTCGTCACGCTGCTCGGCGGCGGCGCGGTCGTCGCGGCGGTCTCGCTGGCCTGGCACGCGGGCGAGGCGCAGGCCGCGTTCGCGGGTCTCACGGGGGAGTGGTCGGGGCGGGCTGCGGTGCTGCTGCTGGTCCTCGCCCTGCTGCCCAACATGGCCGTCTGGGGAGCCGCGTACGGACTGGGGCCGGGCTTCACCCTCGGCACGGGCGCGTTCGCGACCCCGCTGGGCCTCGTCGGCGACCCGGCCGCGCCGCCCTTCCCGCTGCTCGCCGCGCTGCCCGACGACGGGCGCGGCGGCTGGATCCACTGGGCGGCCGCGGCGGTCCCGCTCGCCGCCGTGCTGCTCCAGGGCGGCCGGGTGGGCCGCTCGGCTCGGACCTGGACGGCCCGGGACACGGCGCTGACGGCGCTGGGTACGGCCTGGGGCTGCGGTGCGGTGGTCGCCGTGCTCTCGGCCGCGGCGGGCGGGGCGCTCGGCACGGCCCGGCTGTCGGCGTTCGGCCCGGTGTGGTGGCAGACGGGCTCGGCGACGGTCCTGTGGGGTGCCTGCGTCGGGGTGCCGGTGGCCCTGGGGGTACGGGCCTGGGACCGCCGCCTCCCGCGCCCGAAGCGCCTGCGGGTGCCGGTGCCGGCGGAGGCTTCGGCGGCGGTGCCGGTGCAGG
>NZ_LIPQ01000004.1 GCF_001418135.1 Streptomyces aureus
CGGCAAGTCGACCCTGCTGCACGTCGCGGCGGGCATGCTCACCCCCGAGCGGGGCGACATACGGCTCTTCGGCCGTGCCGTCGCGGCCTGCCCGCCTGCGGAGCTCACTGCACTGCGCGTGCTGGCCCCCCAGGAGGCGTACGTCTTCACGGGCACCCTGCGGGACAACCTGCGGTACCTGCGGCCCGACGCCGACCGGGCCGCCGTCGACCGGGCCGTGGACGCGCTCGCCCTGGAACCGCTCGTCGACCGGGTGGGCGGGCTCGACCGTACGCTGACGCCCGACGCCCTGTCTCACGGCGAACGCCAGCTGATCGCGCTGGGGCGCGCCCATCTGGCCCCCGCCCCGCTGCTACTGCTCGACGAGGCGACCTGCCACCTGGACCCCGTCGCGGAGGCCACGGCCGAGCGGGCTCTCAGCGCCCGGCCGGGAACCCTGGTCGTGGTCGCCCACCGGTTGTCGTCGGCACTCCGAGCGGACAGGATCCTCGTCCTCGACGGCACCCGGGCCCAGTACGGAACGCACGACGAGCTGCTCGCGCGTTCCGCTCTCTACCGCGATCTCGTGGGGCACTGGAACCAGGTCCAGGAGTGAGCGGACCGCGCCCGCGCGGACGCCGCGGCAGTGCTCAGGTCCAGCCGGCGCCCTGGGCGATCCGGATGGCATCCACGCGGTTCCGTGCGCCGACCTTGCGGATGACGCTCGCCATGTAGTTGCGGACCGTGCCCTTGGTCAGGAACAACGTCGCGGCGATCTCAGCGACCGGCGCTCCGTCGGCGGCCAGCGAGAGGACGCTCAGCTCACGCCGGGTCAGGGGCATCTCCGCGGCCTGGAGGAACCCGAGCGCGAGCGTGTCGTCGATGTAGCGCTCCCCCTTGGCCAGACGGTGTACGGCCTCCAGTAATCGATGCTTCGGGGCGTTCTGGTCGACGAAGCCGCTCGCCCCCGCGGCATGGGCCCGCCGCAGAACCCCCGGCCGCTGCCCGGCCACGAGGGCCAGCAGAGCCGGGCGGCCACCCGAGCCCTCTCCCGGGGGCGGTGCGGCAGCGGCCACGGGCCGCGTCGCCGAGGGCGGCAGACACTCGGCGTCCGCCACGTACACGTCCGGTTCGGACTTCCCCGTCGCCGGGCCGTGCGGCCATCGGGGCAGCGAGGAGACCACCATGACCCCGCCCGACCTCAGCAGTTCGACCAGCGCGGTCCGCAGGAGCTGCGCCTCGTAGACCACCGTCACTCGTATCATTCCCACCCCTTCGGTTCTCCGTCGTGCCAGGGGTGCACGACGCGAGCAATCACCCCCACCCCTCTGCCCTTGCCGCACCAGGCGGAACGCCGCACCGGGTGCACAGGGGGCGCACTCCGGAGCGCGTCGGCCGGATCCGGTTCGTCCCTCCGATGGCGAAGCAGGCCGACGGCGTGTGATGCCTGCCGCGCCGAAGCAGGAATGTCCGGATCGAACCCGTACGGCGCGCGGGCGCGGGAGTGCGCCCACGGGGATCCGGCGAGTCGCCACGGACCCGCTCGGCCGGTGCCCGACTCCGCCGCATGCGCGTTCGATGAGGAGGACCCTGCCTGGCGGGCGGGCCGTCGGCGGCTGATCACCTTGGTGCGACGTGCGGCCGATGGATCCGAGGATGGGCGGTGGCTGTCCGAGGCGACATGTGCCGCATTGGACGAGCGGACCGTGACGGTCCCGGCGACCGGGGCGGCCGCGTTGATCCTCCCGAGCTTGGCCGGCTCGCGGACGGCTGTGGCGGTGGAGTCTTCGACAACCGGCAAGCCAGCACGCCGTTCTCTCGACCACCCACCGATGCAGGCCCAGCCGCTGCGAGGACTCGACACCTTTGCGGGGCCTGGCTGCCGTCACCCGTCCAGGAGCCGTACCGGCACTGTTCTACGATCATGGTTCTGCCGTCATGCGGCGCTGTACGAGTACGGGATGGACTGGGGGACGGAATGGCGATCGACAGGCCTGGCCGGCCGGAGAACCTGCCGGCAGCCGAAGTGTTGTGGGCGCGCTGGGCCCTGGTCGCCGTGCTGGAGGCCACGGCGAAGGCGGAAGCCCAAGGCGTTCGCCGCGGCGGCACATGGATTGACGGCAGCGGTCTGCACCTCGATGATCGCGGCTGCACCTGGTGGACGTTCCAGCAGATGGGAGAAGGCCGCTACCTGCTGTACGGCGAGGACGAGTCCAGTGCCGTGAAGTGGCACGAACCCTCGATCGACATGCTGGCGCAGGCGCCGGACTGGCTGCCGTACGAGCACCTTCGCGAGCTGCTGGAGGGCTGGGAGCTGGGCTGTGTGTACTGGTACGAGAACGGTGCCTGGGCTCGTGCGCCCTACCCGGACGACTTGGACGACGACGGCCTCGACTGCGGGATGAGCCGTTACGCGGTGCGCGAGGAATTGCTGCGCGACCTGATCGCCTCGGAGCGCGGCCTGCCCCGCGGCCGGGCTGACGGTCTTGTGGCCGCGGCGGAGGCGCGCAGCATGACGGCCGCCGAGATCCGGGAGGTGCTGGACGCGGCTGCCGCCGCGGACGAGTACGTGCCGGCGGACCGGGAAGCGCTGCTGCGGTCCCTGGAGCTTGCGGCGCTGGCTGCCCCCGGTTCCGTCGCTCCGGCCGCGTCGAACGAGCCCGGCTGAGGCGCGGGAATCCATCCACGCGCAGGCCCGCTCCCACTCAGGACAGAGACGTCGTTCGTCACAGACGAGTCCATATCTGAGACGTGACGACACCCGTGGGTGACCACGACGACCACCCGCCACCGTCGGCCGTCGCCCCTGCCCTACATGGCGACACCGAACAGCGGGCTGGTCGTCCCGGGCCCGCTTTCCGGTGTCGCCGCGTCGCGGGCTTGGAGCCCATCAGCACCTCTACAGGCTCCATCGGGACCCTCACCACCACCAGCCACGCGCCAGGACCCGCATCCCGTCACGGCGGCGGAGACTGTCCTGATGATTTCTGGCGCCGATCAGGTCTTGCGGGCCCCACCCCAGCCCTGCCGCACCTGTACACAATTGCCCGACCGAACCAGCATGGGCATCACTGCCCCTGCCGCATCACGGTCCTCACCAGCAGCTGCGCGGCCGCCTCGGTTTCCCTGCCCAGGTCTCACCCGCGCGGCTCACCCGCCACCTGCTTGTCGACAGGAATGTCCAGCCGGGCGGCCAAGGTGGTGAGGGCCGCCCCCAAAGGCAGTGCTACCCGCGTGACCGCGTGTCGGTCGCCGCGGGTCGGGTCCTGGTTGATGATCAACACCGGCTTTCCCGCCTGGGCCGCCTGGCGAACGAACCGGAGCCCGCTCATCACGGTGAGGGAGGACCCCAGAACCAGCAACGAGGCTGCTTGATCCACCAGCTCACGGCAGTGCTCGACACGCTGCGGTGGAACGGCTTCGCCGAAGAAGACCACATCAGGCTTGAGGACGCCTCCGCAGACAGCGCATGGCACCACACGGAAGTCCCCGACCTGTTCGTCGCTGAGGTCGGCGTCACCGTCCGGGTTGATTCCGGCCGCCATCGGCTCGAAACCTGCGTTAGCCTCCTCCAGCCGCCGCGCGAGATCGCTGCGCCGGCTGAAGGCGCCGCAGGAGAGACAGACCACCCGTTCCAGGCTTCCGTGCAGTTCCACGACGTCTTCGCTGCCGGCCGACTGGTGCAACCCGTCGACGTTCTGGGTGATCACCCCCGAGAGCAGTCCGTGGCGTCCGAAGGCAGTCACTGTCAGGTGCCCGGTGTTGGGCCGGGCGCGGCCGAAGGTACGCCAGCCGAGGTGGCTGCGCGCCCAGTACCGGCGCTGTGCCTGACCGTCGGCGATGAATTCCTGGTAGGTCATCGGAGTGTGTCGGCTCAGGCTTCCGCCCGCGCCCCGGTAGTCGGGGATGCCTGACTCCGTGGAGATGCCCGCTCCGCTGAGCACCAGGACACCGCCAGTGCGCAGTGCAGCGACGACCGGCTCCAGATTGGTCGTGCCCGGCAGCAGGTCCTCGGTGGGGGTCCAGCTCAAAGTAGGGCGCATACGCATGCCACCAGGGTACGGAGCCAGGCCGTTTTCTTCGGATCACATGCCGTCGGTGCCGCTCGCATCCACGTACACCGGACCACGGTCCGAGCTGCGCTCCGTCCTTTGACCGTGAGGCCACGTCTGGGCGCTGTTCCTCACCCCAGAGCCTCCTGACCAGGCACCTCACGTATGCCTAGTGGTCGATCCGGCACCGACGAAATCGTTTCCGCGGCCTCGGAAGAATGCCTGGCATGGGTACAGACCCAGCGGTTCATCGAGTATCGGGCTCCGCAAGACGCTCAGGAGGAGGCGTCCTGGTACAGCGCACACGGTCTCAGCTCCCTCGACACTGTCCGCAACTACGCGAACCTCCTTCCCCTGGCCCCAGGCAGGGGGTTTCCGCCGATGCCTCGGCCACCGCGAGTGCACGGCTCGCCCAATGACACGGGGCACGACAAGGGCGCCTGCCGGGCTCTGCCCGGCAGGCGCCCTCGGGCTGTTCCGGCCCGGCCCGCGCCCCTCCCCGGCGCAGGTCGGACCGGTTCAGGCCGTCAGGACCGAGTCGTCCTCGGGGCGCGCTCCGGGCAGGCGGTGGCGGGCGGCGATCAGCGCGGTGTCGACGTCCCGGGTGCCGGTGGAGACACACAGCGTGTAGGCGAGGTCCTCCATGCGCCGACGCACCTCGCGGCTCCCGTCCTCCGCGTGCAGCACGCTCAGTGCCTCGTACTCCTCGACCAGCTTGCTCAGCACCACGGGATGGGCCATCAGCACAGTGGATCTCTCCTCACCGCCTGGGCGCCGACCGCCCGGCTTGGAGCCGCGCCTACCCCGGTTTCCCAGGCGCATACCGACACCCGGGGGCATGCCCCCCACACGTCAGGGCGGCCGGACCGGGGGACGGCGTAGTGAACTCCCCGTCACCTCCGCACCGGGCGCCGTCCCTGTCTGCTCTCCGCCTGATTCCTCGCCCTGAACCACGACGGGGAGTTCAGCGTGTCGCAGGCAGGCTGCGGACAGCCATGGGTCACCTCGACAACCACCCGCCACCGCCGCCCGATGTCCCCGCTGTGCGCGGCGACACCGATCAGCGGACCCCGTACTGCTAGGGCGCTGTGGCGTGCTGCGGCATCGAGGGCATCGGCCCGCGGTGGACTATCGCGGCTTCTACCGGTTCCACTGGAACCTCACCGGCACCGTCCACTCGCCGCATACGGCGTCGGGGCCGGCTTCGTTCGCACACGCCTGCGCCGTCGCGAGATCCGGCGCAGTCCCGGCGGGGACGTAGGTGAAGCCGTCCCGCTGCTCCAGAACCCGCGGCTCGTCGGGCCGGAGGTGGCCACCGCATCCGGGGAAGGGCCGGTGACGGTGGCAGTCGTCCGGTGGCGGGCGTCTGCGCTTGTCGTACGTATCGAGCGGGTCTTCGGCGTTCACCGCGCGGGAAGACGCGGGACGGCCGGGTCGGGGACCGGGTCGGCGGTTGCTTGCTCATGCACTCGATGCTCGCGGGCTACGCACGGTCGACTGCAGCCATCTCGTACGAACAGGTGGCGGCGAACAGTGCGTTGGGGCACATCTGCTCTGGGACGACAACCGTGGCAGTGCTGGACATCGCGCCGGGAGACGCTGGTGGATCGCCAGAGCACCGACTGCCGGTATCGCGCCCTGAGGGGACGGCTCGGCGGCACGCACCACTGTAGGCGAGGTGAAATGAACCCCCGGGATACCCCGTTCATGTAGATCCGATCCTGCTGATCGTTCTGTACTAGCGGGCTAGTTCGGAGACGGGAGAGAAGCCCCGGGCCCCGTCGGCCCGGCCCTGTGCTCGCTCCCGAACGGGTCGATGCCGGCGGCGTCGAGGCAGAGGACCAGGGCACAGCAGCCGGTCTGGGAATTGCGGCCCGTGGACGCTGGCCCCTTCGCAGTGATCAGGGTCTTGGCCGGGTGGACACGCTCGCCGTCGTGGAACTCCCCTCTAGGACGTAAACGAACTCCTGCATGTGACAGGGGCTTTCGCCGAACGGGGCACCCGGCGCGAGCTCGAAGAGCGTCACCGACGGCTCATCACCGGTGCCCTCCTGCTGCGCCATGGTCACATGCCGTCGGCCGCCGGCGTCCTAGCGCCTGATCGACGTGGGCGGCTTCGAATTCTCCGCGCGTACCTTGAGGTCGACGCACGGTCGCCTGCGGCCGAAACCCAAGTTCCGTCGGTCGCTCGTCCGCGTGACGCCCAGCAGAGAATTGGTACGCCTCCCTGTGTGCCCCCACGCCAGCGATCCCCGGGTTGGGGGCGCAGTACGTTCCCCCTTTGCTGCGGGGCGGGGCTGTGGTGGACGGCGGTGGTCTCGCAGGCCTGGGCGAAATCGGTCTGCGCGTCGGTTTGGTTCTGGTCGGCTGCCAGGCCCCAGGGGCTCTTGGTGGTGACCCACTCGGAGACGAAGCGGCAGTGTGCCTCGGGGAGTTCAGGTAGCCACTCGACCGGGACCTGGTCGGCCTTCGACCGGTTCGTACGCGCGGTGACTACCAGGAGTGGGGCGGCGGCGTCCTGGTCGTTCAGGGCGACTGTCGGATTCACGTTCCGCGCTGTTGGTCCATCAAGAGCTGCTGGAGCTGACGAGGGTCCCTACGGTCGATCATGGACACCCCCGCCACAGGACGGGTGCCCCCGGGGCTGGTGCCGGGCCCGCCGCTTCCCCGAGCATGACGAGATCGGCCCCCCTTTGGGGCCTTACGCGAGAGTAAAGGACTGGGCCTCGGCGGCCAGCTTCGATACGCAGAAGGCCACACCCGGTCTCGGGCGGTCAGGTCGGCGTGGGGCCAGAAGCGGCGGGCAGCGCCGACGCCACTGGTTTCGAGGCAGCCGCGGATCTGGTCAGCCATCACCACTGCCTCCAGCGCACCTCACCATCGCCACAAGGCGCGCACCAGTCGCAGGGTGCCCCGGATCAGGAGCGGGACCAGGGCCGGCGTCCGTTGCTGTGGCGGGTACGGCCGGCGCCGATGCCCGCGACGTGCAGCGCCAGGGCCGTGAGCCCGAGCAGCATCACGTTCGTCGAGGAGAACACATCGTTGGTGCCGATATCCGCGGCGTTGATCAGGAAAGCGATGAAGAACAGTACGGCGGCTGCGATGCCGAGCATCGTGAGGCTCCTTCCGAGAGGTGCTGTCCGTGTGCCCGCGCACTGCTGCTGCACACATGTACGACCACGGGCCGGGTGCTGGCCGGGATGCGAAGGAGCGAACGAGAGGGGACTTCGATACACGGCCTAGCCTTGCAGGCCACCGAGCGGGTAACAAAGGTCTACCGCTGCATCCACCAAGTGAGAGCTGCTCCGCCGGTACGACGTGCTGGCTCGTCGGCGGAGGGGACGGCCCGCGGCGGCAGCCGTCATCTCCAGGGCCCGTGCGCGTCGTGCGCGACTCGCGGGGTTCGACTCCACGGATGCCGGCACGGAAGACCGAGGCGCACGGATCCGAAGTCGAGGTGGCCGAGTTCGCCGCCGTGGGCCTGGCGAGCCGGGTGTCGAGGGTTTCCCGCATGCCAGACAGCCGCAGGGCCCTTGAGTGACTCCCGCAGGGCGGCGTCCATCACGGTCATCGGGCTTCCACCTCGGCTTCGTCGTGGACCTGGTCGTCGTGGTCGCCGTCCGTCGGGTCGGGGGTCGCGACGGTGGCGGAGAGGCGAGCGGGGCCGTGGAGTAAGAGGTCCTAACAGAAGCTATTGATCATGTGACTGTCGGCTTGGCTGCTCGTTGGTCCGTTCGTGGCGAAGAGGAACTCCCGGCCGTGGATCGTGTCGGATGAACTGTGGTCGCTGGTCGAGCCGTTGTTGCCAGCTCCGGCGCCGAAGCTGGTGTCGGGGCGGCCGCGGGTTCCTGACCGGCAGGCTCTGTGCGGGATCCTGTTCGTGCTGCACACCGGCATCCAGTGGGAATACCTGCCCCAGGAGCTCGGCTTCGGCTCCGGCATGACGTGCTGGCGACGCCTGGCGACCTGGAACGAGGCCGGCGTGTGGGACCAGCTGCACCTGGTCCTGCTCAAGAAGCTGCGCTCGGCCAAGCAGCTGGACTGGTCGCGGGCGGTGATCGACTCCAGCCACGTCCGGGCCGCTCGACGCGGCCCAAAAGCGGACCCAGCCCGGTCGACCGAGCACGGCCGGGCAGCAAGCACCACGTCCTCGTCGACGGACAGGGCATCCCACTCGCCGTGTCGCTGACCGGCGGAAACCGCAACGACGTCACCCAACTGCTGCCCTGCTCGCCAAGATCCCGTCCGTCGCCGGCCTGGTCGGACGACCCAGGCGACGACCGGACACGCTGCTGGCCGACCGCGGCTACGACCACGACAAATACCGCCGTCTCATCTGGGCGCAGGGCATCAAACCGGTGATCGCCCGCCGCGGCGTCCCACACGGCTCCGGCCTCGGCGTCCACCGCTGGGTCGTCGAGCGGACCATCGCCTGGCTGCACGGCTTCCGCCGTCTCCGCGTCCGCTGGGAACGACGCGACGACATCCACGAAGCCTTCCTCGGCCTCGCCACCTGCCTCATCACCCACCGACACGTCCAACGCCTTTGTTAGGACCTCTAAGGCTGCTGCTCCGGCGTCTCCGCCGGTCTCGGGCTCGGGGTCGGTTTCGGTGCCCGCGATCAGGATGCCCTTCGATCGAGACTCCCGTTCGATCGACAGACTCCATGCTCGGTATGACACCGGCTTCTCAGGACCATCCCCGCAGGCGTGGGGGCGATGGAAGAGGAGACCGGGAACACCGGCCTGATCACGGAATTCACCCGGCGGGGGCTGCGCGGTCGTTCTCCTGAGCTGGAGGCCTTCCGGATCATCCCCGCCGGTGCTGGATCGGAGAGGGCCAGGTGATCCCGAGCGCCCGTCCGAACCACCCCTGCCGGCACGGGGCGACCGGTGACACACAGGAGTCTCGGGGTAGTACCTCGCACGTCAGACATGCTGTTGCAGCCGGGCCCTCATGCCATGGACCGGCTCCGGCCCATCGCACAAACCAGCGCCTGTGGGCCGCCGCGCGCCCATGCCCGGACGGCGCCGGGAAACCTGGAGACCTTCGGCGGCACGTTCCAACCTCACCATCCTGATAAAGGCTTCCGCCTGCCCGGAACAGTAACCAGGCGCGCCAGGGCCACGAGCGCACGTCCCGCAGCGTTGCGTGGCCACATATCGCAGTCGCACCCTTGCACCCCTCGAACACGACTGCGATTACGTGCCGTGGTCCGGGGCAGAAGGGCGCCATGACGGCGACGGAGGAGACGAGTGTGAGTGGTACTGACGGACAGAGATCCGCGCGCGACGAGACGCACCAGGAACGGGCGGACCGTCGGTGGACTGAGCTCATGCAGGAGATACGGGTCGCGCAGACCGGAGTGCAGATCATGCTGGGCTTCCTGCTCACCGTGGTCTTCACCCCGACCTTCCGGGGCTTGGGACAGACCGACAAGACGATCTACCTCACCACGGTCGTGCTCGGTAGCCTGGCGACCGGGGCCCTGATAGCACCGGTGGCTTTTCACCGCATCGTGTCCGGACGGCACCTCAAGCCCCACGGCGTCGCCTGGGCCTCGCGGCTCACCTTCACCGGTCTCGTGCTGCTCCTCGCCACTCTGACGTCCTCGCTCTTCTTGATCCTGCGCGTGGCGACGCACGACCGATACGTACCGTGGCTCGTGGCCGGGGTCGTGACCTGGTACCTGTGCTGCTGGTTCGTCCTGCCCTACTGGGCGCGCTTCCGCTACGCGAGCGGCGACGAGGACTGACCAGGGCCAGTCCAGAACCGGACGCCCTGTCCTCGCCCCGGCCGGTAGGTGGCACAGCACTGTCGTCGCCGGATGGAGGCGAGCCGGCCACCAGCGGGCGCGCAGTACGCCATCGCTGCCCGGTTGGGCAGAACCGGCCAAGGGGTGCCGTTCGTCGACGTAGTACGAACCGACTGGCACGAACACTTCGCGTCCTTCTACACCTTCCCCGACAAGTCCCGCGGCGCGGTGACGGGACTCCGGCCCGATCCGAAGGACGCGACCTGCTGGTCACGCTCGCCAGAGGCCGTGCGGGGGAGCAGCACTCCAGCCACTCCCCCGCCGGCGCTGGAGCAGCCTTCGGTCGGCCGACGCAGAGGTGAGGGCTGCCGCCGCAAAGGGTGCTCTGCCCCCACGGGACGTGACGCTGCCGACTCAGCCGCTGGACATGTTCCAGCTGGCAGCCACAGGCTGTGTCCCCGCTACCCAGGCCGCAGACTCTCGCCGACCAACAGACAAGGACGCCCATCACCGACAGGCCGCGCGCATTGCGCCAGGTGGCGGGCGTCCTGGCGGTGATCGTCACCACATTCGTGGGCGGGTGATGCCGGTCTGTCGTGCGCTGCGGTCAGGGGCGGGGAGGGAAGTGCTGAGGGTGTCCCGGCCCCCGGTTCCGGTCGGGTCAGTTTGTAGCTGTGTCGCTGCATACGCATCCGATTACGCGCGGGCCGGGCCGCTCACCCATCACCATGGCTGCACCACCCACCCCCAGGGGGAGCATTCAGCCACGGACGAGCCCCTGCACGCCTGCTCCCTTTGCACTCCCGGCCGTCCTGGGGCGCCGGGGGCTTGTAGCTACCACCTGGGGCGGGTATCGAAAGTGCCTGGTGGAGAGCCCATTTGTGATCCAGAATGTTTGAATGGTCACGCTTGAGACTCCCCGTTTGATCCTGCGGCGCTGGCGCGAGGAAGACGTTGCGCCCATGTCAGCCATCAATGCCGACCCCGAGGTCATGCGGTGGATCCGTGACGGCAGCGTCCGTGACGAACAGCAGACTCGCGGCGGAGTCCAGGCATGGGAGAGCGAGTGGGAGTCACAGGGATTCGGCCTGTTCGCCGTGGAGATCCGGTCCACTGCCGAGCTGGCCGGGTTCACCGGGCTTTCGGTGCCCGACTTCTTGCCGGAGGTACTGCCGGCGGTTGAGGTCGGCTGGCGGCTCGGACGTGCCCACTGGGGGCAGGGCTTGGCCACCGAGGCCGCCGCGGCCGCTGTACGGTTCGGGTTCGAAGAGCGAGGGCTGGAGCGGATCGTCAGCATCACTCAAGTGGGCAACGACGCCTCCGAACGGATCATGACCAAACTGGGGATGCATCCGGTCCGTGAGACCGTCAATCCCACCGGCGGTCGGCGAGTAAGGGTGTTCGAGTTGTCGTCGGACCAGTACGTCACAACCACTCGTTGATGGCGGCAACGAGGACGGTAGCCTCGTAGCGGACCGCGAGTTTGTCGTACTGGGTGGCTACGGCTCGATGTCTCTTGAGGCGATTGATGCCACACTCGACCGCGTGCCGGGCTTTGTAGTCCTCTGGGTCGAACTGCGGCGAGTCCCCCGCTGCCCTGCCGTCACCACGATCGACATGGGCTTCTGACCCTGCTCGACAGCCAAGTGCAGCTTGGTCGTGAACCCGCCGCGCGAACGCCCCAGCCCGTGATCATCGGGCTCGTCGAAGACACCGCCCGGTGGTTCTTTCTGCGGGTCACTCTGCTTGCGGGCGCCGGCCGCATGCTGATGGGCACGGCACACGGTGGAGTCGACGCTCAGGTCCCGCACAATCGCGCCCTTCGCATCGGCCAGGGCCTGGAGCCGGGTGAGAACCTGGTGCCAGGTACCGTCTCGCTGCCACCGGCGAAACAGGTCGTTGATCCGGCCCCACGGCCCGTACTCGACGGGCACGTCCCGCCATGGCACTCCGGTGCGGACCCGGAACCGTATGCCGTCAGCTGCCGCCGGGACCAGACCGGCGGCCGCCCCACCTTCATCCTCTTCGGCAACAACGGCTCCAGCACAGCCCACTGCTCATCCGTGAGATCTCCCCGCCCCATGAACCGAGATCATCCACAGCTCAAGATCCATACACGGCCGAGGAAACCACGCTCCCCCGGTACGCGAGCTCCAGGGGACGGTCAGCCCCGCCGGCCGGAGTGCCCCGTACGGCGGAACCACACCGAGCGGGCTGTACCGGTGGCTCCGTCGAACCGGCCTGTGCTGCCGGAGCAGGTGGCCGTGTTGAACGTGACCCTGCAGCCAGAGAGAGCGGCGCTCGAAGTCGATGCTGCTGTCCCTCCAACCGCGCCCCACGGACGCTGGCCTCGCCGTTGGAGAACTCCGCCTTGCCGAAATCGATCCCGCCGCCGGAGAACCCCGTGCCGAGAAACGGCGGAACGCACCCCACCAGGTTGCTCGCAAACCCCAGTCGACATCGATGGCAGGAGGTGGTGTCGGGAAGCCAGGACAGGTCGTGCCCGGCGACGGGATGCTTGCACGTCTTGGCGCGGCAGAACTTGCGGTTTGTGGGTTACCCAAAGCAGTTCCGCCGGCCAGCGGTGTGCCCAGTCGGGTGGGTCGGTTTCGTTGTAGCCGTTGGGTGTTCCGGGTTCGGGCCGCGGCTCGATCAGGTCGTCGATGATGAGACCCGCGCCGCGAAGGACCCTGACCCAGTCGCCGTAGGTGAGCTGATAGCTCGTCGCGCCGTCGCCTTCGGCGATGGTGTCCAGCCCGAAGAAGTCCTTCTGCAGCGTCGTCGTCACACGGCTGCCGCCTTCGTCGTAGCAAGCTTCGAACCACGGCGTTGAACACCAGGCGCCCACCCCGGCGCAAGGGCGTGCGGCCTACGGCACTGCCAGGTGCCGGGGGGCGCCCAGCTGAGCCCACCGAAGTCGCAGAACATCAGGTCGAAGCTCTCTTCGACGAAGGGGAGTTACACGGCCACGCCTTGTACCAGCTGGTAGCGGGCATCTCCCATCACGCGGTCCGCTGCAGCAAGTTGGGCTTCGGACAGGTCGAACCCGACCACGGTGGCGCCCTCGGCGGCGAGCGCCCTGGACCACTGGCCGGCGCCGCGGAGGAACGCCCGAGATGGGGGACAGACGATGGACCTGCCGAGTTGAGCCAGCAGGCCGTGCGCGCTCACAAGCTGTACGACAGGCTGAACGAGCACCAGCGAGGCCGGACCTGGACCCGAGAAGAGTTCAGGCTCGGCTTCACGGGCGACGTCGGGACCTCTCCAAGCTCGTCATGGGGCGGAAGGCGCCCGAACGATGCGCGGAGGCAAAGCCGCCCTGAGCCAAGTGGCCCTGGCTCACGTGCTGTGATCTGTGCCTGGTTACTCACCTGCGCAAACGGCGAAACCAGCCCGGCATCCTGCCGGTGATGACGCCACCGTCTTCCATGGCGAGGAGTCCGGTCCGGCAGCAGGGGCTCGATCCTGGCCAACTGAGCGTCGGTCAACACGCTCAAGACAGCGACAGGCGCCCAGCGCCTCAACGGCTCAACGGCTCAGAACCCGGCCATGGCCTTGTCGAGCACTCCGCCCAGCGCCCCGTAGGCGCTGCAGCGAACCGAGTGCCTTGCCCTGCGGCGCAGCCCGAATCCCACGACGAACGACAAGGCGAAGAGTCCGCCAAGGACCATCGTCACGACCGGGTTGTAGACGAAGTACGTGAAGCACGCCACCCCAGCCCAGACAAGGACCGGCAGGAACGAGCCGCGCAGTACCGACCAGAACCCGATCCGCTCAGGTCCCGACGGCAGCGCACGGTCATGCCACACCTCTATGTGATGCCTGGTCACACAATGCTCGGGTCGCATGGATCCATCAAATCACTGGTAGCTCGGCGACTGTCCAGTGATCGACAAGAAGCGGCCTGGACCTCCTGGCCGTGCCGCAGCGGCACCGGCCCGGTGATCACCACCGTCTGCGACTTTGCGGGTTCCGCGGACGGCAGCGTTGCCGCTGGCCTGCCCAGAACCCACACCCCGCACCACTGATCTTCGAGCGAAGACGTATGCATGGTGACAGGATCTGTGGGCAGCCGGGTGGAGAGCAGGTGGGACTGCTCACCGGGTCCGCGGACTCCCCTGCCGCAGGGCCCGACCGGGTGGACGACCGGCCCGCACTCGTGGTGTTGTGCGGGCCGGTCACCCGTACGGGCGCTCCAAAGCCCGGTCACTGTCGTCCCCGTCGCCATCCCGGCACTGACGGCCCTGTGCACGGTTCCGAAGAGCCCGAAGCGAGGGCATGCTAGCGACGAGGTCGCTACGAATCTCGTGTCCGCCTCATCCGCGGGTGCGGCGAAGGGTCGCACACATTCACGAGGCCGCTTCGCTCTCTCCGCGCTCTTCGCATGGCGTGAGTGGAGGGCTTGAGGGCTCGGCAGTGAAGTCGGACGGGCAGGGACTTCCGGCCCGTCGCAGCCCCAGCGCAGGAGGCAGCGGACTCGGCCGATCCGGGAGACGGTGTCATGGGACCCGACGTCGTCGAACAGCTCTACGCGGTTCGGTCCGCGACGTAGACGTAGGCCGCCGGCTCTCCGACGGCTGGATGGCTGTTCTCGGCGACCAAGGTACGTGCGCGTCGACGTCAGTCTCGGCGTCGCAAGGGATCAGACCGCGCTTGCGCGCCTTGATCCAGGTCAGGGCGAAGACGACGGTCGGGCGGGCGTCGTGGGCGGTGGGCCGCAGGCCACTGCCCGGTGTCCAGGGCTCGTTCGCTTGACGACCAGGAGCTCCGGCCGCGTGAGCACGACGTCGGGGCTCCAGTCGGGGGTGAGGGCTGCGGTGGTGAGGGCTTGTCGGAGTCGGTGGGCCGGGGCATCTCGAAACGTCGTGCTCGTCCAGGGCCGCGTACTTCTCGCCCCCGCACCACGCGGTAACGGGTACTGAGCACGGCGAGCCCGTCGCCGTACTCCGTCCCCAGTCGGGCGACCGCAGCCCGGCAGCGCGCCCTCTCCTGGGGGCTCTTCGCCAGCTCCTTCGCCCTCTCCACCACAGCAGCGCATTCACGGCGGCCGAAGAGCGGCGCACGCACGAGGACTCCCTCAGTCAGAGGACGGAGGGTCGGATCGTTTGATGGCCCGGCCGACAAGCACAGCGAGCGGGATCACGACTGCGATGTAGACCGCGCAGAGCGCTGCTGCCGTAGTGCTGGCGAATACCAGGAGGACAAGCCCTCCGAGAACGAGGGCCACGGTGAGTGTCAAGAGAAACACGCGCATGAGAGATTCAACGACCAAAGCAGCCTGGGGACCTCAACTACATCCAATGACTTCTTACCAGAGTGCGCGGCGCCAACGGAGCCGCTGCAAGCCGAGTTTCTGCCGGCCTTGTCCCCCACAAGAGTGGCTCAACCACACAGAAGAGTGCGAGACCTGTACCGGCGCTGCTGCGTCCGTGGCCCGGACGGGATCGTCGTCGGACTGGCGCAGGCGATCGGCTGAGGGGCAGCGGGCCCGGCGCTGCGACCAGGCGCTCCGTGCGAGAAATAGGGGGCCGCCGGCCGATTACGTGGCCTACGCTTCCGGCTCATGACCGTCGTACTGCGGGGCGAAGCCCTGGAACTGACCCCGGCCGGGCCGGACGACGTATCCGCTCTGGCCGCCATCCGGGCCACGCCAGAAGTGCGTGAACGCTGGCGCGGCGGGCCCGACCTGGCGTCCGAGATCACCGACGACCTCACCGACCCGGACACCCACTGCCTGACGGTCCGCAGCGAGGGCCGGATCGTCGGCATGATCCAGTGGTACGCGGAGGAGGACCCCGACTACCGGCACGCGGGCATCGATCTCTTCCTCGACCCGTCCGTGCACGGGCGCGGGCTCGGCACCGACGCCGTACGCACGCTCGCCCGCCACCTCGTCCACGACCTGGGCTTCCACCGCCTGGTGATCGACCCGGCCGCCGACAACGCCCCCGCCGTCCGCTGCTACACGAAAGTCGGCTTCCGGCCGGTGGGTGTCATGCGGCAGTACGAGCGCGGCGCCGACGGCAGCTGGCACGACGGGCTGCTGATGGACCTGCTGGCGGAAGAGCTGCTCTAGGGCGTGTTACTGATAGCTGCGGCACGGGCATTTGGGTTGCATGCGTGGGGGGGTGCCCCTATGTGTTTGGTCAAGGTAGTGGGTGCCGGGCGAGGGTCATCTGGCACTCTGCCTGCCATGAGTGATGAAGCACATGTGCAGGAATCAGCCGATGAGGGCATGCGTCCGTGCGTTTTCTGTAATCACCCTGTCGTGATCAACTGTCTCGACGAATGGGACTGCCCGGTGTGCGGCGTGTCCGATGAGGATCAGCCTGAGGTCACGGTCCGGGACTCGTAGAAGGTTCCGTCGCGGAGCATCGCGGACAGGACGTCGGCTCGTCGGCGGGCGAGGCAGAGCAGGGCCTGGGTGTGGTGCTTTCCTTGGGCGATCTTCTTGTCGTAGTAGGTCCTGGAGGCGGGGTCGGCCAGGGCAGCGAACGCGGACAGGAAGAAGGCGCGTTTGAGCTGCTTGTTTCCACGTCTGGAGGGTTGTTCACCGCGGATAGAGGAGCCCGAGCTGCGGGTTGCCGGGACGAGGCCGGCATAGGCGGCGAGGTGGGCGGCGGACGGAAACGAACTGCCGTCGCCGACGTCGATGAGGATCCTGGCTCCGGTCCTGACGCCGATCCCCGGCATGGACGTCGGGACCTTGGAAAGAGGGTGAGCCTCCAGCAGTTCCTCTATCCGTCCGGCCAGCGCTTTCCGCTGGTCAAGGACTGCGGTGAGCGAGCCGGCCAGGCTTGGGACAATCAGCGCGGCCGCGTCGGTGCCGGGGACGATCACGGTCTGCTCGTCCAGCGCGGTGAAGATGTCGTCGACCAGCCGCTCGGCCATCCGCGGAGCCTTCGGACGTATCAAGGTCACGAGTCGTCGTCGTCCGGCCTTGCGGATCTGGGCCGGGGATCCGAACCGTTCCAGCAGCGTGAGCACGGCCAGGTGCTGGATGCGAGGGCCGAGGACTCGCTCCAGGTGCGGGTGGGTCTGGGTCAGCAGGCCGCGGAGGCGGTTGGAGATGCGGGTTGCTTCTCCGGCCAGGTCGTCGTCGAACCCGACGATCATCTCCAGCTCGGCGATGGTCTCGTCTTCCAGCCCGACCGAACGGAGCGTGTGAGGCATGACGCGGGCCGCGTCCGCGATGACGAAGGCATCGCGGACATGGGTCTTGGCCTCACCTGGATAGAGGTCCGCAATCCGTCGCATCGTCAGGCCCGGCAGACAGGCGACGGGGCAGCCCATGTCCCGGGCCACCGCCAGTGGCAGGGCACCGATCGAAGCGGGCTGGTCAACCACGACAAGCACAGTTCCGTGATTGGCCTTGAGCTTGCCGAAGACCTCCCGGAGCTTGGGCTCGCTGCTGGACAGCCGCTTGTCGAACGCCTTCTTCCCGGCCGGCGTGACGGCAGTGGCGTGATGCTCGCCTTTGCCGACGTCCAGTCCGAGGAAGGCTCCGATGTCACTGACGTCGATCACACGCGTCCTCCGGTCGTCCCCGCCCGGCCGTCCCACGGCACCGATCGCCACATCCCCATTACGAAGAGCCTCCCGACCTGCGAAGAAGCCGGTGGTCATGCCCCTAATCAGCGGTCTGTCGATGCCTCCGGAACCGGTGACACCACCCCCAGGCCATGCGTTCGACAGGGGGAGCAATTCATGCCAACTCCGGAGGCCGGGCGCCCCATTGCGGGGCCGCCAAGAAGGTAATGGGGAGGTGAAGGCTGAACGTTGTGGGTGGAGTCGTTCCCGGGTCTGCGGATGCGTCAGTTCGAGCGGTTGCTGAAGGCGGTCCGTGAACGGGGCGGGAACGGCCCTGGTAGTGGCCTGCCGTGGCGTCTGCCCTGGCGAACCGGGTGCTGCTGGAGGCCGTGTCCTACCGCACCAACCTCACGATGCGGCAGCTCGCACCGCTGTTCGGCGCCTCGCCGGCGACGGTGTGCCGGGGGGTCCAGCGGTGGCGGCAGCCGCCGATCCATCGCGTCGGCCGCCCGCCCGGCCGACGCGGTGGATCGGCTGTGGATCAGCGGAAGTCGTTTCCGGGCAAGCGCCCGCCGGGGGTTGGTACGGGCAGGCCACCTGGCGCGGGGTGCCCGCCCATGACCGCGTTCGGGAACGCGGTGGTCAGCCGATCGGCGGCCTTCTTCCCACGGTGGGAGGAACCGTTGTCCACGATCCAGAAGACGCGTTTCGCGCTGGCGTAGGGCTCCTGGCTCATGACTTGGGCGGTCAGAGCCATGAACGGAACGATGCCGGTGGATTTCTCGCAGCGGCCGAACACCTTTGCCTGGTGGACGTCGTTGGCGGCGAGGTAGGCCAGGGCACCGCCGCGCCGGTAGGTGTGGTTGACCCGCATCGCTCTGGCCTGGCCGGGGGCGAGGGTGGGATGGCAGCGGCAGCGAGCCTGGACGGAGGTCTACTCGTCTGCGCTGATGACGTACTCGTCGCGGCCCAGCGCGGCGCCCTCGAACGTACGGGCATATAGGTCAAGGACTGGCTGGGCCCGGGGGCGGAAGTCCGGGTCGGTGATGAAGATCCAGGAGTGGTGCTGCCAAGGCTTGAGCGCGTCGGTCTTGAGCCAGCGGCGCACGGTGGAGGCCGACAGGGAGGTGACGATGCCCCGCTCGGTGGCCTCGCGGGCCAGCTCCAGGCCCGACCAGCGTGACAGAGGCACTCCGCTCTCGGCAGGCAGCCGGCAGGCCAGGGCCTTCACTTCGGCGGCCTGCAAGGGCGTGAACGACGACGGGCCGGCCAGGTCGTTGGCGGTCCCGCAGTCCGGCAAGTCCCTGTTTTCGGCGAAGCGGTGCAGCCAGCGGGCCACCGTGTCCAGGTGCAGGCTCGTCTCCCGCGCGACGCGGGCGATGGAGCGGCCGCGCGCGGCGTGCAGCACGATCTGCGCCCGCACCCGCTGCCGGTACTCGCTCTTGTGGCCCGGGCCATCTTCTTCAACCGCTTGCGGTAGGTGGCGGTGAGAAGGATCGGACAGGCGGCGGCAACGGGCACGGTAGACGGGCCAACTCCTGGTACGCGAAGCCCGCTGGCGGGCCAGTCAGTGGGGTCCGGAGAGCAGCGCGTTGAGTTCCGGGAAGGGGATGCCTCGGGCGAGGGAGTCGTAGCCGCCGGTGCCGAAGAGGTCCTGTGCGGCGCAGCGGGCGGCAGCGTAGGCGGCCTGCGCCACGCTCGAGCCGAGACTGACGCGAGCCACTCCGAGGGCGCCGAGCTCGGCAACGGTCGGGGCGCCGGGGCCGGCCATGACGTTCAGCGGTACCGAGATGTCCCTGGCCAGCGTCGCGATGGTGGCGGTGTCGGTGACTCCGGGGACGAAGATGCCGTCCGCGCCCGCGTCAACGTACAAATGCGCCCGGGCCAGGGTTTCCTTCAGCCGGGTGTCCGGGTCGCCGAGCCCGAACAGGAAAGTGTCGATACGGGCGTTGAGGAACAGATCCGCGCCTGCCCGGTCGGCACTCTGCCGGGCCGCGGCCAGCCGCGCCGCGAGCTCTGCCGGAGGCCGGGTGCCGTCCTCGATGTTGACGCCCACGGCGCCCGCCGCGAGGACCCCGGACACGGTCTCGGCAACGCCGGCGGCATCCGTCCCGTACCCGCCCTCGATGTCAGCGGTGACTGGCACCGCGACGGCAGTGACGATCCGGGCGATCAGCTTCAGCGCCCGGTCGCGGGTAAGGACGTCGCCATCTGGAGCTCCCAGCGACCAGGCGACACCGGCGCTGGTGGTCGCGATCGCGGGGGCGCCCGCGGCCTCGATGACGCGGGCGCTCGCAACATCCCAGGCGTTGGCGAGCGCGAGGGGTTCAGCTGGGGTATGCAGGGAGCGGAAGAGGCTGGCACTGTCCGGCTGCGTGATAGTCATTGATGCAGTCAAACATCGACTACTGCCCGTCTTCTGGCAAGAATCCGACACGAATGTCGATCTCGAAACCGCCCCATGGTCCCGGCTCCGAAGTCAACCCCCGAAGGATTTTCGGAGCCGACCACTAGGCACTGTCCGGCGGATCATGCTTCGGGGGCGACGGTCCGCAGGTCGTAGAGGTAGGAGCGGTCATCCTTGGAGCTGCGCCAGACGGTGGCCGGGGGTTCGGGTTCGTCAGCGAGGCTGTTGAGGGGATGGGCGGTGACGAGGCCGTCCGTGATCTCGCAGTGCCAGCCGTCGGCCGGCGACCAGACACACCACACCTTCCCGTCCGTTCGGCGGTAGGCAGGACGGCCGTTGTGCTCGCCGTCCCGTTCGAAGTGGTAGCGGAGCCCGTCTATATGGCGCACGAAGGTAAAGGATGCGAGTGCCGTCATACCTTCGGCACTGTATGGGATGACGCTGCCGGTGGCTAAGCAGTTCTGTGTGTAACCAGATGCAGGGCGCATCTCACGGGCGGAGCCAGAGCCGGATTGCGGCGACGGTGACGGTGCCGTGGAAGACGTAGGCCCTCTTGTAGTAGCGGGTGGCGACGGCCCGGGAGTTCTTGAGCCGGTTGATCGTTCGCTCGACCTCGTTGCGGCGTTTGTAGATCTCGGTGTCGAAGCCGGTGGGCCGACCGCCCTTGCTTCCGCGTCTTGTGCGGTTGGCCCGCTGGTCCTTCGGCTCGGGGATGGTGTGCTTGATCTGGCGTCTTCGCAGGTAGCGGCGATTGCGGCGTGAGCTGTATGCCTTGTCGCCGCCGAGGCGGTCTGGCCGGGTGCGTGGCCGTCCGCCCTGCGGTCGGGGAATGGCGACGCGTTCGAGGACCTCGATCATCTGCGGGGCGTCGCCCCACTGGCCGGGCGTGAGCAGGAACGCCATAGGCCGGCAGCCGCCCTCACCGGCGAGGTGGATCTTGCAGGTCAGTCCGCCCCGGGACCGTCCGAGTCCTTCGTCGGGGCGGTGGTGCCGAGGCGTCGTCCCTTTTTTGGGATGCGTGGCTTTTTCTTGCGTGCCCCGGCCGCGTGCTGATGGGCACGGCAGGACGTCGAATCGACGCTGACCATGCTCCAGTCGATCCGGCCCTCGAGATCGGCGTCCGCCTGGACAGCACGCAGAAGCCGGTCCCACGTGCCGTCCGCCGACCAGCGCCGGTGCCGCTCGTAGACGGTCTTCCAGCTGCCGAAACGCTCCGGAAGATCCCGCCACGGTATGCCCGTTCGCACTCGGAACAAGATCCCGTTGATCACCCTGCGGTGATCACTCCATCGGCCGCCACGCTGCCCCGACACTGGCAAATGCGGCTCCAACCGGCCCCACTCGGCATTCGTCAGATCACCCCGCCCCACGCAGCGAACAACGAGCCACCAACCCGACAGTCACATGATCCGCCGGACAGTGCCTAAGCGGTGGCGAGGCATCGCCACTCGCTACGACAAGACCGTCAAGTCCTACGAAGCCGCGGTCACCCTCGTTGCACTTCTCATGTGGGCGTGATCCTCTTGACCGCCTCCTGCGGTGCCGCCGAGGAGATGACCGCGATCAACGCGTGACGAAACCCAGACGGTTCGGGACATCGTCCATTGTGCAGAGCGCCGTGACCTGATCCTCCAAACGGCTCAGGGCATCCATGAGGGAAAGTTGATCGATCCGCTCAAAATGGAGGGTGTGCACGTGGGCGCCGAACTCTCCCCGAGGTCTTTCAAGGTCGACATCCACCCTGGCTTCAACGATGCAACCTGTCGAGGCAATGGTCACACCTGCCGAGAAGCGCAGCTCACTGACATCCGAATCGCCCTCCGCGAAGAAGCCGAAGCGGTGGTGGAGCCGTAGTTCAGGTCCCGAGAGGTGCTTTTCGATCAAGATGGAAGGCACCAGCCCAGAGTCGTCCCCGAAGTCGTAGGCGATGTGGAGCTGAGTGGTGAAATCGTCCAGTTGCTTGTGCAGCCGGTGCATCGTGGTCAGCAAGAGAGCGGTGCTGTCGGCATCGTCCGCGCCGGTGACATTCAACATCGGTCAATCATCGCCCAGGCGCAGCAGCACTGGCACGTGAGTTTCGCTCACCAGGCCGCCCCATCCTCTGCACCGTTCAAACCCCGATCTCGCGATCCGTGACCCTTTGACGACACGGCCTAAGGGCAGTCCCGTAAGCGATCTCAGACGTGCTCCTCATCAGCCGTCGGCATAGACCTGCTATCCGGTCAGGGCGAGGTTGTGGAGGCGGGCGATGCCGAGCATGGCGTCGTGGACGCCGTTGCCTTTCAGTCGGTAGTCGCGGAGGATCTCCCAGGCCTTCATGCGGGCGAAGGTGTGCTCGACTCGGGCGCGGACTTTGCGAAGACGTACTCGACGCGGGCTCGGACCCGCTTGTGGGACGTGTTGGGTTCCTCTTTCCAGTCCGGGAGTTCGCTCTGACCGCGCTGTCGGCGGTGCGGGATGACCAGCCCGGTTCCCGGGTAGCCGCCGTCGGCGATCGCTACGGTGTTCCCGCAGGCGGCCTTGGCGCCGCACTCCTCCCAGGCCTTGCGGTCGTCGCGGTTCCCGGCGAGTGGCCGGCCGACCACGACGACCAGGCGGGTGTCGGCGTCGATGGCGACCTGGTGGTTGGTGGGGTAACGGTAGTCGCCTGGCGATGATGTGGTCGCAGGTGGGGACCAGGGTGCTGTTCACGACGAGCACGGCGTCGTTGGCGAACCGCTTGCGGGGCTGGAGCGCGAGCATCGGCCCGAGGTGGTCGATAATGCGGTCCGCTGCCGACTTCGAGGCCCCGCACAGCAAGGCGAGCTGGCGGTCGGTCAGGTTCGTACGTCCGTACGCCAGTACGCCGCGACCAGCAGGGCACGGTCCTCCAGCGGAAGGCTCCCCGGCCTGCCCCTCGGACCGCGTCCGCGCCTGCGCGACGCAGCACCGTCACCAGCTTCCCGAAGGCTCGCGAGCTGAGCCCGGAGAACGGGGCGACCATGACGACTCCGACCCGTGATCACACCAGCCACATCAAGATCATCCCAGTTGTCAGCTGGTCAGCCAGAGCCGGCTGCACTACGAATATTGGGGCGCCCGGGCCCCGGCGCATCGGCCAAAATGCCCCCATGAGTCAAGATCTGGTGACGTTCCTCAACGCACGGCTGGACGAGGAGGCCGACCTGGCCCGACGCTGCGACGGCGACGGATCTGGGGAGTGGGCCGCTCAGGGGCACACTGTCGACTTCGGTCAAGGAGAACTCGCCGGATTCCATCCTGCGGTCGCCCTGCACGTGGCGCTGTACGACCCGGCTCGCGTTCTCCGGGAGGTCGAGGCCAAGCGACGCGTGCTCGCCCGCCATGAGTTCAGTCCGGCCATAGGCGACCCGGAACTCCCCTGGGACAACCGCGATGATTGCCAGTACGACGGCGAGCCCTGGCCGTGCGACGACCTGCTCGATCTCGCCTCGCCCTACATCGATCACCCTGACTATCCGGGACACCCCTGAGTGGAGATCGTTTACGGGGTAGCCCTTAGCTCTCGCAATGTACCCAGCAACGAACAACACCCACGCCACGCCACCCCGCAGCCGCTCCCGCCTCTCCCAAGCCGTCACCTGCGACTGGCACCAGTTCCGGATCCTCGCCCGCACAGGCCTCGCCCGCTACGACGAAGACGGGGCCCGCCCTGCGCCGCGCTCTCGCGATCGTCCCCGGCCGGCCCCTCGCCGCAATCGACCCCCAGCGCCACGCCTGGGCCGAGCCGGCCGTCCAGGAAATGGTCTCGGCCATCGCCGACGTTGCCTACGAGCTGTCCACTCGCCGCCGAGGGGCCGCCGACTATGCTGGCCGCGCTCTGGGCCGCGCACCAAGGTCCTGGCCAGAGACCGAGGGGGTACCACCATGCCGCAGGTCTACCGGGCGGAACAGCTCCTGCCGGGCGACTACGTGCGGACCGGATTCGAGCGATTCAGCGCCGACGGCCCACGCGCGGGCGAGTACTACGCACGCATCGAACACGTTGAGCACGTCGAGCGTCCCGACTTCGTCGGCCCGGACACCGGCTTCGGGCTGGATCACACCGTGAAGCGCTTGGTGGCAGTTCGCATCCAGGGCATGCCCGGTCCCGTGCTCCTACGCGCCGGAGATCACCACGTGGCCAGGGCCATCGACGAGGAACGGCAGAGGTGGGACCGCCTGCACCCGACATGGCCGGAGCCGTCCACGGCTATGTTCGTCGGAGGCAAGGCACAGACGGAGCTCCTCTGGGGTCGCACTGAAACTCCAGGGCCGGAGCCGATCCGATCGAGCCCTGGCAGCGAGGTCAGGCGCAGGCCGAGGACGTTCGAGAAACGCGCCGGCGCCCTTCGTGTGGGTGACTACCTGCAGACTCAGACCTGCAGGTTCCCCGCCGAGGACATGGGAGTCGACGAAGGGTTCTGGCGGGTGGAGTGGATCGCCCACCTTGAGGGCGCGGCCCTGCAGAACCTGTTGGCCGACCCCGCATGGGCACGTGGCAGGGTGACGCTGGCCAACGTCTACGGCATCTCGGGGGTCCTGGTGATTCCCGAGACCAGCGTGCGGGTTCTCGTCGTCCCCAATCCCGAACGGCTGCGCAACGATCTTGACGGACCCTGGCGCGAGAGGCCGTACTTCCAGTTCGTTGGCGCCACTGTTCCCAACGAAGAGGATCAACAGCGACGGGACGCCGTCCTGCGCTCACCGGCCCAGGCGGATGAAGCTGACCTCTACCCGAGCGCCTTCTCCGACCCTGCCGACCGTGAGCTCTTCTTGAACGGGGTGCAGGGGATCCGTCCCGTGCCGGCCTCGCAGCTGCCGTGGCCCCACCGTCTGTCCAAATGCCGTCACTTTCCGCGTGTGGAAGCGATCGAGAAGAGCTATCCAGACGACTGGTACGCCGGACAGGTGGCGCATGCCGAGCTCTTCGCCCGTCTGACGCCGGAGGACTTCGCCGCCTGCCCGTATCACCAAGGGAACTGGGCAGCGATTGCCGAGGCCGCGACCGAACTGGCGGCCGCCCAACTCGCCGGCGACGACGAACGCGAGAGAACGGCGTACGCGATGGAGCACCTGGACAAACAGGATCGCCAGTGGGCCCGCGCCCTGGTGGCGGATCCCATCTGCTGGGACGACAACCATGACAGTCTGACGAACGGACAACACCGAACCTGTGCCCTACGTGCGGCAGGGGTCCCCTACCTGCCAGTCGAAGGCCGCCACCTGCCCCACGCCTCCAAGCCGGATAGCGTGGACGCCCGCACTCACGCCCAACAGACCGTCCACGGTTTCTGGCGCGACGTTCTCACCGCCGTCTTCGGTCCCGCGCACCCGCTGGTAAAGGCAGTGCCCCTGCTCATGCGCTTTCCGATCTTGAGGCTGCTTCTCTCCTCGGCACGAGAGCGCCGCGAGTAGGGACCCGACACCCCCAGCTCCTGACAGTTCGTGCTGTCCACCGAACCCCCGCGCTCCAGCACCATCCCCGCAGCCTGACGCCGTCCTACAGGACGGTCGCCGTGGATGGGCCCGTCACCACCCGTAGGGTGGTCCCGGCCACGTCAGGGCATCTGCCAGAGCAGGACCGAGGTCTTGGCTTCAGGGGTGATCGCCAAGCTGAGGCCGATTGCCACGGTCTTGCCGTCCGGGCTGACGGCCACTGCCTCGACCTGGTTGGGGCACTCGTAGCTGCCGACCTCTTTCCCTGCGACCGTGTCCCATACGTTGACGGTCGTGCCGGCGCCGCTGACCAGGAGGCGTCCCTCCGGATGGAACGCGAGGGCTGTGGCCCAGTCCTTGAGCCGGATGACCTCCGAGCGGGTTTCGGTGTTCCACAGCGCGATACTGCCGCTGTTGTTCCCGTAGGCGAGGAGGCTCCCGTCCGGGCTGAACACGGCGACCTTGGTGTTGCCGCTGCCCTTGACCGTGCCGGTGACCTTGCCCGCGGGGGTCAGGGTCTCCAGGGAGTTCCCACCACTGACCAGCATTTCACCGTCGCTGCGGAACGCCACGGGGCCGCCGGGTTCGTTCGTGGAGACGCTCGTGTGCTTGCCGGACGGCAGGTCCCAGAGGTGCAGGCTCTCCCCGGTGCTCGCGGCCAGCCTCTTGCGGTCCGTGCTGATCGCCAGGCCCGTGGGCCAGCCCTCCTGGCTCGTGCCACCCTCGGTGGACAGCGTGAACGTGTGCACGATCTTGCCGGTGGTCGTGTCCCAGATGCGGACCCTGCCCTCCTCCGCTCTGACCAGGAAACTGAGATCCCGACTGAACACCGCTTCTTGCCGGTACCTTTGGGCGCCGATGTGGACCGGGTCGCCTGCCCCGGTGCTCGGATTCCAGCGCCAGATGGTGCTCTGGTCCGCTCCGTACAGCTGCCTGCCATCCTGGCTGAAGGCGAGCGTTCGCCCGCCTTCGAGGCCCTTGAGGAGAACGACCTCGTCGGCTTCTTCCGGCTTTGAAGTGAGCGGCAGGGGGGCGGGCTTGTCACCGGCGTCGGAGGAGCCGCCCGCCTTGTCGTCGTTGCGCAGAAGCATCGGCACCCCGACCGCTGTGGCGGCTACCGCCGTCCCGAGCCCGGCGAACAGGAGCGTCCGTCGCGACAGCCCGCCCGGGCGGGTCCTGTCGCCCGCCTCTTCAGTGGTGCTCGCCGGCCCGAAACCCGGTGGCGGAGCACTGGGGGCTGCGGTGACGGTCGGCGGGTACGTCACCTGTGGGGACGGGGCAGCCGCGGGTGCACCCGCCAGAGCCATGGGGATACGAGGGTCTACCGAGCCGGCTCCCGCCGGTCGCGGCCCCGCAGCCCGACCCCCGCCTGCGGCTGCACGCGTTGCGAACAGCCCTGGCAGCTCATCAACGGCCGGCCGCGCCTCGGGGGCCTTGGCCAGGCACGCGGCGAGCAGCTCCCGCAGCGCACCGTCGTCGATGCCGTCGAGCGTGGGTGCCTCGTCCAGGATGCGCTGGACGATTTCGATCAGTGTGGGAGCGTCGAACGGCCCGCGCCCTGTCGCGGCGAACGCGAGTACCGAGCCGAGCGAGAACACATCGCTCGCCGTTCCCGCCCGGTCGGCCCGGATCTGCTCCGGCGACATGTACGAGTAGGTGCCGATGACGGTGCCCGTCGCGGTGAGCGAGCTGGCGTCCACGGCGCGGGCGATACCGAAGTCGATGACGCGCGGCACGTCGGCGGCGATGATCACGTTGCCCGGTTTCAAGTCCCGGTGCACAAGGCCGCACTTGTGGATCGCGGCGAGTCCTTCAGCGAGCCCTGCACCGAGCCGCCGCACGGCTGTGGCATCCAGCGGTCCGCCCTTGGCGACGACTTCATGCAGTGTCGGTCCCGGGATGAATGCCGTGACGAGCCACGGGGACGCGGCTCCGGGATCGGCGTCGACCACCTGGGCGGTGTGGAAGCCGCCCACCCGCCGCGCCGCGTCGACTTCGCGGGCGAACCGCTCCCGGAAGTGCGGGGCCGCCGAGAGCTCTCGCTTGATCAGTTTGACTGCGACCTTCCGGCCGCCCGGTGACGTGCCGAGAAAGACCGATCCCATGCCTCCCTCCCCGAGCCGTCCGTCCAAGCGGTAGGGGCCGACCCACTGCGGATCGTCGGGCCTGAGTGCGTCCATGTGTTCCGTCCGGTGCGAGGAAAATCAGAGGGGGCTGAGCGAGGCGGCGGCTTGAGTGGTCTCTCCAGTGCTGCCGCTCACGGCAGCTTCCACAGCTGGATCGACGGCTCGATCCCGTCCTCGCCGGCCGCCGGGGTGCACACACCCGCCAGAGTCCTGCCGTCCGGGGTGAAGGCAAGGTGGCCGATGTAGGCCCGCATCGGGGTCTTCGGATCGCCGACGACCAAGGTGGTGACGAGATTCCCGCCGGCCACGTCCCAGACGCTGACCGTGCGGCCGACGGTGTCGGTCTTCTCGGTCTCTACGAAGCGGCCGCCTCCCACGACGATCGCCTTGCCTGAAGTCCCGGCGTCGGCGGGCCGGTATGCCGCGCTGTCCAGGTGCCCGTGCTGGTCGGTGAGCTTCCTGGTGATTCTTCCGGAGGCCACGTCCCATAACAGGACGCCGGGGCCGTTCGCGATGAGAATCTTGCCGTCGGTGCTGAACGACACCTCGGAGTAGTCGTCGTCCTCACCGTCGCGCAGGGTCTTCAGCAAGCGGCCGCTTGCGGTATCCCACAATCGGATGCCGCTCTTGTCGGCTGCGGCGGCGACGCTGGCGAAGGTCTTGCCGTCCGGGCTGAAGTCGATGCTTCCCGCCTTCCCGTCGAGCGTCTCGCGGACCCGGCCCGTGCTCGGGTCCATCAGCTCGATCCGGCCGCCGACGCCGACGGCGAGGGTCTTGCCGTCCGGACTCACGGCCAGGCAACGGACGAAGTCGTCCTCACTCCTATAGGCAGCCAGTTTCTTCTTCGCGGCCCCGCTGTTCGCGTCCCAGGCGAGCAGCTCCATGAGAGCGCCGGAGTACAGGGTGGCGCCGTCGAGGCTGAAGGCCACCGCCCTGACGGCATTGGTGTGGCCTTCGAAGGTTGTCTTCTCGCGGCGCGCAGTGAGGTCCCACAGCTTCAGCGTCGTGTCGTAGCCGCCCGTGGCGAGGAACCTTCCGTCCCGGCTGACCGCCATGCTCTCGATGTTCCCTTCGTGACCCTTGAGTTCGCCGACGGGCCTGGTGATGTCCCGCTCGGGGCTCTTGCTCGCCTTCGGCTTGCCCTTCGGCTCGGCGGGTGGTGTGTCCTTCGGCCACAGGACGAATGCGGCGGGCACGGCGACCACGGCCGTCGCGGCGGCCAGCCCACCGAACAGTACGGAGCGGCGCCGGATCGGATGGCCGTCGACGGGAGTCGTTGCGGGAAGCGGGGGTGTCACCGGAGGCATGGTCGGCACAGGAGGCGCGGCGGGGGCTGTGACAGCCAACCGGCACAGGACCTCGGAGGTCGGCGGGCGCCCGGTGGGGGCCTTGGCGAGGCAGTGGCAGACCAGGGCGTGCAGCGCGCTGCCCACAGCGATGCCGTTGAGTACGGGTGCCTCGCTCGTGACCCGGTGGATGATCGCCAGGACGGTCGACGCGTCGAACGGGCCCCGGCCGGTAGCGGCAAAGGCGAGCACCGAGCCCAGTGAGAAGACGTCACTGGCCGGGGTCACCTGGGCGGGGGCACGAATCTGCTCTGGCGACATGTAGGCGTAGGTGCCGATGATGGCGCCCGTGTGCGTCATCGGACCGGCGTCGGGGGCGTGCGCGATCCCGAAGTCGATGATGCGCGGGCCGTCGGCGGCGAGTATGACGTTGCCGGGCTTCAGATCCCGGTGCACAAGACCGCAGTTGTGGACCGCGGCCAAGCCCTCAGCGATTCCGGCGCCCAGGCGGAGCACGGCGTCCGGAAGGAGCGGGCCTTGCGCGGCGACGACCTGCTGGAGCGTGGGGCCCGGGATGTACTCGGCGGCCAGCCAGGGCGATGCGGCGTCAGGATCGGCGTCGACGATCTGGGCGGTGTGGAATCCGCCCACCTGCCGTGCCGACTCGACCTCGCGGGCGAATCGTGCGCGGAACTGAGGGGCGGACGCGAGCTCCGGCCGGATGACTTTCACCGCGACCTTGCGTCCGGCCGCCGATGTTCCGAGAAATACCTGCCCCATGCCCCCGGCGCCGAGTCGCCCTTCGAACTGGTACGGACCGATGCGCCGGGGATCCGTAAAGGCCAGAGGCTCCACCATGACTACGCGAATCTCCCAGATATCTGTGTGATCACACACGGAATTCAACCGTGCCCGGATGCATGAGCTGGGACGCCGACCTATTCCCGAGGCCCTGATCCGATCGGACCGGCCCTGGGGGCACCAGCCCGGTGGACCGCGAGAGCGGCATGGTTTCCCTCTTCGCCATGGGCCAGCTCCCCCATACCCGCCTGAACTGCACCGACCCACGGTCAACGGACGTTGTCATCGCCGTGAGCTGACGCGTGCCGCCACCCATACCCGGGTCGGCGAAGCCCATCTGCCTTTCACCGGCGATGGCCGCGAATGCGCTTTCCCAGGCGGGCCTTAGGGCCCGCGTATCGGGAGGTCGAAGTCCTGCGGGTGTCGCCGATGGTGAGAACGCGACGGCGAGCGTGATCAGCGGCGGCGTACCTCAGCCGACGCTGACGATGCCCCCCACCACGTACCCGGCCCACGGCGGGCGTCTGGCCACGAGGTGGCCTGCTTCTCGCCCAGCCATGCAGCCGTGCCTGATCCTGTCATGCCTTCCCTACCCCCAGGAATCCCATCGTCGCCACGGTGTTGTGGTGGGTTCACAACTCCGCACTCTGATTGCCACTCTGGGGCACCCCCATGCTCCGGCGCTGAAATCGTGCTGCAAAGAGCATGAATCCCGTGGCCACACCCTCGCCGCGCCTGTCACAAGGCCCACGAGCCTGGCTGATGGCCGGTCACCGCTCGAGCCACGCCCCGACGTCGCGTGGAAACGGCGAGGCGTGCGTTCAGGAGTCTCGACTGCGGCATGTCCGTCACCTGAGGCCGCTGCGGAAGCTGATACCGCGGCCCCGCGGCCGGTCGCTGACGTGGACCGGTTGTGGATCGTGGACGGCACCTTGATCCCGGTCCGCGACCGCAGCGTAGGCGGGTGCCGGCTGGTGGTGGCGTCAGGTGGTCCGCGGCCTTCTCAGGGGTGCTCCCGCCGCGTGGAGGCTGGCAAGGGTCTGCCGGTAGGAGTTGATCAGGCTGGTCTCCGCGTAGCTGACCCCGAGCTCCTGGCAGTACTGGCGGACGATGGTCCGGGCCTTGCGCAGGTGCACGCTGGGCATGCTCGGGAAGAGGTGGTGCTCGATCTGGTAGTTGAGACCGCCGAGGGCGATGTCGGTCAACCGGCCTCCGCGCACGTTGCGGGAGGTCAGGACCTGTCGCCTCAGGAAGTCGGGGCGCTCGGCGCCTCGCAGGATCGGCATGCCCTTGTGGTTCGGGGCGAAGATCGAGCCGAGGTGGACGCCGAAGAGGCACTGGTGGACCAGGAGGAAGACGACCGCCTTGCCGGGCGGCAGCACAAGGAACAGCGTGCCGAGGTAGGCGGCGATGTGCCCAGCGAGCAGGGTCCCTTCCCACATGCGGTGTTTGAGCGAGGGGTCGAGCAGCGACCGCATCCCGGTCGCGTGCAGGTTGAACCCCTCCAGCGTGAGCAGCGGGAAGAAGAGGAACGCCTGCGAACGGCCGAGCAGCCGCGGCAGTCCCCTGGCCGCGCGGGCCTGGTCCTGCGTCCAGACGAGGATGTCCGGGTCGAGGTCGGGATCGAGACCCTCGTGGTTGGGATTGGCGTGGTGGCGGGTGTGCTTGTCCTGCCACCAGCCGTACCCCATGCCGATACCGAGGTTGCCGGCGAAGCGGCCGGAGATCTCGCTGGCCTTGCGCAGGCGGAAGACCTGTCGGTGGGCGACGTCGTGCGCGAGCAGCGCTACCTGCCCGAACACGAGGGCCAGAAAACCGGCCACCAGCAGCGTCCGCCAGCTGTCGCCGATCATGACGAACGCCGTCCAGCCGGCGGCGTACAGGGCGGTGACGGCCGTGATGCGCAGCGCGTAGTACCCGGGGCGCCGGGCCATGAGCCCAGCCTCCTGGATCTTGCGGGAGAGACGGGCGAAGTCGCTCCCCGTATCCGCCCGTACGGGAGGGGGACGCACCGTCTCGGAGGAATGCATGATCAGAAGCCACTTTCCGTTCCGTCGGAGAGAAGGCAGCACCGGCCCGGGCGGAGCGCTCCAGCCGGGGCTCCACCCGGCCTGCGGGTGGCACTCCCCATACCGCGCATACCCGGGATATCGGAATCGACGTATGTCTGGGTCCACCTTCCGTTCCCACTGCCGGCGACGGGGCGCCGGTCTGGCCCACACGGCGTTTCCGCTGAGGCGAAGCCGCTGCGAGCAAGTGTGAGCGGTCACGTGAGTCAGTCCCGCCCCCACTCCCGCCCGTGAGCCCGCTGCGGCCGACGGCACCCCTGCCGGGCGGAGCGTGCAGCCACCAGGAGCACCGGCGCGCCTGCGGCGGCGTGTCTGCCGGGGGCTGGTCCGGGTGAGGCGCTCGCCTTGGACAGTGCCAAGCGATGAGCATGATCAGCGGGGGCTGTCCGCCTACGAGCGCGGTGACGAGACGGATCAGCCCGGACGGATGGTCGTGACGGGCAGGCCGTGCTCGGCGCGCAGGCGCTCGGCCACGAGTGAGCGGTGGCATGCCTGCGGATCGCGCTCGACGCAGAAGAGGGCGGTCACCGAGCCTCTCGGAAGCTCGGCCACGAGCGTGCCGAGGTCGAACGGGTCGAGGATCTCACGGGTGTATCGCTCGGCGTACTCGGGCGCCAGCGCGATCCGGTTGCGCTTTCCCACGCCTTGGCGGTCGTCCTCGCGGTACTGGAGATGACGCAGTTCCGTCGTCGGCGCCAGCTCCTTCACGTGCCGGTAGCCGATGTTCGCCGTGGCGAGCGCGCGCTGGAGCCGCGCCGAGTTCGCCCAGGCGTAGTCGGGGCCCCGAACGCCGCGGCGCTGGCGGAGGTCGAGCAGCAGCGCCACGCCCCCGCTGGCGAGCTTCTCCAGAAAAGCCTCAGCCGTGAAGCCGTAGACGCCGATCGTCGCAATGTGTCTCATCGCAGTACCCCTCATGGGCGTGGGGGCGCCGAGTCCATGTCTGAGGCACTCGCCGCCTGGCGTCGCACGGCGCGCGCTGCTCCTGCACACGCCGCTGTACGTCGGCGGTGGGCTCGGCCACGCCACCCCGCCCACCTCTGCTACGGCATGAGTGACGGCTGCCGGCGAGCCCGACCTCAAGGGCTGCCTGCCTCACCGGGGCACCTGCCCGAAGTAGCCGGTGCTACGCCGGCAGGCTGAGCGCCCGCGCCCGTCATGCAGTGCGGCCGAGTGGTCTCCCGGCCTGAGACAGGGCAGCGGGGGGTCCAACGGTGACGGCGTCGAGCGCGGTGAACACGCTACGGCGGCAGCGTAGGGCCGCCCCGGTTCGGCAGACTTGATCGGCCCGGCAGCCGCATGCCGCGGCCGGACACCCGTTGCGGTCAGGACTGCCGTCCCTGACGGGCTGATCCATGGCGCGGTAGTGGCGTGGACGTCGTCGGCCGACGCCTGATGCGGGTCCCACGACGCGGCGGCGACGCACCAGGAGGAGCGCGCCGAACGGGTTCCCGTCGCCGGCAGCAGCGTCTACGACAGACCGGCACCCCAAACCGAAGCGCTGGAACGACCCGTTCCACGCCACCGAGCAGGAGAGCCCCGGACGCGGGCCCCCATCACCAAAGGGGCGCCCACGAGCCACGGCGACCGAATCCGTGGAATTCCGGCAGACCCCAAATTTCGAGAGCCGCGTCATCCCCCCACACTTCGGCGAGATGGTCAGACTGTCGGATGTTTGGAAATCCCCGGGCTGTGAAGAAGCTGAACTACCACCGGCTACGACCAGGCAGGAAGGCATCATGGGCATCATTGCTTGGATACTCATCGGGCTGCTCGCCGGCCTCATCGCCAAGGCGCTGATGCCGGGCAAGGACCCGGGCGGCCTCATCATCACCATGCTCATCGGCATCGCGGGGGGCCTGCTCGGCGGCTGGCTCGGCAAGGTCATCTTTGGCGTCGACTCCATCGATGGCTTCTTCGATCTCTCCACCTGGATCGCCGCCATCGTCGGCTCCCTCATCCTCCTTGCCCTCTACCGCCTCATCACCCGCAAGAAGCACCGCCATGCCTGACGCGGCGCGCTGATCAGCCCACCACCCGAAACGGCTCCCCCTCCCGCTTGAGGGCGGAGCCGTTTCCTGGGCTCGGCACTCGGCTCCCGTTCACGGCGACGTCGTTGCCCCTCCGTCGACGATGCGTTCCATCCAGTCGTTCGAGCATCTCGTTCAAAGCCGTGGCGGCCCGCTCGCGCCTCATCTGCACGCCCTCGCCGACAAGCCGGTGCATCACCGGCCTCAACGTGACCTTGAGCGGCGCGTACCCGTCCACGTCATGTACCCCTCCGCGCGGCCGCCGGGCGCTGTTCTCGAAGATGAGCACGTGGGGCCGCACGGCGCACTCACTCCAGAACTGCAAGGTTCGCCACCTCATCAGCCGCAACGCGCGGCACCGCCGGACCTCACCGACTCACACCCTGTCCAGTGCTCGAAGCTCGTACGGAAGAACGCGTGACCGTGCGGCAGCTCATCCATCGAGGATCCTGAACCCGAGAGCCCCGTGCGGGCAGAACGCGCGAGGACCGGCCGGCGCCCAGCGCCACCGGTCTTTTCAAAGACCTCGCACGGTCGGAGGTGCCGTAGGCGTCACCACGGCACCGACCGGACCACACACGTCCTGCCCCGGCGGACGCCGCCCGCCAGCCCCTCAGAGATCCAGAACCTCTCATGGCTGACGAATGAGACGTGCCGTCGCGACGACCAGGCTCGACCACGGCAGCTGACCTGCACAAATGGAAGACCACCATTTTCGGGGTTCCCGCCTCCGGCAGCACATCCGGTCCCCCGCCCAGTGCAACGCCGCCATACACCTGTCCCGCTCCCCTTCCGGTACAACCCTCCTGCGGGCCGGAGTGAGGCCGCCAGCCGCCCCTGCCGAGATCGACACTGCCCGACGCGGTGGCAGCTGCGCCGGCACAACGACGACGGGGGCGAGGAACGAGATGAACGCAGCCCTCGCCGCCGGGGTGGGGCGTACAGCATGAGCGACGGTCCCGGTAACAGGAGAACGCAGTTGGTTGGAGACCTGTTGCCCCTTCCAAGGTGTCGGCAGCCAGCGGATGATGTTGGCGAGCACCGCGACGCCCCTTCCGACAGACCGTGGCGGCCTTCGTCGACGACCTGCGCGCACCTGCGCGCCGGTCGCTTCCGCGCCGGTCTCCGCGTCCAGCGCGTCCAGCGCGCATCCGGCAGCTACGAACTCACCTGGCGCATGGGCTCCGGCACCGCGGGACGCGCAACCTGGGAGTACGGGGTGGCTTTCTTCGCGAAACCGGTTCTAGTGCGGGTGAGTATGGACCGCCACTGCTTCCAGTCCACCAGGTCAGCCCAGTTTGATGCCGGCCTGGCCCCGTCGCCGGCGATGCGAGCGAAGGGCTTCGTCGGCGAGGCCCGAAGGGCCGAGCGCCGCTCCGGCGTGTTGACTGAACAGGCTTGTGCGAATGCTCAGGTCAGAGACTGGTCGCTGCTGGACGAAGGAGCCACGAAGAGTGGCCTGCTGCGCCGGTCACGGTCGGCCTGGGGTCGCTGAGAGGTTCCGGTACTGCGCTGCTGTACCGGGGCAGCTAGCGCAGTGCGGTCGGATGCACGTGCCTCCAAGCCGTGCGGATTCCACCGAGCAGCTCGCGTTGTTCTTTGATCCAACCGCGGTTCACTTCCAGGCTGATGGCCACCCGAGTTGTCTGCTGGTCGGCGACCGTGACAGTGATCTGGTCCTGGTCGTCTTCCCTGTCCACGAGCTGGATGCCTATCTCGGCTACTCGGGCGTGCTCGCGCCACACCGCGTCTCGGCCGGCCTCGACCTCGTCCAGCACGTGCTCCCAGGGAGCGAGGTCGGACGGCTCGACGTAGGTGCGAGTGAGTCCGGCCACGAAGTCGTTGTGCACCATCAGCTCGCCACTGGTGTCCGGAATGCCGGACACATTTGATTCATCGAGTTCAATGGCTACGCTGCCGCCGTACTTGCCAGTGATCCGCAGCAGAGTGAACCGCTCACGATCTTCCACGTCCCGCCCCAGGGTGTTGGCTACCCAGCTTTTTGCCGTGCAGCGTACAGGCCCTGCGGTCGGGTGACCGCGTGAGGTCGCAGAAGCGGGTGTGGACTGAAGCTGCCAAGGAGCGACGGATCATGGCCCCATACGCCGGCTCCGTAGACGGGCAGGTTGTGAGCCTGCCCGCTGTCGCTCGGATCAGGGCCGTGATCCTTAGAGGACGTCTTAGTTGGTGATTCGGCGGTAGCAGATGAGTGCTGCGGCGATGCCAATGAAGCCAAGAAAGTGATCTGGCATACGTTCATAGCGGCGATGTAGGCGACGGAGTCCGTTCATCCAGGCCACGGTCCGTTTAACCACCCAGCGGTGCCGGCCGAGTCGCTCCGATGACTCGATGCCCTTGCGTGCGATACGAGGCGTGATGTTCCGGTCTCGTAGCCATCGTCGAAGGTGGGGATAGTCGTGGCCCTTGTCTCCGTGAAGCTTCGCAGGACGGCGTCGGCGTGGTCCACGACGCGAGCGAATCGGCGGAATGCCCTGGACCAGGGGCTTGAGTCCTTGGCTGTCATGGGTGTTCGCCCCGGAGATGCCGGCTGAGAGAGGCAGTCCGTTGCGATCGGTCAGCAGGTGGATCTTGGATCCCATCTTGCCTCGATCGGTCGAATTCGGTCCCGTTAGGGCCCCCCTTGAGAGCCCGGAGACTGACTGAGTCGATGGCGCATCGAGACCCGTCGAGGATGCCGTCGGAACCGAGCTCGTCGAGGATCACCCGGTGAAGCTTCGCCCAGACACGGGCTTCGGTCCACTGAGAGCCGGCGATGGACCGTCTGCCAGGAAGCCCCGAAGACTGGTGGAAGCTGCCGCCACGTGCAGCCGGAGGTGGCGACGAACAGGATCGCGGCCAGAACACCACGGTCGTCAGTCTGCGACGTCCACCTCCTTGGGGACGGACCGGTGCCTCAGGCACCACTCGCAGGAGGAGTTCCCACAACTTGTCCGGCACCAGCCGCTGCGTCATCTCCATGCCACCACAACGAGGGACCCGGCTGACCGGAGTCATGAGATGTGGTCGATGCTGTCCGAGACGTGGCCCGTCAGCATCCTTGAGGAACCATGACCGACTACCTGCAAGCCATCTTCGACATGCTCGGCCCGGCGGAGAACCGATATGCCGACCATGCCGCGTGGCTTCGCCTGGAGCAGGAGCTCGGCAGAGAACTCCCCACGGACTACAAGGCGATCGTCGACGCCTACGCGCCCGTCCAACTCAATGGCCACCTCTACCTCTCGGCTCATCCGGCTTGCGCAGGAAGCGAGCTGGGCGAGGAGATCCGGTCGACGTCGAGAGCTTGGGCGGAGAGCCTGTGGGAGTCCTACGACCTGGCTCCCGACGAGGATCCCCGTGTGATCTGCAACCGTCCGCAGATCACCTTCGGCACCCCCGACGGCCTCATCCCACTCGCCGGCACGGACCAGGGAGCCGCCATCTTCCTCGCTCCAGAAGTCCACGGATTTCCCGACGGCGTGGTCGTTCAGGGGGCAGAGGGAGAATGGGCCGGCCACCCCATGACCTTCGCCGAGTGGCTGTATCGCTATCTGATCGGTGAGGAGATGGCCGGCTGGGACAGCGCGACCTTCTACCCCGGCCCCGTCCAGCTGGAGTACCTGCCCACAGGACCGGGAGAACGCACCCGCAAGACATACGGCCCAGAGCGCGGCATGTGAGGTCCGCACCAAGCGAGACGACTTCTTAGCGCAGAGAGGGCACCCCTCACGTGATCTGGCGCCGCATCGGAACCCGCTCGATCCTCACCGAGCCCTGGCTGCCGAGTGTGCCCGTCGTGCCGGACCGGCAGCAGTCATGGTGTGCCGGCATCACGCGGATTGGCTGTACTCGTTGGGTGGGGTATGAAGCAACCCACCCCTCAGGACCCGCTGGGCGAGAGCCCGGTGGTCACGGTGTGTGCGCCCGCTGATGCCGTCGGAGCCGAGCGGTGAAGCACCTGCGACAGCGGGCCCATCCGCATTGGACGAGCAGACCGCCACCGTTCCCTGGACCGACGCGACCGCGCTGACCGTCCGAGCCTGACCGCCTCGCTGCCGGCCGTCCTTGACCAGCGAAGACTCTCGCCCGGCCGGATCGGGGAACTCCTGGAGGCCCACATTTCGAAAGCCCTGACGCCGATGCCAGGAGTCGGCGTCAGGATCGGAGGCCGAATCCTGATCGAGGACGGTGACGGCAGCACATTCCCGACCGCCGGCCACCTCGCTGCCTACGTGGGACTCGCCCCGGCGACCCGGAGCTCGGTGCACGACGTGCTCGTGGATTCGAACGGTGGGCTGGACGTCCCCACGGTCTGCGGGAAGCTCGCCCGGGATCCTGAAGAAGCCGTCCGGCGGGGTGCCACAGCCCATCTCGGCGTGGACAGACGCCGAAGGACCTTGATTCCGAGCCGTACCGTCTGCGTGCTGCTCAGTCCTCGCTGATCGTTTGCAGCGCTTCGTCCCAGACGTTGCCCCCGTCGGCCCAGGTCCAGAGCCAGTGGCGCAGCGACGACGCTGCGTAACGCAGGCCGTCGTGAGGGCCCTGTCCCCAGTCCGGCTCCCAGCCGTCGGCGTCGTAGAGCAGGACCGGGTGGTCGACCGCCATCAGCGAGACGTACCACTCCATGCTGCAGCCGCCGCCCGTCAGATAGAACCATGACCGCGGCGGTGCCCAACCGGGGCGCTGGTCGTGGATGGTCAGCGCGCAATGCCAGTCCGTCAGATCCCCGGGCGAGCGGAGGCCCTCCGTCAACGACGCCAGACCCCCCTCTGGCCCAAATCCCCCGTCACCGATCTCGGTGTAGATGCGCCGGAGCAGGTCGGGCAGGCGATACCCGATCTTCCGTTCCGCGCGCTCCAGCTCGGCCACAGCAAGCGGAGGGAAAGGGCCCGCCGGCATGACGGTGGGGTAGGGAACCACGCCTCCTCCGGCACCCCATGCGAGGGCGTGAAGCCTCTCCAGCAGCGCGTCGTCATCCGCGGCAGTACGGAAGGCAGGATGGGTCACGCAGCAGGAGTCTAGTGCGAGACGCATTCAGCGCACCCCGGGCCCGGGCGGGGGTGCCGCCGAGACCGCCCGAGACCCTCCGCGGGCAGGGCACAGGCCAGTGGTACTACGGGGCCCGCCCTGCATGACCTGTCCCGACGAGACTTCGACACCTGAGCCTGACCGGCGCCCTGTACGGACGCAGACCTGCGGCGGCGGTCCGCCTGGGAAGTCCCCCACAGGCCCACGACAGGACCGCGATGTGGGCACTCCGATCACGACCCGCAGCCCGGCACCGCCGCCCGGTGTCGGGCAGCCTGCACAAACATCTGGCGCAGAGGACGAGAAGGCCTACTGTGGTGCGCGGAGCAGTACGGCGAGGGACGCGGCGAGTTCCGCAGGGTCCACGGGCAGGGTGATCACGGCGTCGGCGTGGCTCCAGGAAGCCAGCCAGGCGTCCTGCGGCCGTCCGATCAGAAGCAGGACCGGTGGGCAGCGGAAGACCTCGTTCTTGAGCTGTCGGCACACCCCCGCACCGCCGGCAGGCACCGCTTCGCCGTCCAGCACGCAGGCGTCTATAGGGCTTGTTTCCAGCGCCAGCAGGACCGCGGGCAGAGTCGCACACTCGACGAACGCGACCGGCGGGACATCGGACGTGGGGCCACGGCCGATCGCCAGCCGGACTTGCGCCCGGGTACCGGCGTCGCTGCTGTACAGGAGGACCGAGACGCTCGGCAGCATCGTTGCTCCGGCTGCATGATCAACATGGCGGACCACAGTCGCCACCTGCCGGCGGCAGGCAGATCCAGAGGTTCAAAGTTACATAAATCGGGGTATTTTCGCATGTTCGGCATCCGCCGGGCGCCCGCCCCGTCCCGTACCGGCAGGCATTCGACTGGCATGGCGGTGAGAACCGATGACCCAGTGCAAGACCCCCGACTTCCGCACCGGCCACCGCGGCCCCCACTGGACCCACGCCCTTCGCTGCGCCCAGAAGGCCGGAGCCGTCATCGTCACCGACGATACGGAGGAACCGGTGACCTACGCCCACGAAGCCTCCGGACCCGGCCGCTTCCGGCCCTGGATCACCGACTCAGGCTCCCGCTACGACAGCCACGACGTCCACCCCGAGTGGTAGCCGCCGACGGTTCCGCCCCGTACGGCCACACAGATTCACCACGACTCCGGCCAGGCACGATGGCCGGTCTCGCTGTAGGGCGCTGCCGTGCCTCATCTTGGCCGGCGGTCCGGCGGAGCAGGCGTGTCCGTCGCCGTACAGGCTCATGACGCTCAGCAGGGGTTGTCCGCCCTCCGCCAGGCCCCATCTAATCATCGACATGACTACTCACTTTATTGAGTAGTATGCGGTTCCGGGTGCGGCACGCTGATGCCGCGGGAGAGACGGACGGCGCATGAGTAACGGTCAGTACGTGCGGTACGTCGCGCTGGGCGACAGCCAGACCGAGGGGGTCGGCGACGGCGACGACATCACCGGGCTGCGTGGCTTCGCGGACCGCCTCGCCGAGAGGATCGCGACGGTGAGCCCCGAGGTCCGGTACGCCAACCTGGCCATCCGGGGCCGGCTCGCCGGACAGGTCCGCGCGGAGCAGCTCGGCCCCGCGCTCGCCCTCCGCCCCGACGTCGCCACTGTGGTCGCCGGGGTCAACGACCTGCTGCGACCCCGGTTCGACCCGGACGAGACCGCGGCCCATGTGGAGGCGATGTTCGCCGCGCTCACCAGCACGGGCGCACACGTCGCGACTGTCACGATCCCCGACATCACCCGTATCGCGCCCATCGCCCGCCCCGTCGCACCCCGGATCGCCGCCCTCAACGACCGCATACGGCTGGCAGCGGCCCGGCACGGCGTCGCTCTCGCCGAGACCTCTCCGCACGCCGCCGCCACCGATCGGCGTCTCTGGGCCGCGGACCGACTGCATGCGAGCCCGCTGGGACACGATCGGATCTCCGCCGCGCTCGCCCACGCGCTCGGCCTGCCGGGCAGCGACGACTCGTGGACCCTGGAGCTGGCTCCCGACACGGACGCGGCCGCCGGCGCGGTACGCACGGCAGCCGCCGAACTACGCTGGGCCGCGGGGTTCCTCGGCCCCTGGCTGGTACGCCGCCTGCGGGGCCGCTCCTCCGGCGACGGCCGCGCCGCCCGGCGCCCGGAGCTGCTGCCCGTGGCGATGCCGCCGGTCAGCACCTGAACAACAAGAGCGCCGCGCGGCCGTAGCGCGACGATCGCGGCCGAGCCGAGTGGGCGTTCCCTTCCGACGGGGTAGCGCGTTGCTCCGACCCAGTACGGTTGCGATGCCGACGGGATTCGAACCCGCGAGACAGACAGGGGCAAGGCCGCCCCGTCTCCGTCACTCGCCGCGAGGGGGCCCTCCCCCACGGCGATCGCATTGGACCGCTCTGCCACGGCACGCAACCTGCAGGACCACGCGCAGTCCCACTCGCACTCAGGATAGAGACGTCGTTCGTCACAGACGAGTCCATATTTGAGACCCGACGATCGTTGCGAAGCCGTAGGCCTCTGCGGCTTGATCGGTGACCGGCCCTCTCCACCCTCAGCCGGCCCGAGGGCTTCAGAGGCAGGCCAGCGGGACGTCCTTCTCGATGCAGAGTCGCAGAATGTCCGCCAAGCCGGCGGGAGTCCGTGATGTGCTGCAAGCGGGAGCTGGTCGCCGGCCTCACTCGCCCACTGGTCGGTGATCGCCTTCAACCGAGGCAGGAACACCGCGCAGTCGGCGGGCGCGAGGTCGTCACCGCCGGTATCCGGATGACCGAGGGGTGGCTCCAGAACAGTGGCCACCTCGTTCCTCGGACGCTCGCCCGACCCCCGCGTCTCAGAGAGGACGAGCTTCTCGGCTCGACAGACCCGTCCTAAGCTCGACCGGCATCAACAGAACCAGGGGGAATAGATGGACTGGCAGTGCGCAAAGTGCGGGGAGCCCATCGCCTTCGCCGACGGGGAGTCGATAGTGGACGCCACCCGCCGCCACTCACGCGAAGCCGTACACGCGTGGACTGGTGCACAGCGGACACATCCGAACGGCGCTGAGCAGCGGTGGCTCACGCCGTCCGAGCGCGCCGACCGCTCCGACCGCTCCGACCGCTCCTCGACCTCCCGTCCTGAGTCCGTTGACCTGTCCGGGCACAGCGCTGCTCGCCCCCGAGAGGGAACGGTGAAGAAGGCCAACGGAGCCGAGAGGTGGGGCCCCGCGGGCGCCGCCCTCTACCTCGTCGCCGGTCTCGTGATCGCCATCGGCTTCATGGCCTTCCCCGCCGGCTCTGCCGGGAAGCCAGACCCCAGCCCCTCGGGGCCGTCCACCGTCCTGCACCCCGGGCCCGACGGCAGCCCTTCTGAGCCGTACACCGCTTCGATCACCGAGCCCGAGGACAGCTCCACCCCGACGTCGCCCACACCTGTCGGCTCCTCTGCCCCCGCGTACATCCCCGAGCCGGGCGACGGCACGAACACCGCAGGCGGCCGGCCTCGCGACGCACGCGACAACGACAGCTACTACGACGGGAACTACGACAACGACGACGAGTGGCACCGCGACCACGGCAACCCTGACGAGTATTACGACGGCGACTACGGCAACGACGACGACTACCACCGCAAGTACGGCAGGGACTGACCGTTCGCTCGGCCAGGCGCCTCGGCACAGCCGAAAGGGCGCCCGGCCTGAAGTTCCAGGCCGGGCGCCCTTTCGTCGGGGCGTGCGCGTCAGGACGCGGAGACGCTGTTCGCCGCGGGTGTGCCGGCCAGGATCGTCTCCTCCACCGCTTCGTACCGCATGCGCTGTTCGGCCGGGTCACGCTCGTGGAGCACCGTGCCGAGCCAGCCCGCGAGGAAGCCCAGCGGGGCCGAGAGGATGCCCGACGTGGTGAACGGGAACCAGTTGAAGTCCTGGTCCGGGAAGATCGCCTGGGGCGATCCGGACACCAGGTTGCTGCCGGCCATGAGGATGAACGCGGAGGCGCTGCCCACGATGAGGGTGCAGAGCAGTCCCTTACGGGAGTAGCGGCGCCAGAACAGGCTGTAGATGAGGGCCGGTGCGACCGCGGACGCGCCGATGCAGAACGACAGGGTGAGCAGTGCCTGCAGGTTCAGATGCCGTGCACCGGCGGCGATCGCTATCGCCACGAGCCCGACGACCGCCGCGGCGGTCCGGGCGATGGCCATCTCTGCGGAGTCCTTCAGTTGCGCCTTGCGGCGCAACCCGTGCGCGATGAGGTCGTGCGCCAGGGTGTTGGCACAGGCGAGGGTGATCCCGGCGACCGAGGCCAGCAGGGTGAGGAAGATGGCTGTCGACACGGCCGTGAACACCAGTGTCTCGACGGTCGTCTGGTCCGTGCCCATGACGGCCTGGCTGACCATGAGGAACGCCGTCTTGCCCTGCGGGTCGCCGGCGACGATCCCCTGGTGGCCGACGATCGCTGCCGCGCCGAAGCCTATGACGGCGATCAGCAGACAGGTCACGACGACGGTCGACACGGCCCAGGACATCGAGCGCCGCACGGCTGCCGCGCTGCGCGCGGTGAACATGCGCATGGTGATCTGCGGCAGCACCGCGGCGCCGAGCACGACCGTCAACTGAGTGCTGATCATGTCGAGTTCGTTGCCGCCGAACTGCAGACCGGAGGCGAGATAGGCGTCTCCCGCCCCGCTGCCGCGCTTGGCGGCGTCCAGCAGGGAGGGCAGGCTGAAGTCGAAGCGGTTGAGGATGAGCGCGGCGATCGCGAAGGACGCGCCGAGCAGGGCGACGGTCTTGACGATCTGGATGAAGGCGGTGCCCTTCATGCCGCCGATCGCCGCGTACGCGATCATCAGCAGGCCCAGGAACACGATCGCCCCGGTCTTGAAGCCGTCGGAGTCGAAGCCGAGGACGACGGAGAGAAGATCGCCGGCACCCGCGAGCTGGAAGATCACCAGCGGCAGCAGTGCGGTCAGGGTGACCGCGGCCGTGGTGATCCGCACGGCGGGGCCGGGGAGACGCCGGGTGAAGACGTCGCCGATCGTGAACCGGCCGGCGTTACGCAGCGGTTCGGCGAGCAGGAACATCATCAGGACCAGCGAGAGCGCGGTGCTCAGGGCGAGCGTGACGCCGTCGTACCCGACGAGCGCGATGATGCCGATGGTGCCGAGCACGGTGCCGGCGGAGATGTAGTCGCCGGCGATCGCGAGACCGCTCTGCACAGGAGAGAGCGAGCGGTAGCCGGTGTAGAAGTCACCCAGGTCATCACGATCGGGGCCGGTCATCACGCACAGCAGCAGCGTGACCGTGATGACCGCGATGAACGCCATCAGCGACATGGTCTGGGCCTCGGAGCTGAAGCTGGTCATGCGCGCGCACCTCCGGTGGGCTGCTGCCACGCGGGACGTCCGGAGCGACCCTGGCGTTCTGGGCGGGGCGCGGCCGCCGCGGCCGCCTGCTCGGCACGTTCGCGGATCGCCGTGGCGAGCGGGTCGACGTGCTTGCGCGCGATCCGCTCGTACAGCGCGATCGCAGCCAGCGCGACAGGCAGCTGGAGGAGCCCCAGGACCAGACCGGTGGTGAGACCACCGGTGATCTTGCTGGTCATCATCGAGGGGGCGTAGCCGGACAGGAAAAGGAAGATGACGAAGTAGCCGAGCGCGGTGAAGGTGGCGACGCGGCGGAGCCGGCGGTAAGCCGATCCGAGCCGGTGCAGATCATCACGATCGTCGGTGCCGGCGAGCGGTTGCGGCTGCGGGGACGCGTCCCAGGGCTGCTGCGCGGAGTCCCAGCCCTGCGGCAAGGAGTCCCACGCTCGCGGGGACGAGTCCCGGGCTGCCTGTGGATGGGCGTCCCAGGACGGCGATCCACCCTCCCAGGACTGCGACGCCGCCTCGTGGCGGTGCCGCCCGGCATTCCGGTGCTCGGGTATGGGTGGTGGGCCGGGGAAAGGCTGGTGGTACGACATCGATCTTGCTCCTTGCCGCCCCGGGGACCGGGCGGGTGGCGCTGGTGGTCCGCGTACGTTACTCATGGGTATAGCCCTTGCGTAAGGGGGTTCCGACCGCTTGGTATGTCGGTTCGGTGACGATCCTGTGCGTGTGGCGACGAAACCGGCGGTATCCCCCCGTCGTGGAGCTTTCCGCAGGTCACGGGAGGGTCTCGGGCCGCCTCTGGGGCCGGGCGGCCGCTCGGCACGACCGGTCCGGCGAACGCGCCGGGGGGCCGACGACGTGGTCGGGTGGATGCCCCCGACTGCCCCCTCCGGCCCGGATCGGTCCGGCCTGCTGCCGACGACGGGAACGCCTCCAGGTCCCCTCCGCCCGCAGCCCCGGGCAGCAAGGCCGATGCCCATCCTGGCGGGAGTCGGATGCTTCAGGGCGCCTGTCGCAAGTGGATCATGAGACCTGGCACCACGAGACGGGTGATGCGGCTCGGTGGGGCGGTCGGGCGCATGCGGCATGGAGCATGGACCATGGCGATCGTTTCGGGGTGGGGCCCGGCCGGCGCCCATTCAAGCGAGAAGCGGCCCGTGCCGTGGTCTTCGCGGAGACCGGGGTCGCCACCGTAGGCGAGAAGTGCATGCACCGTCTCGGTATGGCCTCAGCACGCAGCCGCGCACAGGGGTGTGCCTTCCGCGCCGCGTCCGCGCTGCTGTTGTGATGGGCAAGGTGGCCGCGTTGGGTGGTTCCAGGAGGCCTGGGGGTTTCTCACGGACGGTCGGCGGCAGGTCGGTCTGGTGGTGCTGAGTCATCGGCCCGTCGGATGCGGATCGGGCCTCGGGCCTTGCCTGGTGCAATCGGATGTCCGCGCTGAGTGATCTCCACCTCTCCCTCGTCGACCAGGTGGCGGGCCGCGAGGCGGGCAGGCTCCATCAGGGCACGCCAGCCGTCGTCGTCCCCTTGGTACGCGGCGCGCGCCGCGTCCGACGGGCAGATCGACGCGCCGGGAGCGCGGCGCTGCAGGAGCTTCAGGATCGTTTGCTCCAGGCGCCGAACCGTCTCCCTCCCGGTTTCCGTCATCTGTCCAGTCTCCACGATTCGCTGGATTCCACGCCTGTCCGGTGTTGACCACTGGCCCCGTTTGGACGCCCGGCGTCCTCTTGCCCGATGCGCGGCGGAGAATCGGATCGACAGAGTCGCAGCCTCGTACGCGCGCGGCGCGTCGCCGCACGGAGATCGTCGGTGCGGCGACGGAGAAGCCACCACGCGGCGTTCACGTGCGCCGCTGCTCCGGTTGCCCCTCTTACCCGGGTGGGTGAGCTTGTATAAGGGGCCCGCACAGGACCGCCCCTCACCGATCGTCCCTATTCCCAGGAGGAGACATGGCGCACTCCGAGCAGGACCCGAACCAGCAGGAAGGTCCGGCGGACGGTGGCGCTGTCGGCACACCCGGCGTCCACGACGGGGGTGCGGACGGCGGAGCGGACGGCGGAGCCGACAGCGGTGCCGACGGAGGTGCGGACAGCGGTGCCGACGGAGGCGCCGACGGAGGTGCGGACAGCGGTGCCGACGGAGGCGCGGACAGTGGAGCGGACGGAGGCGCCGACAGCGGTGCGGAAGGCCCCGCTGACGGTGGCGCGGCCGGCGCCCCCGGCGTACACGACGGCGGTGCCGACGGCGGTGCCGAAGAGGCCGGCGGCCGCCTTTGAGCACCGTTCCCACGACACTTCGGGACACGGCCGACGACGTCGACGGCCGTGTCCTGGAGACACGTCTGATCCGACTCAGCCGCGAGAAGTTCGCTCGGGACGTCTGGGGGCGCACCCCGCTGCTCACGCGCGGAGCCGGTGACTTCTCCGACCTGTTCTCAGCAGCCTCGGTGGACGAGCTGATCTCCCGACGCGGCCTGCGGACGCCGTTCCTCCGCGTCGCCAAGGACGGCTCCACCGCACCCGAGTCGTCGTTCACCTCCCCGGGCGGAGTCGGTGCGTCGGTCGGGGACCAACTGGACGACACCGCGGTGTGGCGGAGCTTCGCCGACGGCAGCACCCTGGTGCTGCAGGCGCTGCAGCGGACCTGGGGGCCGATCACGGACTTCGCGACGCGGCTCGGCACGGAGCTGGGCCACCCCGTCCAGGCCAACGCCTATGTCACCCCGCCGCAGAGCCGCGGTTTCGACGACCACTACGACGTCCACGACGTCTTCGTCCTGCAGATCACCGGTACCAAGCGCTGGATCATCCACCAGCCCGTGCACCCGGCGCCGCTGCGCGACGAGCCCTGGACGGAGCACCGCGCCGCGGTCGCCGGTGCCGCCCGCCGAGGAGAGGCGTACATCGACACCCTGCTCGGGCCGGGCGACGTCCTCTATCTGCCGCGCGGCTGGCTGCACGCCGCCGAAGCCCAGGGCGCCGTGTCGATCCATCTGACGCTCGGCGTTCACACCTGGACGCGGCACGCGTTGGCCGAGCAACTCGTGCAGTCCGCCTTGGAGCTGCTGCGCGAGGACCCCGAGATGCGCCGATCCCTCCCCCTGGGCGTGGACGGACCGGGCGCAGAACTCGCGGTCGTACGCCGACGTCTCCTCGCCGCGGTCGCCGAGGCGGACCCCGCTCCCCTGTTCCACCGCGCCCGCCGCGGCCAAGCACGCCCGGCGCCCCTGGGGCCGCTGGAACAACTCGGGGCTCTCGACGGACTCGGGCCCGGCACAGCGGTCCGGCTTCGTGAGGCGTTGGAACCACGCCTGGAGGGCCGGCGCCTCGCCACCCGCGTCGGGTGGCTCGACTTCCCGGAGAGGGACCTGCCGTCGGTGCTCCGGATCCTCGACGGGAGCGCCCGTCCTGCCGGCGAGCTCGGTCTGCCCTTCGTCGAGCGGCTGCTGCGCGCGGGCGTGCTGGTGCCTGCCGAGCCGTGAGACGGTCGGCATGACGACGCCGGCGCGTTTCTTCTGCGCCGATGCCGCCCGCCTGCGCGGCGACCCGCTCGCGGGCACGGCGCCGTACGGCTCGGTCTGGATCCTCATCGAGTACCGGGCCGGCTGGCCGGTCAACGGCTTCGACGGCCTCCCTCTTGATCCCGAGGCCAAGGCACGGGTGTACGCCGCCGCGCGGGCGGCACGCGCCCGCGTCCTGCTCATCAGACGCCATGGCCGCGGTCGGCCGGACGAACCGCCGCGGTGGGCCGTTCTGCGGTACGAGAAGGACGGAGCCCACCGTCAGGAGTGGGGCACCTGGCACGACGACGGGGATCTGGCGCAGATCGTCGACGCCCTGGACGCGCCCGGGGAACGAGGCCGGCCGCCCGTCGTCCTCGTCTGCGCCCACGGCCTGCACGACACCTGTTGCGCCGTCCGCGGCCGTCCGGTGGCGCGTGCGCTGAGTGACCGCTGGCCGCAGCTGGTGTGGGAGTGCACGCATGTGGGAGGGGACCGGTTCGCCGCCAATGTGGTCGTCGCGCCCGACGGCGTGTACTACGGGAACCTCGACGCCCTCTCGGCGGTCACGGTGGTCGAGGAGCACTTGGCGGACCGAGTCCACCCGGACCACCTGCGCGGGTACACGGACCTCGTCCCGCCCCAGCAGGCCGCCCTGTCCGCTGTGCTCCGCCACGCGGGCCCGTCGGGTCGGCACGACTACGTCATCGAGGAGACGGTCCGGGACGGTGATCGGTGGCGGATGCGCGTCACCGGGCGCCTCGCCGGTCTGTCCGCCTTCGAGGTCGAGATCCACGCCCATCGGGCGCAGCCGCACCAACTGACCTGCCGCGGCCTGTCCCTCAGCTCGGCGGTGCACTACGAGGTCGCGTCCCTTCGCGTCGGGTGACGGTATTCCTGCCCCCGTGGGCTGGGGCTTGATAGACGTGGGTCCGTGGAAGGTTGGTTTCCAGGTGCGGGATGACGCCCGGGCGCCCTCCCCCGCACCCGTCGAGGGTCGCTTCGGTGGAGGGTGTCGGCATCCGACGTGAGGTTGGCGCGTGTCTCGACCTCGTACGTCCCGGTCCGGCAGGGCGAAGGTCACGGTCCAGGCCGACTCTCCACGCACCGAGCCGGGTCCTCAGCGGTCCAGCTGTACTGCTCGCACGACCACAGTCCCACGTCGATGCCCGCGTCCTCGCACCGCTGGACACCCTGGTCCTACACGATGTCGAGCACCGACCCGACCGGTAGTCCACCAGGTCGCGTCAGACCGTCCAGACCCGCTCGGGGTCGCTCAGCCGCGTGACGGCGGGCCGCGTGACGGCGGGCGGCGCACAGCCCCCGACCGGGTGCGCCGCCCACCCCGAGTCACCCATGGATGTTGCGTTCCGGCACGGGATGCCCATCGCGTTTCAGGACGGTCCGCTCGGGAAGCCGCCATCACAACGGACGACTTCCCCGACGGGAGCTAGGCCGATGTCAACAGGAACAATTCTGGCCATCGTCATATCCGCTGTGGTGCTGATCGCGCTGATCGCCGTGGCGGTGACCCTCAGCATGCGTCGCCGACGTCGTCTTCGTGAGCAGTTCGGGCCGGAGTACGACCGCACGGTCGAGGACGCCGGGAGCCGACGAGCCGCCGAACAGGAGCTGGGCGCCCGCGAGGAGCGCCATGAAGCCTTGGACATCAAACCGCTGTCGAGTCAGCAGAGGGAGAGGTACGCCCAGGAGTGGCGCGGAGTCCAGGAGGAGTTCGTGGACCGCCCTGAGGGCGCGGTGCACGACGCGGACCAGCTCGTCACTTCCCTGATGCACGAGCGGGGCTATCCCACCGAGGGCTTCGAGCAGCAGGCAAAGGATCTCTCCGTCGAACACGGGCGCACGCTGGAGCACTACTGGGCGGCCCACGAGATCAACACGCTCAGCACCACCCAGCGGGCCACCACCGAGCAGCTGCGGGGAGCCATGGTGCACTACCGGGCTCTCTTCGACGAACTCCTCACCAACGGAAGCTCGGCCGGTCCCGGCCGGAGCTGAGAGGGAAGGCGCGTCATGCGCGAGCGTGAGACACCGTCGCGGGCCGCGAGCGGCCTGTCGACCGAGGACATCGCCCAGCGGACCGGTCGCGGTACGGAAGAGGAGACCCGTCGCGACACGCAGGAGGATCGGTGGGAACAGGACCGGGAGCGTGACGGCGCCGCTCGGAACGCACCCGTGTACCCCGGGGAGAGCACTGCGGTCGGTGACACCACAGACGCCGGTGAGGAGCCGGAAAGCAGCGCTTCCGCATCGGGGACGCGGACGGACGCGGAGCCGGGCGGGGACGAGCCTGCCACGGAAGAGCAGGCCGACCACTCGGCCCGCCTGCTGGACAGTGACGACGACGCGTCGTTCCGTGCGCGGTGGAGCGACATCCAGAGCATGTTCGTCGACGATCCTCGGGAAGCCGTTCACGCGGCCGACGCGCTGGTCGCCGATGTGATGCAACAGCTCGCCACCACCTTCGCCGACCACAAGAGGAATCTCGAAGGGCAGTGGGGCGAGGACGACCGCGTCGACACGGAGAGCCTGCGGGTGGCCCTTCGTCAGTACCGGTCCTTCTTCAACCGGCTCCTCTCCCGATGACTCGGGTTCGCCGTCCGCCGCGCTCTGCCGGGCCTACGGCCGGAGGGTGCGCGGCGGATCCGCGTCCCGTGCCCCCGCGCCCCGCCCGTGAGGAGCGATGTGTCAGCACGGGCTGGGTCGTATCCGCGAAGTAGCCGATTCACCCAGCGAATCCTCAGCTTCCGTAGGTAACGGTCGTGACCGCCGTCAGCTGCTCCGCCTTGTTCGGAGAGAGCGAGACGGCGGTCGCGGGGTCGCGTGAGGAGGACCCGTCGGCCTGCCGTCCGTGAGACCGGAGGAGGGCCATCCCCAGAGATGCCCAGGGTGGGTTGCTGTCACCACTGCGGGGCTTGGTGCTTGACCCCTCGCAGAAGAGCTCGCAAGCCCGGGCGGCCTGGAGGTCAGGGCCCGAACGCGGATTCGGCGTCGGGATGGAGCGGGAAAACCTGGTCCAGTCCGACGAGGCGCAAGACGCGAAGGGCGTTGGCCGGAACGGCGGCGAGTGCGATCTCGGCTCCGACGGAATGGGCGTGGTTGCGGGCGGCGATCAACGCGTTGATGCCGCTGGAGTCGCAGAAC
>NZ_LIPQ01000040.1 GCF_001418135.1 Streptomyces aureus
CGCCGGTACCGGCGTGGGAGTTCGCGGCCAGGGCGAATCCGCCGCTCAGCGACAGGATGCCGGTCGCTGCCGCCGCGGTGAGTACTTTCCTGCTGATGATGGACCGCATACCGCTCTTCCTCTGGAGAAAGGGAGAGACCGGCGAGGATCCCCCCTCGCTCCGACCGGCCTGATCCACGCCGACATTGCGTGGGACTGGCCAGAGGGTATGGGTCGGCGAACCCCGTGCAGCGGGGGCCACACGGCAGCTGATCAGAAAATCATTCGATCAGCCGACCGTGGGAGGCGGCGGCGTCATGGCCCCCGCAAGTGCCCGAAAAGGCAGGGTTACTGATGTGACGTCAGTGGGGTGACGGTCCGGTGTCAGCCACCGACCGGCAGGCCACCACCGACCGGCAGGCCACCCAGCAGCGAGCCGCCCTTGGTGGTCTCGTTCAGCTGGGTCGCGGTGTCGGTGACGGTCTTGACCGGGGAGCCGTCCGTGGTGCTGCTCAGGACGTCCGACTTCAGCCCATTGGCGGCGATCGCTTCGAGGCCACCGTTCAGGCTGGTGGGGGTCAGCGCCTCCGTGGCCATGGCGGGCGCGGCAGCGCCGAGGGCCATCAGCGAACCGGCGACAACCGCGGCGACCTTGGTGGGCTTCATGGGATGAATCCTTCCTCTATACCTTCAAGTCACTTGCTGCACAGGCTTCTTGGCCGAATCCCGCGCGCTTTGTTCTGCTTCTGTAACGAACGGCGTGCCGCACGGAAACTCCGGAAGGAAGGATTTCTCGACACTGCACCCGATCGATGCGGCCCGGTGCTATTTGCCGATCGCACACCGCCGCACACGCCTGTGCCGGCCCGGCGGGACGCCGGGCCGGCACAGGGCCTGCGGGTGACTACCGGACCGGCAGCGGGGGCGTGGCCGGCAGTTCGGGCACGTCGACCGGCGGGTCGACGGGCAGCTCGGGCGGGTCCACCGGCAGCTCGGGCGCGGTGACCGGGAGCGTGGGCAGCGCGGGCAGTCCGGCCAGGTCGGGAGCGGGCAGACCGCTGCCGAGGACCGTGGCGACGGCCAGGTTGACCAGCGAGGTCAGGGTCGCCGTGACCTGCGGTACGACTCCGCCGGCGTCGCCGGAGGTGACCGCGGCGAGCAGGGCGGCGACCGCCTTCTCGACCGTGGCGAGGGCGTCGTCGACGACGTCCGCCGGGGCGGCCGCCTTCCCGGCCCACGCGGCCTTCGCGCCGGCCGCGACGGGCAGGGTCACGGGCGGGTTCACCGGCAGGGCCGGGGCTTCCACGGGTGGCGCCGCCGGTAGCTCTACGGGGGTCTCCACGGCCGGCGGCGTGACGGGAAGCTCGGCCGCCGGCGGCGTGACGGGAAGGTCCGTCGACGGTGGCGTGACCGGGAGATCGGTCGAGGGCGGCGTGACGGGCGCGTCCGGCAACGGGGCCGGCGCCGTGGCCTTGGCCTCCTCGACGGCTGCCGCGATCTTGGCCTTGAGGGCCTCGGCGTCGGCCGCGGGGAGCTGACCGGAGTCGGCCTTGAGCGCGGCCGTGACGAGTTCGGTCACGGGAGTGGTCACCGAGCCGAGGTCTCCGAGCGCCTCGGCCTGGGTCAGCAGGGCCGCGGCGTCGGGGAGAGGTGCGCGGGCGGCCCGTTCGGCCGCGGTGGACGGATGGTGTTCGTCGGCGAAGGCGGGTCCCGCCGTGCCGAGGGTGATGACGGCGGATATCGCCAGGGCGGTGATGCGGCGTGTAGCCAGGGGACGCATATGTGTTCCTTTTCCTTATGCGTCGGACAACTTCCCTCTCACCGTGCCTGCGGGTATAGCGCTCCGCAACCGCAGAACTACTGAGCGCCACGCCTCCGTTCGGGTGAATCCACCCCTCGAACATGCCCCCCGAAGGGGCGTACGCCGTTGCACCGACCGGCGCACGACGGTGCCGCCGAACGAGCACCGACCCCATGACGACAAGGAAAAGCCGGTGCGCCCACCCCGTCAGGAGTGGGCGCACCGGCTTCGGAAGGACTGATCAGGCGTGCCGGATCAGGCGTTGACGCAGGCGTTGCCGAAGGTCGGGTTCAGCGCGCCGATGACGCTGACCGTGTTGCCGCAGAGGTTGACCGGGATGTGCACCGGGACCTGGACGACGTTGCCGGAGCCGACGCCGGGGGACTTCACGGCCGCGCCCTCGGCGCCGGCGTCGGCGGTGGCGGCACCGGCGGCACCGGCGACCGCGGCAGCGGCACCCACGGTCAGGACAACGGCCTTGGCGATACGGGACATGGGGAAGTGCTCCTCGATCGAAATTCAACGTGGACTGCGCGGACTGTTCGGCCCGACTCCCTCAACAACGCCCCGGCTTTTCATCGGTTGCTCTCCCGAACGGGTGACGTTCAACCGATCTTTGGGCCATAGGAGGGCCATTGGAGGGAGTGGGCGTGGAATGGCGCAACACGCTCAACGAGGAACCTGCCGCGCGGATACGGGAGTTAGCGTTTCCAGGCATCTAATGCTTACTATCGCCCCGCGCCGGGGTTATAACGTTCCCGAACGTTGCTTCCGGGCCCGCCGCGCGTTCACCCATTTCGTGCGGACGACACCTTCCCCTCTCCCGGCCTTCACGGGTCTTCCCTTCCTTCTCTCATCTAAGCGGAGAACCTGTATGCGGAATTCAGCGGTTCTTGCTGTGCGTCGCAGCGTGTTGTGCGCCCTGTCGTGTGCGGCGCTGTCGGCCGCGCTGCCGGTCGCCTCCGCCTCAGCCCCCCGGCCCCGGGAGGCGAGCAGCGTCCCGTTCGCCGCGCGCTACCAGTCCGTGCAGCACGGTGGGGTCGTGCGCGCGGCCAACTCCTCGGCGAAGGGCGCGAAGGGCACCGAGTCGGTCAACGACGACGCCACGATCGCCTACGTCGACGTGGACAGCGACCCCAACACGTACAACTCCAGCCGTGCCGAGCTCGCCGTCCCCGCGGGCGCCCGGGTCAGCTGGGCCCGTCTCTACTGGGGAGGCAACCTGCGGGTGGGCGAGCAGAAGCCGCCCGAGGACAACGGCCGGGTGCTGATCGCCGAGCCCGGCGGCGCGTACAAGGCGCTGCTCGCGGACACCCTGATCGGCCACCGGACGGCCGACGGCGCCGATGCGTTCCAGGCCTCCGCCGATGTCACCGAGCTGGTCCGCTCCTCCCGTTCGGGGCAGTGGACGGTCGCTCAGGTCAACGTCGCCGGCGGCCGGTCGGCGGTCGGCGGCTGGGGTGGCTGGACGCTCGTCGCCGCGTACGAGAAGGCGTCGGAACCGCTCCGCAGGATCGGTGTCTGGGACGGATTCGAAACGGTAGGACCGCGCTCCGGCGAGCTTCGCGTACCGCTTGACGCAAACCGTTACGGCAAGGCCACGAGCGGCACTCTCGGGGTGATCGCCTATGACGGTGACCGGGGCACTTCCGGTGATTACCTGGCGGTGGAAACGAGCCGCTCGAAGAGCGTCCGGCTCTCCGATTCCGCCAATTCCGCGGACGACGTGATGAACTCCAGCATCACCGAATTCGGCACCGGTCGTACGGTCCGCTCACCCGATGGTACGAACACTCTCGGGTACGACTCCGACGTCTTCGATCTGCGGGGGGCACTGCGCGATGGGGCCGACCGTGTCCACGTCCGGTCGGGGAGCCGGAAGGACACCGTCTGGCTCGGTGCGCTCTTCTTCCAGGCGGACGTCCGGCGCTGACGTGCTGCCTCCACGAGACACGGACCCCGGGTCCGTCACCGTCCTGCACGCGGTCCAGCCCGGCGACGGCGGGGTCGCCCGTGTCGTCACCGACCTCGTCCGCGCCCAACTCGCCGCCGGCCTGCGGGTCGCGGTCGCCTGCCCACCCGACACCGCCCTCGCCGCCGCCGTACGCGCCGAGGGGGCGGACACCCGTGCCTGGCGGGCCGGCCGGAACCCCGGTCCCGAGCTCGTCCGCGAGACCCGCGGCCTCGCCCGGGTGATCCGTACCGTCCGCCCCGGACTCGTCCACGCGCACAGCGCGAAGGCCGGGCTGTGCGCCCGACTCGCGCTGCGCGGACGGATTCCGACGGTGTATCAGCCGCACGCCTGGTCCTTCGAGGCGGTCGAGGGGACGACCGCCGCGCTGGCCCGGCGCTGGGAGCGGTTCGGCGCCCGCTGGACCGACCGGATCCTCTGCGTCAGCGAGGCCGAGCGGCGTACCGGCGAGGCCGCCGGGGTCACGGCCGACTGGTCCGTCGTCCACAACGGTGTGGACGTGGCCCGGTTCGCGACCGACGGACCGCCCGGCAACCCCGCGCCCACCGTCGTCTGCGTGGGCCGGCTCTGCCGCCAGAAGGGGCAGGACGTGCTGCTCGCCGCCTGGCCCGCCGTCCTCGCGGAGGTGCCGACGGCCCGTCTCGTCCTGGTCGGCGACGGCCCCGACGGCGACCGGCTGCGCGCCGCCGCAGGCCCCTCGGTGCGGTTCACCGGAGCCGTCGCCGACACCGTCCCCTGGTACCGGGCCGCCGACGTCGTCGTCCTGCCGTCCCGCTGGGAGGGCATGGCGCTCGCACCCCTGGAGGCCATGGCCGCCGGCCGGCCGGTCGTCGTCAGCGATGTCGACGGGGCCCGCGAGAGCCTGCCACCCGCCCATGAACCCCTGTGCCTGGTCCCGCCCGAGGACCCGGCCGCGCTCGCCACCGCTCTCGGCCGCCTCCTCGGCAGGCAGGAGCTCCGGCACCGCCTGGGCCGCGAGGCCCACGAGCACGTACTCAGCAGATTCGATGTCCGGCGCACCGGCGCGGCCGTCGCGGATGTCTACCGCGAACTGGCCGGAGTGCGAGGCACCGAGCACAGAGAGCCGATTGCGCAGTGACCACCGAAAGCACCAGCGTCCCTCCCTCACCGGGCCCGTGGCCCACGGCAGGCCAGGCCTTCGGCCTCGCCTCCCTCGCACCGCGCCGCGGCACGACCGACCGGCTCGCCCTCCCGTACCGCCCCGTGCGGCCGCGGTCCGGCGTGCTGCCGCTCGTCGCGGTCGACTGCCTGGCCGTTCTGTCCGCCGCCACGCTGCTGAGCGCGGCGCACCACGACGTCCGGCTTCTGCTGCCGGTCGTGGCGGTCGTCCTCGTCCTCGACGGGCACGCGGGGCTCCACCGGCCGGCCCCGCACACCAGGGCCCTCGACGAACTGCCCGCGCTCGCCTCCCGTGCCGGCGTCGCCTGGTGTCTGGCGGCGGCCGGAGTGGCCGCGTACTCCCCGGCCCTGGCGATCGGGCCGCTGCGGCTCGGCGCCGCGTACGCCACACACGTCGGTGTCGTGATCCTGGTCCGGGCGCTGCTGCTCACCCGGCGGCGACTGATCGCCCGCGCCCATCCCCGGTCGGCGCTGGTCGTCGGCGGGGCGGGGGCCGCGCGCCGGTTCGCCTCCGCGGCCGCCCAGCATCCCGAGTACGGGGTACGGCCGGTGGGCATCGTCGGCGTGCCCGAGCAGGGCGGCGCGCCCCGGTCGGCCGGTGAACCCGGGCTTCCGGTGCTCACCACGACCGAGGAGATCCACCGGGCCGTCATCCAGAACACCGTGCGCGACGCGGTGTTCCTCAACGACGACCCGGCGCTCGTGACCCTCTTCCAGCACTACGGCTGCACGACCTGGCGGGTCGGCGGACGGCACCAGTCCGGTCCGATGGGCGCGCACATGTGGGGGTACGCGTGGCAGCGCATCGCGCCGCCGGTCGAGCGGCGCGGTCTGCCCGCCAAGCGCGCCCTCGACATCGCGCTCGCCGCGCCCGCGCTGGCCCTCGCGCTGCCGGTGCTGCTGCTCTGCGCGCTCGCCGTGCGGCTCGCGGACGGTCCCGGGGTGCTGTTCCGGCAGGAGCGGGTGGGCCAGCACGGGCGGCACTTCACGCTGCTCAAGTTCCGTACGCTCCGTCCCTCCGACGACACCGAGTCGGCGACCCGCTGGAACGTGGCGGGCGACCGGCGGATGAGCGCGGCCGGGAACTTCCTGCGGAAGAGCTCGCTCGACGAGCTGCCGCAGCTGTGGAACGTGCTGCGCGGTGACATGAGCCTGGTCGGGCCGCGGCCCGAACGCCCGTACTTCGTCACCCAGTTCAGCAAGATCCACGCCGGTTACGCGGCCCGGCACCGGATGCCCGTGGGGCTGACCGGTCTGGCGCAGGTGCACGGGCTGCGGGGCGACACCTCGATCGAGGACCGCTGCCGCTTCGACAACCACTACATCGACCACTGGTCGCTCTGGCAGGACGTCTGCATCCTGCTGCGCACGGCGGCCGGACTCGTCCGACCCACGGGGAGCTGAGGATGGCCACGGCCGTGACGGTGCCGGCGCTCGCCCCGGACGACGTCCGGGACTGGGCGCGCAGGGCCGGGGCGCTCTCCCCGGTCCTCGCCGTGATCGCACTGCTGCTCGTCCCGGGCGGCGGCGGTGCCCAGGGCGGCACCGGCGGTACGGGGACGGTCGCCGACGCGGCCTCCGGGCTGCTCGTCCTGATCTGTCTCGTCCGGGTGCTGCGCGGCGGCGCCCGGCCGCTGACCCGGACGGCGGCCGTCGTCCTCGGCCTGCCGGTCCTCGGCATCTGTCTCGCGGCGATCACCTCGAACGACCCGGCGGCGAGCCTGCCGGGCGTCGCCCGGTACGTACAGGTCTTCGTGCTGGTCCCGGCGGCCGTGCTCCTGATGATCCGTGACCGGCGGGACTTCGCCGTGGTCGCCTGGGGCCTTGTCGGGCTCGCGCTGCTCCAGGGCGCGGTCGGCGTCGCCCAGTACCTGACCGGCACCGGCGCCTCGTACATGGGTGAGGACATCCGGGCCGTCGGCACCTTCGGGCCCACCGATGTGATGGGCATGGCGACCTGCGTGTCGTACGGGCTCGTCGTCGTCACCGGGATCGCGCTCGGCAGCGGGCCCGGACGGACCCGGACGGCTGCGCTCGTCTGCGCCGGACTGCTCTTCCTGCCGCTCGTGCTGTCGTTCAGCCGGGGCGCGTGGATCGCGACCGTGCTCGCCTGCGGGATCCAGCTGCTGCTCTCGGGGCCCCGACGGGCGGCGCGCGTGGCGCTCGCCGCCGGCGCGCTCGGGGTGGTCCTGGTCGGCGGGCTCGGCATCGGCTCGGCGATGGTGAAGGAGCGGGTCGCCAGCATCACGCAGGTGGCGGCCGCGCCGGACCAGTCGGTGACGGACCGGTACACGATGTGGGCGGCGGCCGGGCGGATGTGGGCCTCGGAGCCCGTGACCGGCGTCGGCCTCAAGGGCTTCCCGCAGTACCGCGACTCGAACGCCTCCCTCGCCCTGTCCTCCGGCAGCGACACGGCCGGCGCGGGCGCCGCCTTCGCGCGTCAGCCGCTGCTGTCCCCGCACAACATGTACCTGCTGGTCCTCAGCGAGCAGGGCCTGTTCGGGCTGCTCGCCCTCGTGGGCAGCTGGGTGGCGCTGCTCGTCGGCGGGCTGCGGCGGCGCCGCCTCGGCGCGGACTGCGCGCTCGTCGCGACCGGCCTGCTCGGCTGGCAGCTCATCGACTTCTTCTACGCGGACATCGGCGGCCCCTCGACGGTCCTGATGTCGGTCGTGCTGGGCCTCGCGGCCTGGTGGGCCCTCGCGGAGGTCCGGCGTGCGTGACCCGTGGGCCGGGGAACCGGAGCCCACGGACACCCCGCGGGCCGGTGAACCGCGCCCCACGGGCGGACCGCCCTGCGGCACCCCGCTGACCGACCCCTGGCCGACCGCGCCTCCGGGCCCCACGGACTCCCCGTGGCCCTCGGAGGCCGTCGTGCTGCCGGGGACGGGTTCGGGTACGGGAGCCGTGCCGCCGCCCGTGCCGCCGCAGCAACAGGCCCTGCTCGCTGAGGACCAGCAGGTACATGGCGGCTGACGCGCGAAGGCGGCGCCCGCGCCGGCCG
>NZ_LIPQ01000400.1 GCF_001418135.1 Streptomyces aureus
TATGGCTACACCCCGGCCTTCGAAGGCCGGGGTGTAGCCATACGCTCGGGGCTTCTCCCCACATTGCAAGCGCTCCCACCTGATGGGTGCCCTGGAGGTGGGCGCGCGGCGACGTAGCGGGCCGGAGCTCGGAGTCGGCCGGCAGGCCGGGCGTGAGGCGGCCCGTCAGGCGCTGGCGCGGATGACCAGACGCGTGGGGAGGATCAGCGGGGTGGGGGCCTGTCCGCTGATGAGCGCGACGAGCATGCGCGCCATCTCGCGACCGAGACCCTCTATGGGCTGGTGCACCGTAGTCAGCGGCGGGTCGGCGATCCTGGCCACGGCAAGGTCGTCGAAGCCGATCACGGCGACGTCGGCGGGGACGCGGCGGCCGGCATCACGCAGCGTGCGCAACGCCCCCGCCCCCATGTTGTCGCCGGCGGCGAACACTCCGTCCAGCTCCGGGTACCGCGCCGACAGCGCCGCCATGGCGGCCGCGCCGCTCGACTCGGTGAAGTCACCGACTTCCGGCGGAAGCGGTTCGAGGCCGGCCGCCAGCATGGCGTCCCGGTAGCCGCGGTGACGGGCGCGCCCCACCTCGGTGTCCAGCCGCCCGCAGATCGTCGCGATCCTGGTCCGGCCGAGTGAGATCAGGTACTCGGTCGCCGCGCGCGCTCCTCCGAGGTTGTCCACGTCCACATACCACCGCGGGTCGAAACCGACCGGGCGCCCGCCGAACACCACGGGAATCTCCGCCTCTTCCGCCATGCGGGCCAACGGATCGTCCTCGCGCAGCGCCATCAGCATCACCCCGTCGGCCCCCTTGGAACGGAGAAGCCGCCCCACGCGCCGGCGCCCCCGGTCGGAGGCCGCCAGACACAGCATCAGGTGCAGTTCGGCCTCCTCCAGCGCGGCCGAGGCGCCCACGATCACCTGAGCGAAGAACGGGTCCGCGAAGATCGATGGATCCTCTCCCGAGACGACCAGAGCGGCCGCACCGACCTGACGGGTCGCCAGCGCCCGGGCGGTCGGGTTCGGTACGTATCCGAGTCGATGGACGGCCCGTTCGACGGCTTCACGTTTGGCAGGGCTGACGTGCGGGGCGTTGTTGAGCACACGCGAGGCCACCGACCTGGAGACCCCGGCCAGCTCGGCCACCTCGTCGAGCGTCGACGGCCGGTGTGGAACACCTTGGGCCATGTCCTGCCTTCCTGATCCCTGCCTGAACGCCTGGAAGACTGGAAGCGCTTCCAGATTCAGGACTGTAAACCCTGGCCCTCGCCCTGTGAAGTGCTGTTTGAATGTCGGTACTTGACAGTGTCCATCAGAGCGCCACACGATACGGCCACACCTCGGCCTCGCAGAGCGTCGACTGGGATCGCTTCCAATGGGAGCGCTTCCACGGGTTCCCGCGTGTCCGACAGGTGCTGGTGTCCCCTCCGATGTGCCGCCGCACGGGGGCCTCGTACCGCCGCACTTCGTCAGTGCGTCGCACCGCTCGGGACGAGAGCGCGCGACGCGTCCGCCGTCAGGAAACCGAGGTACAGCCATGCGCCGCAGAATCCGCGCTCTCGTCGCAGCCCTCTCCGCGCTGCCGTTGGTGCTCGCCGTCGCCCCGTCCGCCCACGCGGCGGACCCCACCACCCTGACCAGCGGGTTCTACGTGGACCCGGACTCCAGCGCGAAGAAGTGGGTCACCGCCAACCCCGGCGACGGCCGAGCCCCCGCGATCAACGCCTCCCTCGCCAACACGCCCATGGCCCGCTGGTTCGGCTCCTGGAGCGGCACGATCGGCACCGCGGCGGGCGCGTACGTCGGCGCGGCCGACCACCACGACAAGCTGCCCATCCTGGTCGCGTACAACATCTACCTCCGCGACTCGTGCGGCGGGCACTCCGGAGGCGGAGCCTCGTCGGCCTCCGCCTACGCGACCTGGATCGCGCAGTTCGCCGGCGGGATCGCCGACCGCCCGGCCGTCGTCGTCCTCGAACCCGACTCCCTCGCGGACTACGGCTGCCTGAACCAGAGCCAGATCCACGAACGCCAGGGCATGATCAGCGGTGCCCTCGCCGAGTTCAACCGCCAGGCCCCCAACACCTGGGTCTACCTCGACGCCGGCAACCCCGGCTGGGTGAGCGCGGCGACGATGGCCCAGCGCCTCCACGAGGCCGGACTCCGACAGGCGCACGGCTTCTCCCTCAACATCTCGAACTACTACACCACCGCCCAGAACACCGCCTACGGCAACGCCGTCAACAGCGAACTGGCCGCCCGCTACGGCTACACCAAGCGGTTCGTCGTCGACACCAGCCGCAACGGCAACGGCTCCAACGGCGAGTGGTGCAACGCGGCCGGCCGCCGCATCGGCACGCCCACGCGACTGGGCGGCGGCGCCGAGATGCTGCTGTGGATCAAGGCCCCGGGCGAGTCCGACGGCAACTGCGGCGTCGGGATCGGTTCCACGGCCGGCCAGTTCCTCCCGGAGGTCGCCTACAAGATGATCCACGGCTACTGACATCCCGCTCCTGTGGCCCGGTGTCCGCCGCCCCGCGGCCGGGCCACAGGTACCACGGCCAGGAGCCCCCATGAAGCCACGCACCCTACGGCGCCGTGCGACCGCCGCCCTCGCGGCACTCGCGGCCTGCGCCGCCCTGACCGCGACGCAGGGGCAGGCACAGGCCGCACCCGCCGCGGACGCGCTGACCCCGGCCACGAGGTTCTATGTGGACCCGCAGAGCAAGGCCGCCAAGCAGGCGCTCGCCGACCTCGGCACCGGCGACCTCACGAGCGCCGTGAACATGGCCAGGCTCACGAGCCGGCCGCAGGCCGAATGGTTCACCGAGGGCACACCCGACGAGGTCCGGGCCAGGTCAGAACCCTGGTCCGCAAGGCCCGGGCGGTGAACCGGACCCCCGTCCTGGTCGCCTACAACGACCCGGGCCGGGACTGCACCCAGTACTCCAGCGGCGGCGCCGCGTCCTCCGCCGCCTACCGGAGTGGAACGGGCCCGATCTCAGGCTGACGAGGATGCACCGGTTGGCCAGGGCGCTTCTTGTCGATCTGACCGCTGAGCAAAACCAGGTGCGGCCGGTCGCCGCGATGGTGTGGGATGCGGGACATGACGATCGTTCTGAACGAGCCTGGCGTCGATGGGCTGACCGGGGTCGTGGATGCCCTCCGCGTATGGCAGGACGACCGCACGCCGCTGCAACTCCATCCGGGAGACCTCGGCTGGGCCTGGGCGTTGGGCGCGGAGCGGCTGGCCGCGGCCGTCCGCACCTGGAGCGTGGACGGACGGATCATTGCCGTCGGATACCTGGACGAACCTGATGTGCTGCGCCTGACGACCGCGCCGGATCTGCGACAGGACGGTGATCTGGCGCGCCAGCTGCTGGCCGACCTCGATGATCCGGAGCGCGGGGTCCTGCCGCCCGGGAAGGTCTGCCTCGAAATCCCCGACGGCGCCCTGCTCCGCGAGGTCCTCCTGGAGGCGGGCTGGAGTCCGGACGAGCCGTGGACCCCGCTGCGCCATGACCTCGCCCAGCCGGTGCGGGACTCCGGCCTGCGGATCGAGGTAGCCGGTCCGGAGACCGCGGGGGTGCGGACCGCAGTGCATCGCTCGGCGTTCGGCAGCACGGCGTTCACCGAGGAGATCTGGCACGTCCTCGCGGCCGGACCGGTCTACGCCGACGCCCGCTGCCTGATCGGCTACGACGACCAGGACAACGCGGTGGCCGCGGCGACGGTCTGGTCGGCCGGGCCCGGCAAGCCCGGCCTGCTGGAGCCGTTGGGCGTGCACGCCGACCATCGCGGTCGCGGCTACGGGACGGCGATCAGCGTCGCCGCTGCGGCGGCGCTGCGTGAACTGGGCGCATCAAGCGCACTCGTCAGCACCCCGACCTCGAACGCTGCCGCCGTCGCCGCCTACAGGGCAGCCGGCTACGAGCCGTCGTCCGAACGGCTGGACGTCAGCCGAGCCGCCTGAAAATGATCAGACGGCGGTATCGGACAGGCCGCGTCGCTGACCCTGGCTCCCATGGGGTGAACTGCCTCCCGGAACTGCTGGTCAGTCAGGGTGCCAGAGTGTTCCGCCGATCTGGCTCGGCGGCAACGGCTCCGCGATGAAGCGGGTGATCGAGCGGCTCTACGCCTGTTCGAGCCGCATCGCCAGCGCCGGGCGGTACGCGTACTACGGCCGGGCCGGCGGCCGTCCGATCACCGGCGCTGCACGCCGGACTTCCCGAACCCCGAGCACCGCTGACGCCCGGGGAGCGTCGCGGCGAGTCTCGCAGTCCCCCGTTCTGACCGCATCGCAGGCCCCGGCACCCACCCCCGTTTTGGATTGTCGGAGGATCATCAATACGATCCGGCGATGATCACGAGAAAACGGCTGGCGACCGGGGCCTGCGCGCTGCTCGCCGCCCTGAGCGTCGCGCTCCTGCCCACGGGCGCGACCGCTGACGCGCCGGTGGCGAAGGAATCCCCCAAGGTCGAGCTGGTCCTCGACGTGAGCGGCTCCATGCGGGCCAAGGACATCGACGGCAAGTCCCGCATGGCCGCGGCCAAGCAGGCCTTCAACGAGGTCCTCGACGCGGTGCCCTCGGAGGTCCGGCTCGGCATCCGCACCCTGGGCGCCGACTACCCCGGGCCGGACCGCAAGCGGGGCTGCAAGGACACCCGGCAGCTCTACCCGGTGGGCCCGCTCGACCGGACCGAGGCCAAGACCGCCGTGGCCACCCTGGCCCCGACCGGCTGGACCCCGATCGGTCCGGCGCTGCTCGGAGCGGCCGAGGACCTGGAGGGCGGTGAGGCCACCCGGCGGATCGTGCTCATCACGGACGGCGAGGACACCTGCGCCCCGCTCGACCCGTGCCAGGTGGCGCGCGAGATCGCGGCCAAGGGCATCCATCTCGTCATCGACACCCTGGGCCTGGTGCCGGACGCCAAGACCCGGCAGCAGCTCACCTGCATCGCGGAGGCCACCGGAGGCACGTACACCTCCGTCCACCGCACCGAGGACCTCTCCCGCCGGGTCCGGCAGCTGGTCGACCGTGCCGCCGACCCGGTCGTCACGCCCGTGGCCACCGTCGGCACGCAGCGCTGCGCCGACGCGCCTCAGCTCAAGCCCGGCCTGTACACCGACCGCGAGGCCTTCGGCCAGCACCGCTGGTACCGGGTGGACCTACTGCCCGGTCAGGAACTCCGCGCCTCCGTCAGCGTGTCGGCCGACCGCGCCGTCAACAACGACTACGGCGTGCTGCTGCGCGCCGTCACCCGCCACGGCCGGGAGATCGTCCGCGGCTCCGAGGCCGGCGACGGACGCACCGACGTCATCTCGACGGGCCTGCGCTACCCGAAGCCGGAGCTCGACGACGAGCCCGAGGACGGCAAGCCGGCCGCGGAGACGGTCTGTCTCCAGATCAGCAACTCGTTCTCCGCTCCCCCGTCGGTCAAGACGACGCCGGGCATGCCCATCGAGCTGACGGTGGACGTCGTCGACGGCCCGTCGACCGCCTCGGACGTGGCCTCGTTCGGTCTCGGCCGCGGCTGGTGGCTGCTCGGCACGCTCGTGCTCGTCGGGTTCGTGGCCGGTCTGCTCTGGGGCTGGTTGTCCCGCTGGCGCGTCGCTGTCTGGAGGACCCACTGATGCGTACCGTACGCACGCTCGCCACGGCCGCCCTCGCGGGCGCCGCTCTCCTCGGACTCGCGGCCCCGGCCGCCCTGGCCGACTCCCCCTCGCCCTCGACGGACTCGGGCAAGGACGGTTCCACCGCGGGGCCGACGGAAGCCGGCACCACGTTCCGTACGGCCGCCAGGTTCCTTCCCGGGCAGGAGGCCACCGCGCAGGCCGCCACGGGTGACTACCTGTACTGGGTGTTCCCGGCGGACGCCGGG
>NZ_LIPQ01000401.1 GCF_001418135.1 Streptomyces aureus
CACCCCCGGCCTCGTCGACGGGCACCTGCACCCGGTGTCCGGCGCCGAACTCACCCATGGTCTCGACCTGTCGTACTGCGCGGACCTCGACGACGTGCGCGAGGCCCTCGCCCGCGAGGTCCGCGACCTCGGCCGGGGCGACTGGCTCTTCGGCTGGGGCCTCGACCCGAACGTCTTCGGCGACGGCCCCGTCGGCATCGCCCCCTTCGACGCGGTCCTCGACGGGATCCCGGCGTTCCTGCTGCTCTTCGACGCCCACTCCGCGCTGGCCAGCCGGCGCGCGCTCGAACTCGCCGGGGTCGACGGGCCCCGCACCTTCGACCAGGCCTCCGCCGAGGTCGTCTGCGACGCCGACGGACGCCCGACCGGGCTGCTCCAGGAGGACGCCGCCTGCGAGCTCGTCGAGCGGGTCGCCCCGCGCCCGACGCCCGAGGAGAGCCGGGAGCGGCTCGGGGCGGCACTGCGGTCCATGGCGGCGGCCGGACTCACCGGCGGTCACGCCATGGACGCGAACGGCGAGAGCCTCGCGCTGTACGGGGAGCTCGACGCGGCCGGTGAGCTGGCGCTGCGGCTCCGGGTGGCACCCTGGTGCCAGCCCGGCACCGACGCGGACGGCGTACGGGACCTCATCGCGCGGCAGGGAACGGGCGGCGCGCTGTGGCAGGTCGCGGGCGTGAAGCTCTTCATGGACGGGACCATCGACAACGGCACCGCGTGGCTGGAGCGGCCCGACTGCCACGGCGAGTCCACCCACGCGTTCTGGCCGGACCCGGACGCGTACACCCGCATCATCGGGGAACTGCACCGGGCCGGGATCGCCACCGCGACCCACGCCATCGGCGACGCGGCCGTCCGGCACGTGCTCGACGCCGTCGAGAAGGCGCGCGCGGGTGGCGGGAGCGGGGTACGGCACCGGGTCGAGCACATCGAGACGGTCCCGGACGACACGCTGCGCCGCTTCGCGGAGCTGGGTGTGCTCGCCTCCATGCAGCCCACGCACTGCTGCGACTTCACCCGGGCCGACCACACCGACAACTGGTCGCGCCGCCTGGGCGAGGAGCGCGCCTCGCGCGCGTGGCGCTGCCGGGACCTGGCGGACTCCGGGGCCACCGTGGTCCTCGGCTCCGACTGGCCGATCGCGCCGTTCCCGCCGCTCGGCGTGATGGCCGGCGCACGGCACCGGCGCCCGAGCCGCGACCTCGGGCAGGCGCCGCACGGCCCCGAGCAGGCGCTGACGGCGCTGGAGGCGCTGCGGGGCATGACGACGGCGGCGGCGTACGCGGCGGGCGAGGAACACGAGGCGGGCCGTCTCGCGCCGGGCTTCCGCGCCGACCTGACGGCCTTCGGGGACGACCCGCTCACCACACCGGCGACGGACCTGCCGGACCTGCCGGTCCTGCTGACGGTCCTGGACGGCCGGATCACGCACCGGGCGGCCGGGGTCTGAGCCACACCTGCCGTGGTGGGCGGGCTGGTCGGCGGGTTGAAGGTCGGCGGGGCGCTCGGCGGGCCCATCGACGGACTGATCGAGGCCCCTCGACGGGCCGGCCAGCCCGCCCTCACCCCGCGATCAGCCCGTCGGGCGGGCGCGGGTCAGGGAGAGCAGATCACGGGCCGGGCCGGTCGGGCGGTGGCCGGTGGGCCAGACCGCGCGGAGGTCGCGGCGCAGCTCGACCCCCTGCACGGGGATGGCCACCAGTCGCCGCGAGGCCAGTTCCTCTGCGATCGCGAGCTCGCTGAGGACGGCCGGCCCGGCCCCGCTGACCGCGGCGGCCTTCACCGCCGTCGTGGAGGCGAGTTCGAGGAGGGGCCGCGCGAGCCCGCCGTGGCCCGCGAGCGCCGCGTCCAGGACCTGCCGGGTGCCCGAGCCCCGTTCCCGCAGGACCAGCGGGGTCGCCGCCAGCTCCGCCGGGTCCAGCGGACCCCGGCGGCGGGCCCACGGGTGCGAGGGCGCCGCGACGATCACGAGCCGGTCGTGCGCGACGACCACGCCGTCGAGACCGTCCGGCACCGCGAGACCCTCGACGAAACCCATGTCCGCCTCGTTCGCGAGGAGCCGCTCCGCGACGACCGCCGAGTTTCCGGCCTGGAGCGACACCGCCGTGTCGGGGCGTTCCGCGCGCAGCGCGATCAGCCAGCCGGGCAGCAGGTACTCGGCGATCGTCATCGACGCGGCCACCCGCAGCCGGGAGTCCCGGCGCCCGCGCAGCGCCTGGGCGCCCGCGTCGAAGGCCTCGGCCGCCTCGACGATCCGCCGCGCCCAGTCCGTGACGAGCGCGCCCGCGTCGGTGAGCCGCGAGCCGCGCGGCGAACGGTCCACCAGGGCAACGCCGAGCTGCCGCTCCATCGAGCGGATCCGGCTGCTGGCGGCGGGCTGGGTGATGCCGACCTCACGGGCGGCGGCCCCGAGGCTCCCGTGCCGGGCGACGGCGAGGAGCAGTTCGAGCGCCCCGAGATCCGGGACCCGGTGGTGGAGCTGGGCCCTGACGTCGGAGCCGTACGCCTCGGTCCGGCGCCCACCCGTCTGCTGATCCTCGTGCCGCTCCCCGCGATGCTCCCCGTTGCTGCTCATAAAGCCAGCTTATGACGTCATAGCCGCAAGATCCCTGGTGGGGGCCGGGGAATCGGACGACGGTGGAGTCATGGCAAGCCTCGCACCTCCCCTTCCGGCCGTCCGCGCCACCACCCCCGGCGCCCGGCCGGCCGCCTCACCGGCCCGCTCCGTCCGTCACCTCGGACCCAACTGGTACGCCTCCGTGATGGGCACCGCCATCGTGGCCAACGCCGGCGCCGGGCTCCCGCTGGACCTCCCCGGCCTCCGCACCGCCTGCGCCGCGGTCTGGGCGCTGTCCCTCGCGATGCTGCTCGTCCTGGTCGCCGCCCGCACCGTGCACTGGATCCACCACCGCGACCAGGCCCGCGCCCACCTCCTGGACCCCGCCGTGGCGCCGTTCTACGGCTGTCTCTCGATGGCGCTGCTCGCGGTCGGCGGCGGCGCCATGATCGTGGGCCGGGACTGGATCGGGCTCCCCGCCGCCGTCGCGCTCGACACCGTCCTGTTCACCGTCGGCACGGTCGTCGGTCTCGCGGCCGCGGTCGGCATCCCGTACCTCATGGTCGTGCACCACAAGATCGAGAACGCGTCCCCGGTGTGGCTGCTCCCGGTCGTCTCCCCCATGGTCTCCGCCGCCCTCGGCCCGCTGCTCGTGCCCCATCTGCCCGCCGGGCAGGCCCAGGAGACCCTGCTCCTCGCCTGCTGGGCGATGTTCGGCGTCAGCCTCCTCGCGACCCTGGTCATGCTGCCGCTGGTCTTCGGCCGGCTCGTGACCGGCGGCCCGCTGCCCCTCGCGCTCACCCCCACCCTCTTCCTCGTGCTCGGCCCGCTCGGCCAGTCGACGACCGCCGCGAACAAGTTCGCCGACGTCGCCCCGGGCGTGCTCCCCGCCCCCTACGCCCACGGCTTCGCCTCCTTCGCCGTCCTCTACGGCGTGCCCGTCATGGGCTTCGCCCTGCTGTGGCTGGCCCTCGCCGGGGCGATGGTGCTGCGGGCGCGCCGGCGGGGCATGGGCTTCGCGATGACGTTCTGGGCGTTCACGTTCCCCGTCGGGACGTGCGTGACCGGCGCCGAGGGGCTCGCCCAGCACACCGGTCTCGCCGCCTTCCGGTGGCTCGCGATCGGCCTGTACGCGGTCCTCGTCGCGGCCTGGCTGGTGGCCGGGTCCCACACCGCCCGCGGCCTCTTCAGCGGTGCGCTGCTCGCAGGGCCCGCGCCAGCACCCGCGGCGCCTCGACGAGAGACGGCCCGTACCAGGTGAGGTGACGCCCGTCGACGAGCGCGGCGGCGGTCCCGGGGAACGCCTCGGGGCCGTCGTCGCGCGTGAAGCGGTACGGCTCGTCGGGCAGGACGACGAGATCGGGCGCCGCGGCGCGGAGCGCGTCGAGCGGCAGCCTCGGATAGCGGTCCGGGTGGTCGGCGTACAGGTTGCGGACCCCGAGGCGGGCCAGCAGATCACCGGCGAAGGTGTCGCGGCCCAGGACCATCCAGGGGCGCCGCCAGATCGGCACGACGGCCGCGTACTCCCCCTCCGGGACGACCGCCGCCCACGCCGCCTCGGCCTCGGCGAGCCAGCGCGGCCGCCGGGGCGCGCCGCACGCGGCGAGCACCCGCTCCAGCTCGCGCAGGCCCTGGTCGAGGGTGCGGATCCCGGTGACGAGGACGTCGAGCCCGGCGGCCCGCAGCTCGGCGAGGTCGGCGGCGCGGTTCTCCTCCTCGTTGGCGAGGACGAGGTCGGGGCGGAGCGCGGTGATCGCGCGGACATCGGGGTTCTTGGTGCCGCCGATCCGTACGACGTCGAGGTCGGCCGGGTGAGCGCACCAGTCCGTGGCCCCGACGAGCAGACCGGGCGCGGTGACGGCGACGGCCTCCGTCAGGGACGGCACGAGGGAGACGACTCTCCTGACCGTGCCCCGCCCGGCGCTCATTCCTCCTCGGCCTCGACGTGCTCGGCGACCGCGACGACGAGCAGCCGGGTGCCCGCCTCGGTGGCGCGCCAGCGGTGGCGCACCCCGCCGGAGAGATAGAGCGTGTCGCCGCGGCCCAGCCGGTACGCGCGGCCCTCGGCCTCGACCTCGGCGGCCCCGTCGGCCACGTACAGCAGCTCGTCGTTCCGGTGCTGGAACTCCCGGCCCGCGTCCTGCTCGCCGGTGAACTCCAGGGCGTGCAGCTGGTGGCGGCCGCGGACGATCGCCCGTACGCCCGGGGGCAGGGCCGGGGAGGTCTCGTCGGCCCGCACGACATCGACGGTACGGGAGGCCTCGGCGGCGGCCAGGAGGTCGGCGGCCGTGGTCTCCAGGGCGTCGGCGACCAGTTCGAGCGAGCGGGGACTGGGGCGCGCGCGGTCGTTCTCGACCTGGCTGAGGAAGGGCACGGAGAGACCGCTGCGCGAGGAGACGACGGCCAGGGTGAGCTGGAGCGCTCTGCGTCGCCTCTTGACGGCCGCGCCCACGCGTGGTGATTCCTTCTCGTCCATGTCGGCCCCCTCCCTCATACCTCGTGCGTACCCGTACCGGGCGGTTACCTGAACCTTACGCAGCTTTGGGGCAGGGTTTCGCGTCGTGACGAAAAGGGGCGGCCGCCGAACACGTTCGGCGACCGCCCCTTTTCGGACAGGAACCGTCCACCGGTCGCTGTCGGTTGCCCGGAGGCTACTGCCGGGCTACTGGGGCGCGAGCTTCTCCGCGAGACCCGGATTGCCGTCCAGCCAGGTGCGGACGGCCTCCTGCTCCTTGCCCTTGCCGGTCTCCTGGATGACCGCTTCGAGATCCGTGAGCTGCTTCTCGGTCAGCTCGAAGTCCTTCAGCCAGGCACCGACCTCGGGGTTCTCGGCGGCGAAGCCCTTACGGGCCAGGGTGTGGACACCGTCGCCCTTGCCCCAGGAGCCCTTGGGGTCGGCGAGCTTCTTCAGGTCGTGCGCGGAGTAGGCCCAGTGCGGCGACCAGAGGGTCACGACGACCGGTTCCTTGCGCTCGTAGGCGCGCTTCAGCTCGGCGAGCATGCCGGGCGTGGAGCCGTCGACGACCTCGTACTCGCCCTCCAGGCCGTACTCCTTGAGGACCTTGTCCTTCAGGATGCCCATCATTCCGGCGCTGGGCTCGATGCCGACGATCCGGCCCTTGAACTGTCCGGCCTTGCCCTTGAGGTCGGCGAGCGAGTCGACGCCCTTCACGTACGAGGGGACGGAGAGCTCCAGGGAGGTGGGGCCGTACCAGGAGCCGAGGTCCTCCAGCTTGTTCTTGTACTTCTCCCAGTACTGGGCGTGGGTGACGGGCAGCCAGGAGTCGGTCTGGAAGTCGAGCTGGCCGCCGGCCAGCCCGGTGTAGAGCGCTCCGGCCTCCAGCTGCTTGGTGTCGACCTCGTACCCCCGGCGCTCCAGGAGTTCCTTCCACAGGTACGTGGAGGCGATGCCCTCGTCCCAGGGGATGTAGCCGATGCTGATCTTCTTGCCCTGGCCGCCGCCGGTGCCCGAGGCGGTGGTGGAGCCCGTACCGGAGCCGCCGAGGAAGCCCGTACCGCCGGCGACGAGGGCGAGCACGACGACACCGACGAGGGCGGTGACGGGCTGCGGACGGTGGGCCCACAGCTTCGCCCCGGGACGCTTGGCGCTCAGCGCGGCGCGGGCCTTGGCGGCGGCACGGCGGCCGAGCGGGGAGACCTGGCGGCCGAGGGCGCCGGTCATCCGGTCCAGGTACATGGCGAGGACGACGATGGAGACGCCCGCCTCGAAGCCGAGGCCGATGTCGACGTTGCCGATGGCGCGGTAGACGGCGCCGCCGAGCCCGCCGCCGCCGACCATGCCGGCGATGACGACCATGGACAGGCCGAGCATGATGACCTGGTTGACGCCGGCCATGATCGTCGGCAGGGCCAGCGGGAGCTGCACGCGCAGCAGCGTGTTGCGCGGGGTGGTGCCGAACGCCTCGGCGGCCTCGACGAGTTCACCGTCGACCTGCCGGATGCCCAGCTCGGTCATGCGGACGCCCGGGGGCAGCGCGAAGACGATGGTGGCGATGATGCCGGGGACGACACCGACGCCGAAGAAGATGATGCCGGGGATGAGGTAGACCATCGCCGGCATGGTCTGCATGAAGTCGAGGACCGGCTGCAGGACGGCACTGACGGTCTTCGAGCGGGCCGCCCAGATGCCGAGCGGTACCGCGATCACCAGGGTCACCAGGGTGGCGACGAGAACGAGCGACAGGGTCGCCATGGCCTCGTCCCACAGCTGGACCGAGTCGACGAGCGCGAACCCGGCGAAGGCGAGCACGCCGGCGGCGAGCCCGCGCAGCCACCAGGCGACGACGGCGAGGATGCCGGCGAAGAGCAGCGGCTGGGGCGCGGACAGGACGGCGTCGATGCCGTCGTAGAGGCCGGTGACGCCGCTGCTGACGGCGTCGAAGAGCCAGGAGAACTGGGCCTGGAGCCAGTCGACGGAGGTGTCGACCCAGTCACCGAGGGGAAGCCTAGGCACGGGCGGTCAGCTCCTTCTTCGGCTGGGTGGCGGCCATGGAGCCGGTCGCGCTGCCGGCCTTGGTGTCGGCCTTGCTGCCGGCCTCGGTGTCGGCCTGGCCCGTCTTCGGGCCGGTCTTCGCGTCGGTCTTCGCGTCGGCCTGGTCACCGGCGTCCCTCGCGCCGAGTCCGCCCATGACGGCGAGCAGGCGCTCCGTCGGTACGACTCCGAGGACGGAGCCGTCGGAGTCCCGGACGGTCACGGGGTGCGGGGCGCGGGCGGCGACGGCGCACAGGTCGGCGACGAGCGTGTCCGGCCCGACCGGCCGGCAGGCGCAGCCGTCGGGGCAGTCGGCAGGCGTGGCGCCGCCCGTCATGACGGCGGAGGCGGTGAGCACCCGGGAGCGGTCCACGTCCTGGATGAAGGAGGCGACGTAGTCGTCGGCGGGGCGGACCAGGATGTCCTCGGCGGTGCCGAGCTGCACGATCCTGCCGTCGCGCATGACTGCGATCCGGTCGCCCAGGCGCATGGCCTCGTTGAGGTCGTGGGTGATGAAGACGATGGTCTTCTTCAGCCGCTGCTGGAGGACGAGGAGCTGGTCCTGCATGTCACGGCGGATCAGCGGGTCGAGCGCGCTGAAGGACTCGTCCATGAGGAGCAGGTCGGCGTCGGTCGCGAGCGCGCGGGCCAGACCCACGCGCTGCTGCATGCCGCCGGAGAGCTCGTCGGGCCAGGACTTCTCCCAGCCCGCGAGACCGCACAGTTCGAGGGCCTCGGTGGCCCGGGTCTCACGCTCGGCGCGCGGGACGCCCTGGACCTCCAGGCCGTAGGCGGCGTTCTCCAGAACGTTTCGGTGCGGGAACAGCGCGAAGTGCTGGAAGACCATGCTGATCTTGGTGGAGCGGACCGTGCGCAGATCCCGGGGAGACAGCGCGGTGAGGTCACGACCGTCGAAGAGAACCCGGCCGGCGGTGGGCTCGAGCAGGCCGTTGAGCATGCGGAGCAGGGTCGACTTGCCGGACCCGGAGAGCCCCATCACGACGAAGATCTGGCCGGGCTCGACGGTGAAACCGGCGTCCACGACGGCTGCTGTCGTCCCCTCGGCGCGCAGCTCCTCGCGGTCTGTGTCGCCGACGGCGAGCCTGCGGACGGCTTCGTCGGGTCGTCTGCCGAACACCTTGAACAGGTGGTCTGCCTGGAGCCTGGACACATGAACCTCACGGGTAGCAACGAAAACGGCCCCCGCCACCCCCGCGTGGTTGGGCCGTGGAGCGGGCGGGATCGGCCCGCGGGCCCGTCGCGTACGGGGACTCTTTTGTTGAATCCCGTACCGGGTTCCGCTCCGGGCTCGCGCCTGCCCTGCTCCACAGGGTGCAAACGCAAAGGTGACGGGGGTCACGTGCGGGGGACGGGAACCGCGGACACGGCGAACGCGTCCCCGGACGCCGGAGCCGCTCGCCGAACGCGTACGGCGGCGCTCGGCGGGCGCTCGCCGAACACGTACGGCGGCGCTCGGCAGGCGCTCGGCGAACACGTACGGCGGCGCTCGGCAGGCGCTCGGAACGGCTCACGGCGGGCCATCGGCGGGCCTCTACGGACGCCCGGCAGGCCCTCGGCGAGTGCTCGGCGGACGCCCGGCGGATCGGCGGGACGCGTCCCGGCCCCTCAGGCACCCCGAGCCCTAAAATCAAGCAGGTGACTCGACGCCTCATGCTCCTCGACACCGCCAGCCTCTACTTCCGTGCCTACTTCGGCGTGCCGGACTCGGTCCGGGCCCCCGACGGCTCGCCCGTGAACGCCGTGCGCGGACTGCTCGACTTCATCGCCCGGCTCGTCCAGGACCACCACCCGGACGACCTGGTGGCCTGCTGGGACAACGACTGGCGGCCGCAGTGGCGGGTCGACCTGATCCCCTCGTACAAGGCGCACCGGGTGGCCGTGGAGACGGAGACCGGCCCGGACGAGGAGGAGATCCCGGACACCCTGTCCCCGCAGGTGCCGGTGATCGAGGAGGTCCTGGCGGCGCTCGGCATCGCCCGGATCGGGGCGGCCGGCTACGAGGCGGACGACGTGATCGGGACACTCGCGGGGCGCGCGGCGGGGCCGGTGGACATCGTCACGGGCGACCGGGACCTCTTCCAGCTGGTGGACGACGCACGGAGCGTCCGCGTGCTGTACCCGCGCAAGGGCGTCGGCGACTGCGATCTGGTGGACGCGGAGCTGATCCGCACCAAGTACGGCGTGCGCCCCGACCAGTACGCGGACTTCGCCGCACTGCGCGGCGACGCCAGCGACGGTCTCCCCGGGGTGAAGGGCATCGGCGAGAAGACGGCCGCGCAGCTGATCACGGAGTACGGGGACCTGGCGGGCGTACGGGCGGCCGCCGAGGACCGGACGTCGAAGCTGACGCCCGCCAAGCGGCGCGGAATCGTGGAGGCGGCGGCATACCTGGACGTCGCGCCGACGGTGGTGCGCGTCGCCGGAGACGTACCGCTGCCGGAGTTCGACGCGACCCTGCCGAAGGCTCCCCGCGACCCGGCGGCGCTCGACGCCCTCGCGAAGCGCTGGGGGCTCGGCGGGGCCGTGGGCCGTCTGCTGCCGGTCCTGGAACGCTGACGAAATCCGGCCACACTGGGTCGACCGCGCCTCGGGATGCTAGCTTAGGCATACCTAAGTACCGAGTACGTCGAGATCACGTCGAGTCAGGAGAGCCACTCGTGGCGGAGCAGCCCCGCAAGGCACCGAAGGCCACCGAAGCGCGTGTGGTGCGCACCGAGCGCATCACCCCGCACATGGTGCGGGTCGTCCTGGGCGGCCCCGGCCTCGACGCCTTCGAGGTCGGCGCGTACACCGACCACTACGTGAAACTGCTGTTCGCCCCCGAGGGCGTCGCCTATCCGGAGCCGTTCGACATGGACCGGATCCGGGAGGAGTTCCCCCGGGAGCAGTGGCCGACGACGCGGACGTACACCGTACGGGACTGGGACCCGGTCTACCGCGAGCTGACCATCGACTTCGTGGTCCACGGCGACGAGGGCCTCGCGGGTCCGTGGGCGGCGCGGGCACAGGCGGGCGAGACGGTGCGCTTCCTCGGCCCCGGCGGCGGCTACACGCCGGACCCGGCGGCGGACTGGCACCTGCTCGCGGGCGACGAGAGCGCGCTGCCGGCGATCGCGGTGGCCCTTGAGCGGCTGCCCGCGGGGGCCCGGGTGCACGCGTTCGTGGAGATCTCGGACGCCGCAGAGGAGCAGAAGTTCGCGACGGAGCACGGCATCCACGTCACCTGGCTGCACCGGGGCGACCGCCCGGCGGGCGAGGCACTCGTCGAGGCCGTGCAGACCCTGGAGTTCCCGGCGGGCGACGTGCACGCCTTCGTCCACGGCGAGGCGGGCTTCGTGAAGGACCTCCGCCGCCACCTGCGACTGGACCGCGAGATCCCGCGTGAGCGGCTGTCGATCTCGGGCTACTGGCGCCAGGGCAAGTCGGACGAGGCGTGGCGCGCGATCAAGCGCGAGTGGAACGACCAGGTGGAGCGCGAGCAGGAGAACTGAGACACGGAGCCGAGCGATCGGCTCACGGCGCGGGGCCCGGGGGTGATCCCCCGGGCCCCGCGCCGCTTGTGAGCGCGACTCAGACCCCCGGGGGGATCCCGCGGGCCCCGCGCCGCCCCTGCGGGCCTGCGCGTGACTCCGGCCCCGAGCCAGGCCGCCGGCCCGCCAAGCCGGCCCCGCGCCAGGTCGCCCGCCCGCGATGCCGGCCCCGGCCAGACCGTCTCTTTCCGATCGCGTGCGGCCCCGCGCTGCCCGACGCGGGTTCGGCCGACACGACCCGAAAGTGACGACCTAGGCTGGTCGCAGAAATTCGATCAAGGGGCAGGTCCGTGCGAATAGAGCGTCACCAGGTGGGCGGGGCCGTCGTGTCGGCGTCGCGCGAGGACTTCACGAACCGCATCGGGGGTCAGGTGCGATCCATGTCGCGGGCCGGCCGGATGGCCACCTACGAGTGGCAGTCGATCGCCCACGAGTTCCTCGACTACCTGGGCGCCCTGTCCGTCGAGACGCCCGATCTCGACACCGCGGAGGCCAGGACCGCCCTCAAGGACGCCGCCGAGGCCGCGGCCGGCGCCGTCGCGTACGCGGCGTACCACCCGCACTGCAGCTTCAACGTCTTCCTGGAGTACGTGAACTTCGGCATGAGCTACGACCCGGGGGAAGACGCACCCGAGGAGAGCGTCACGCCCGGGGAGTGGATCGACGCGCTCTGCCTGTCGGTCCTCAGGGACAAGGCCAAGTGGCATGGCGAGGAATTCACCTTCGCCCGGCGGAAGTTCGCCGAGCAGGCGAAGGGAACCCCCGCCGGCGAGCTCGCCACGGGGTTGACGGCCGTGGCCCTGGACGACGCCGGCGACGGCGAGTACCCGCCGAGCACGCAGGCCAAGCTGGCCGCCGTCGACGCGGCCCTGGACCGGATCCGTACCCGTGCGGCGGAGACGGGCGAGCCCCTCCTGGACCAGCCGAACGGCCTGGCACTGCGGACGCTGCGGGCGCTGGCCGCCGAGGACCGCCCGGGATTCGACGCCGCTCTGGCCGAACTCCTGGTCAGGCACAGCACCCTGCACGGTCCGGAGGACTCCCCGAGCAGCCTGCTCCCCCTCGTGCCCATCGCGCTGGCCGCGATCGCGTACCGGACGCTGGGCTGGGCGCCGACCGTTCACACCGACTACCTCCCGCACGCGCTGGTAACCGGCTTCGAGAGCCGGGGGCCGCGGGTCGGAGGGCTCGGCCGGAACCGGCGTCCGGACGCGGTCGCCGCGCTCGCCGCGGGCCCGCTGGTGGTGGAGCGGCCCGCCTGTGAGCGCGAGGGGCTCGCGCGGATCGAGGCCATGTACGAGGATCACCTGCAGGAGGCGTTCGCCCCCGCCGACCTGGAGCCGCTCGCCGTCTGGCGCCTCGGCAGCGTGATGGACGATCAGGTGCGCCTCTTCCACTGGCGGGCGGGCAATCCCGGCGACACCCTGGACGCCCAGCTCGCCACCCTTCGGCTGGCCTCTCGCGCGGGGGCGGCCCTGTTCCGCATCGCGCTCGCGGAGCCGGGCACCGAGGCCGAGGTGGACATCGACGGCCGCACGCTGCGCTACCGGGCCAAGCGCGGCGAGGATGCCGGTGCCGGGCGCTGGCAGACGGCCACCGCCCTCGCCCTGATCACCGGCGCGCGCGAGGACCTCGCCCCGCTGGTCCTCACCGGCCCCACCTTCGCCCGCCCGGACGGCTCCGCCTTCACCGCGTACCGCGAGGCCCTCCACGCCTATCTGAAGGGCGCCGACCCCGAAGCGGCCGCGCAGCGAGCGCTTCACGAGGCCGAGAAGGCCAAGGACTGGGGCTTCGCGATGCCGCCGGCCGTGCTGCTCTCTCAGCTGGTCGAGGGCGACGAGGAGAGCTTCAACCTCGCTCTGGCGGACGCGCTGGAAGCCCACCGCGCGTACTACGAGGTCGGCGATCGCTCCGACGATCCGCAGGTCTCCGTCAACCTCGACGTCCTCGCGCTGGCCTGCCACGCCCGCCGTCGCGGCTGGGACATCCGCGTCGAATCCCCCTACCTCCCGCAGGGACTCCTGCGATCCGCCGAACCCTTCTAGCCAGGCCGTTTGCTTTGGATCACCTCGCCGACCAGATGAAGACGGCGGCGAGGTGGAGCCCGACGAGGTGGGCGGTGGCGGCCTTGTCGTATCGAGTGGCCAGGCCGCGCCACCGCGTGCGCTTGTTGATGCAGCGTTCGACGGTGTTCCGATGCTGGTAGGCCTCGCCGTCGAAGGCCCGTGGCGTGCCCGCGGCTGCCGGGACGCTTGCGGTTGGCTGCCTGGTCGGCGGGCTGCGGGATCACCACCCGGATTCCGCGCCGACACAGGTGAGAACGGCGCCGGAGGAGTACGCCTTTTCGGCCAGGACCACGTCCGGGGCCACCCTCGGCCGCCGACCGGCTGCGGAACCCGTAAGCGGGCCATGACCTGCGGGAACGCGGGTGCCTCACCGGCCTGGCCAGGCGTGATGACGAAGGCCAGCGGCCGGCAACGGCTGTCGGCGGCCGGGTGGATCCTTGTGGTCAGCCCACCGACCGGGCATCAGTCAACGACACACATCAACCAACGATCCGATGATCCGAGGATCCGAAGGAAACAGCCTAGGTCGACTGCCCGTACCTGCGGTCCGAGGCGTCCGTCTGGGCCATCCGCCGCAGCGCCGAGAAGATCGCGTCGCCGATGACCGTTCCGACGACCACGCTCTCCACCAGTTCCTCACGCGCCACCTCGCGCGCCACGTAATCCAGGTCGACCCGCGCCACCCGCTCCGCCGCGTCCGCGTACGCGTCCAGGACCTCGGTGAACGCCCCGTGGCCGGCCTCGTCGACCGCCGCGAGGGCGACCGCGAGCGCCTCCGAGGCCGGATTTCCCTGCTGCACCCGCCAGCCGCGCGCGGCGATCAGCGCCGCGACCTGCTTCCGCGCGTCCTCGATCCCGGCGTGCGACTCGCGGTCGTAGCGCGGCACCAGCCCGGCGGCCACCGTGCCGAGCAGCTTGTGCACCGAACGTTCGGGGTCGTCGATCGCGAGGATCACCTCACGGATGGACGCCACCGACAGGCCGCCCACATCGAGGAGCGCCCGGATCAGGCGGAGGCGCTGCACATGCGTCTCCCCGTACGAGGCCTGGTTCGGGCTCGTCAGTTCCCCGGCCGGCAGCAGTCCTTCCCGTACGTAGAACTTGATCGTCGGGATGGACACCCCGGTCCTGCGACTCAACTCTCCGATGCGCACCGCGTGTTCACCTTCCTGGTCTTGCTTCGGCCTTGCCGACCGACACCCCCATCATAGATAGTGGCGCTATCAGATAGTGGCTAGTGCCACTATCCACACATTTCCACGGGGGGATCCGTATGTCTTCATCGCACAAGAACCCACTGCTGCGGCTCCATCGACCACTGGTCTGGTTCGCCGCCTCCATGGGCGTTCTCACCCTGGTCTCCGCCGTCGGCATCTTCGTCGACGACCGCATCCTGGTCGGCGTGCCGATCTGGACCAAACCGTTCAAGTTCTCGGTCTCGTTCGTCGCGTACTCGCTCTCGCTCGCCTGGATGCTCTCGCTGCTGCCCCGGGGCCGCCGGGTCGGCTGGTGGGCCGGAACCGTCGTCGCCGTCGCCAGCGCCGGCGAGATGGTGCTCATCACCCTCCAGGTGATCCGCGGAAAGCGGAGTCACTTCAACCACGCCACCCCCTTCGACGACACCGTCTTCCAGGTCATGGGCGCCACCGTCGTGGTGCTCTGGCTGGGCGCGCTCGTCATCGCGGTCCTCCTGCTGCGCGCCAAGATCCTCGACCGGGCGATGGCCTGGGCCGTCCGGCTGTCCTCGCTGATCGCCCTGGCGGGCGCCGCGGTGGGCTTCCTGATGGTCCGTCCGACCCCGGAACAGCTGGAGGTCGACGAATCGCCGGTCGCCGGCGCCCACGCCGTCGGCGTACCGGACGGCGGCCCGTCGATGCCGCTGACCGGCTGGGCGAGCAACGGCGGCGACCTGCGCATACCGCACTTCTTCGGCATGCACGCCCTGCAGCTGCTCCCGCTGCTGCTGCTCGTCCTGGCCGCGCAGGGCCTGCCAGGTCAGCAGGACGAAGGTCGCGGTGTACGCGGCCGAGGCCGTGAGGGTGAGCCGGAGACGTACGCGTTCGTCCGCGAGGCGGGCGAAGCGCGGTGCGAGCGCGGCCAGGACGAGCAGCA
>NZ_LIPQ01000402.1 GCF_001418135.1 Streptomyces aureus
GGACGCGGGGCCCCGCGTCCTCGTCCTCGGATTCGAGGAGCTGATGTACGCGCCCCTGCGTCTCGGCACCGCCCTGGAGGACGCCGGGCACGACGTCCGGTACTCCACCACCACCCGCTCGCCCGTCCTCGCCGTCGACGACCCCGGCTACGCGATACGCACCCGGCTCGTCTTCCCCGCCCACGACGACCCCGCCGACGGCCCTGGCGAGCGCTACGCCTACAACGTGGCCGGCGCCGGTTTCGACGCCGTCGTCCTCGTCGTCGACTCCACCGCCGACACCCCGGCCCTGCACGCCCCGGACGGCCTGCTCGCCCAGCTCGCCGCGCACATCCCGCGCGTCGTGCTCGCCGTCGTCCCCTCGTACACGCCCACGGCCTCGCCGTACGTTCCGTACGACGCCACGCCCGAGGTCACCGAAGCCACCGAAGCTCCCGAAAGGAGCTCCATGCTGCCCGAGCCCCTCCGCGGCCCCGCCTTCTCCTCGTACGCACCCGAGGAGGTCGGCTGGCTGCTCCAGGACCTCTCGGACGTCGAGCTCGAGGCGCCCACCGAGGAACGCGAGGAGGCCATCCAGAGCGGCGGTGCGCACTACGCCGAGTCGCTCCCCGTCGAGTACCAGCCGAGCGACCGCTACCAGGAGCTGTTCCACGCCGCCCTGGAGACCTCGGCGGCCCGCATCGCCCGAGCCGTCGGCACCGTCACCGAGACCGTCCTCGCCGAGCGCGAGCGGCCCGGCCACCGGCCCGTCCTCGTCTCGCTCGCCCGCGCCGGCACCCCCGTCGGCGTCCTCATGCGCCGCTGGGCGCAGGCCCGCCACGGCCTGGACCTGCCCCACTACGCCGTCTCCATCGTGCGCGGCCGCGGCATCGACGCCAACGCGCTGCGCTGGCTCGCCGCCCACCACGACCCGGTCGACGTCGTGTTCGTCGACGGCTGGACCGGCAAGGGCGCCATCACCCGTGAACTCGCCGACGCGATCAAGGAGTTCGAGGCCGAGGAAGGCATCACCGGCTTCGACCCGGAGATCGCGGTCCTCGCCGACCCCGGCTCCTGCGTCCGTACGTACGGCACGCGCGAGGACTTCCTCATCCCCTCCGCCTGCCTCAACTCCACGGTCTCCGGCCTGATCTCCCGTACGGTGCTCCGCGCCGACCTGGTCGGGCCGAACGACTTCCACGGCGGCAAGTTCTACCGCGAGCTGGCCGGCGCGGATGTCTCCCGCGCCTTCCTCGACGCCGTCGCCGCCCGCTTCGACGAGGTCGGCGCCGCCGTCGACGCCGACGTCAAGGAACTGCTGGCCGCCGACCGCACCCCGACCTGGGAGGGCTGGGCCGCCGTGGAGCGGATCAGCGAGGAGTACGGCATCCACGACGTCAACCTGGTCAAGCCGGGCGTCGGCGAGACCACCCGCGTCCTGCTCCGCCGAGTCCCCTGGAAGATCCTCGCCAAGCGGGGCGCCGAGGCGGACCTCGCGCACGTCCGGCTGCTCGCCGAGCAGCGCGGCGTACCGGTCGAGGAGGTCGACGAACTCCCGTACAGCTGCGTCGGTCTGATCCACCCTCAGTACACGAGGGGCGCGACGGGCGCCGACGGCAAGGCGGTGGTGTCCCCGTGAGTACGAAGAGAGGGACGAGCGGGACGCATACGGCGAGTACGGCGACCGCGACCGGTAGTACGACCGAGACGACGGGTACGACCACGAGCGTGACGACTACGACGAAGGCCCCGATTCCGGCCCAGGCCCCGACTCCGGTCCAGGCACCGATCCCGGCCCCGACCGCGGGCCCCGCCCCCGTCCTGGTCGCGAGCGACCTCGACCGCACCCTCATCTACTCGTCCGCGGCCCTCGCCCTCGGCATGCCCGACGCCCAGGCGCCCCGGCTGCTCTGCGTCGAGGTCCACGAGTCCAAGCCGCTCTCGTACATGACCGAGCACGCGGCGGGACTCCTGGAGCGACTGACCGACGAAGCTTTCTTCGTCCCCACCACCACCCGGACGCGCAAGCAGTACCAGCGCATCCAACTCCCCGGCAGCGCACCGAAGTACGCGATCTGCGCCAACGGCGGGCACATCCTCGTCGACGGCGTCACCGACGCCGACTGGCACGCCTCCGTGGTGCGCAGGCTCGCCGAGGAGTGCGCGCCGCTCTCCGAGGTCCGCGCCTACCTCACCGCGACCACGGACCTGTCCTGGGTACGCAAGCACCGCGTCGCCGAGGACCTGTTCGCCTACCTCGTCGTCGAGCGGGAACGGCTGCCCGAGGACTGGCTGGAGCGCTTCGGCGCCTGGGCGGGGGAGCGCGGCTGGACGGTCTCGCTCCAGGGCCGCAAGGTGTACGCCGTACCGAAGCCGCTCACCAAGAGCGCGGCCGTCCGCGAGGTCGCCCGCCGCACCGGCGCCTCGCTCACCCTGGCCGCCGGCGACTCGCTCCTCGACGCGGACCTGCTGCTCGCCGCGGACCGGGCATGGCGCCCGGGCCACGGCGAACTGGCCGACAGCGACTGGACGGCCCCCCACCTCGACGTCCTCGCCGAACGCGGGGTCGCGGCGGGGGAGGAGATCCTGCGCCGCTTCAGGGCGGCGGCAGCCGTCTAGCCGGCCGGGATCAGCTGCAGCAACCGCCACCGCAGCAGCCTCCGCCACCCCCGCCACCGCTCGGCGCGGGGGCGGCGGAGGCGGAGCCGCCGACGGCCACGGCCGACAGCAGCTTCACGGTGTCGTCGTGCCCGGCGGGGCAGGAGGCCGGGTCGGAGGACTCGGCCATGGGCCGGCTGAGTACAAAGGTGTCGCCGCAGGTCCGGCAGCGGAATTCATAACGAGGCATGGGAACAGGCTAGGCCCTGTCGGCGGACACGGGCAGGGGACCCGGCCGCCGGGCCGCACCCACACCCGCCTCAGGGCCCTGGCCTCAGCCCCGCGGCCCTGCCGGGCGACCCCCGGGCCCCGCCCCCGGCTCAGTGCCCGGTGGCGCCCCGTTCCTCCCTGATCCGGCCGACGACGTGCGCGGCCGTGGCCCGTACGGCCTCCAGCTCGGTCAGGAAGTGCCAGTAGTCCGGGTGGCGGCCCTCCAGGGTGTCGACCGCCCGGTCGATCCGGGCGACGGCCTCGTCGAGGGGCCGGGCGTGGCGCGGGTCGGGGGTGCTGCGCCCGGCCATCGCGAGGCGCTGGGCGTCCCGTACCGCGAACCTGGCCCGGTCGATCTCCGCCTTCGGGTCCCTGGCGACCGCGTCGAGGCGGCGCAACCGGTCGCCGGCGGCGGAGACGGCCTCGTCGGTGGAGTCGAGCAGCGCGCGGACGGTGGACAGCAGCGAGGTCGCGTCCGGCCAGCGCTGCTCGGCACGCGCCTTTCCGGCCTCGGCCAGCCGTTCCTCGGCCTGCCGCAGCGTGGTGGCGGCCTGCTCGGGCACGTGCTGGAGGTCCTGCCAGCAGGGCGCGGTGAAGCGCCGCCGCAGCTCCGAGAGGATCGGTTCGACGCCCCCGGTGCGTGTGGTGAGGGCCTCGGTGCGGGTACGGAGGGAGACGAGGCGCCGGTCGATCTCCGCGGCCCGCTCGGGCAGCCGCTCGGCCTCGGTCCGTACGGCCTCGGCGTCGCGCAGCACCTTGTCGGCGCGCTGCAGGGTCTCGGGCACGCCGTGCCGGCCGGCGCCCTCGTTGAGCCGGGTGAGTTCGGGCCCGAGGGCGGCGAGCCGCGCGGCGAGGTCGTCGGCCCGCAGCCCGCTCTCCCGCACGGAGTCGAGGGCGCCGCTCGCGCCGCGCAGGGCCTGCCGGGCCCGCTCGACGGCGGGCGCGAGGCGGGCGAGCTGGGTCTCGGCCTGTCCGAGCAGCGGGGCGAGCCCCGCCTCGAACCGGTCGAGCTCGCCCTTCACACGGTCCAGCTCGTCCTTGGCGCGGGTCAGTTCGGCGCGGGCCCGGCCGGCGGTCGCGGCGTCGAGCTCGTCCCGGTCGAGGTCGTGGGCGTCGACGGCGCTGATGTACGTGTGGCTGACCTCGTCGATACGGCGCCCGAGGGCCTCGAAGCCCTCGACGGCGCGGCGCGTCTCGGGGGAGCCGGCGACGGCGGTGATGGTCTCGATGGAGATGCGGAGCCCGCGCTGGGCGGTGTCGAGCTCGTAGAAGGCGGAGGCGGCGGCGTCCTTGGCCGCCTGTGCCTCGGCGCGCTGGCTCTCACCGCGTCCGCCGAACCAGCGGCGGGTGCCGCCGCCGGCGAAGGCGTGCGGCAGCATCGCGCCGACGAGCAGCGGAAGGGCGAGGGCGAGCCGAAGCCCGGACATCCCCGGCCGCGCGCCGCCTTCGGATCGGGTCTGCCCCCGGCTTGGCGCGTCACGACGCCGGACGCCGCTCGCCCCCCTCGCGTCGCTCGCCGCCACGTACCTCTCCCGTGCTGTGTCCGCCGTGCCCGGTCCGGTTCATTCTCCCACCCGGTAAGGACGAACACACGGGCCGGTCAGTTCGCCGTGAGGACGGAGACGTCACCGTTGTCGCTGCGGACGCTCACGGAGTGCTCGCTCTTGTCGCGGCGGGGGACGTCGATCCGGACGTCGCCGTTGTCGCTGGCGCCGGTCACCTCGTACTCGGCGGTGGGGACGGAGACGTGGACGTCGCCGTTGTCGGTGACGACGTCGACGCGGCGGGGGACGGAGCCCAGGGCGACGCGTACGTCGCCGTTGTCGGACCGGGCGACGACCTCGGGCGCGGTGGCCCCGGGCTCGACGGTGACGTCACCGTTCTCGGTGCCCAGGTCCAGCGCTCCGCCGGCCTTGCGCACGCGCACGTCCCCGTTGTCGGAGCGCACCTTCATCGGGGTGGCGAAGCCCTCGGCGGTGACGCGCCCGTTGTCGTTCTCGACGGTGACGGCGACGTTGCGGGGGACCTGGATCCGGTGGACGGCGTCACAGTTGGAGGAGACACCGTCGCAGTTGACCCGCAGGGTCAGCTTCCCGTCGACGAGCTTCCACTCGGGCTCGGGCCCCGACCCCATGAACACCCACCCGTCGACCTGCCGCTCGACGCGCACGTCGTCGATGTCGGCGGGCGTGATCACGAGCTCGGAGTCGTCGGAGTCGACGGTGAGCGCGTTGCCGCCGAAGGCGAACGTCTTCCGCTCCACGGGCGCCCCCTCGACATCGGTCGAGCCGCACCCGGCAAGCGCGAGAGAGGCGATCAGCACTCCACCGGAGGCGAGCAGCACACGGAACGGACGACGTACAGCAGCCATGACGCCGAGACCCCCACAAGAAACCCAGAAACGCGGACAGTCCCCCGACCGTACGACCCCACCACCCGCCGTCACGATCCGGCGACCCACCGTCCCGGGGGTGGGGCTACCCCCCCACCGGGAGGTATCGGTTTGCGGCACCCACCCATGCGCCATGTAGGCTGTTGCCTCTTCCACGGGTGCGTAGCTCAGGGGTAGAGCGCTGCTCTTACAAAGCAGATGTCGGCGGTTCGAAACCGTCCGCGCCCACCAGTGCAAAGGCCCCTCGCCGATCATGGCGAGGGGCCTTTGACATCTACTTCTGACATCAACGGGTGCGGTCACTCACGACCAGGGACGCCTCCTGAGCAGCCGGTCCATGTGGCTGATGGCGTCGCGTTGGGTGTCCTGGACGACGGGGTGTACACGTTCATCGTCACCGCGATCTGGCTGTGTCCGAGGACCTCCATGACGACGCGGGGAGCGACGCCGGCGGCGGTGAGCAGGGCCGCCGTCCCATGGCGGAACCCGAGGGCGATGGCGAGCACGCAGGCGGCATACAGGGGGTCTTTCCGGGCGGCGGCGAGGAAGCCGAGTGTCTCGTCGAGCGACCAGGGGGAGAGCTCCCGGGCGGTAACGTTCGGCGGCTCGACGAGCGTCGCGACGTTCCGGCTCCCCGGCTCCTCACGGCAGGCCGCGGTGAGGGCGGTGCGCAGAACGCGATGCGACTCCTTGGCCGTGGCGGCGCTGGTGTTCTTCGCCACCTGGACGAGGAAGCGGCGGACGTCGGCGACGCTGAGGGATTCCAGCCGCTTGGAGCCGATCATCGGCACGAGGTACAGCCGGACGTGCACCTCGTACTTGGCGGCCGTGGTCCTCTTCCGACGCGGCTTGATGATGTTGTCGAGCCAGTACGGCAGCCACTCGGAAAGCTTTACGGCAGCCACTCGGAAAGCTTTGCTGACCGGGTCGAGGGTGCCGGTCGCTGTCTCGGCGCCCTTGGTGGCGTACTTGGCGATGTAGGCAGCGACGGCTCGGTCGGTGAGTTCGGTACCGCCGTCGAGGTCGGCGGAGCGGATCGGTCGGATGTCGAGCTGGGTGCCGAGGGCGAAGGTGTGGGCGCGTCCGTCGATGACCGGGCCGGGGACGTCGGCGGCAGCCGAGGCGGCGCGGATGGCATCGGCAAGGAGATCGGCAGTGGCCCAGGCCGGGGGCGAGGTGTCGCCGCCGCCGGGGCCGTCGGGGCGGACAACGGCGTGGAAGTGGATGGCCCCACGGCGTTGGTAATCGGCGACCTTGGCGAAGGAGACGCGGGCGTGGTCTCGGAAGGCGCGCTGCGAGAGGCCGGCGCGCTTGGCGACCTCACGGCGCAGGTAGATGGAGAAGCGAGCCCAGATCTTGGAGGCGAGGCAGAAGGTCTCGTCACGTCCTCCCGCGGACACGGCACGGTGGTGCGAGAGCAGACCCCGCTGAAGCGTCTGGGTATCGCGCGGTACGACAAGGCGAAGTGGCGAGACGGGGACGAAGTCGCGTTCATCGCGGACCGCGTAGCGTCCGGTCGCGCGTATCGCCGCAACGAGCAGACCCAGACGGTCAGCCGCGTGACGGCGTCGCCTCTCGTCGCCGAGAAGCTGGGAGTGGAGCCCGACTCCCAGATCTACGCCCGCGCCCGCCTGGTCAAGGAAGGCGAGCAGCCCACGCACACTCTCACCAGCTACTACCGCCCGGAGCACGTGGAGGGGACGCGGCTCGTGGACCCGACTCCCGGACCGGCTGGCAGGGGTGGCGGGTACAAGGTGCTGTACGACGCGGGGTACGAGATCGACCACATGAAGGAGTCCCTGTTCGCGCGCATCCAGACGGCTGAGGAAGTCAAGCTCCTCCAACTGCCAGCAGGCGAACCCGTCATGGAGCCCCACCGGACCACGTACACGGCGGACGGGACCGTGGTCGATTTCGCCGTAGGCGTCCACGCAGCGTCGCGGTTCGCGTGGGAGTACGACTTCAAGGTCCCGGACTCGGCACAGTCGAAGGCCGGCGCATGACTCAGCCGGACGCGGTCATGAAGGACGCCCAACTTCTCTGGGACTATCAGCTCATGAGCCACAGTCCCGGCCGTGTTCCGTCGCCATCGGCCTGGGCAGTCACGACCTGGGCGTGGCCGACGTGACCGCCGAGCTGTACTGGCAAGGCATGGCGCCCCTGATCGTTTTCACCGGAGCCACCAGCCGAACGACCCGTGAGCGGATGCCCCGCGGAGAAGCCGAGCACTACCGCGAGCGCGCCATCGAACTGGGCGTTCCCAGCGACGCCATCCTCGTGGAACCGCGAGCCCGGAACACCGGGGAGAACATCCGCTTCTCACGAGCACTGCTGGAGGAGCACGGCGTCCCAGTGTCGTCCGTGCCGTTGGTGAGCAAGCCGTACGAGGAGCGACGGGCCTACGCCACGGCGCGCAAGCTGTGGCCGGACGTCGAGTTCGTCAATGCGTCAGGCCCCATGACCCTGGCCGACTACATCGACTCGATCGGCGACGCCCGCCTGGTCGTCGACATGCTGGTCGGAGCGCTTCAGCGCCTGCTGATCTACCCCGCGCAGGGCTTCGTGATCAGCCAGGAGGTCCCCCAGGACGTGCGGGATGCCTACGAGCGCTTGTGCGCCCAGGGGGTCACGAGTCGGCTCGTCCCTGATGCCGCTTAGGACTTGTCCGGGCGATCACGGGAGGTCGGGCATTCAAGGGGCTCAGCAGATGGCCGCTTCACCGCTTCTGCGGGCGGCAGGACTCCCGTCCCGACGTGCTGGTGTGCCACGATGGCCGCCAGGAGGCGGGATGCACTATGTGGTGCTGGGGGCGTTCATCGCGTTTGCTCTGGCGGTAGCGATAAGTGGTGTGGTCGAGCTTCTCACCGGGTGGATCCATCCCTGGGAGCGAGCCCGGGTCCTGCGCCCTGTGCCTCATGGACTTGGTCAGGTGCTGACGGGGAGCGGTCTCTGTTGTTTCTTCGGTGCCTTCGCCTTCACCCCGTCAGGGAACGCGCTTTTTTCGCTCATGGCAGTGGGCGCTGGGCTCTTCCTCGCTGGAACCGTCCTGGTCGGTGTGTCCCGATTTCCAGACCGCTGAAGCTGCCGATGACCGGGGCCAGATGACGAGGGCTGCGGCAGGGACTGTGCCGAGGAAGACGCCCCCCGCGCTCGTCGTAGCAAGTGGCCACGGCCCGGCACTGCTCCAGCTTGTTGATGGCCCGCTCGACCGTGTTGCGTCTAAAAGGTGTTGCAGAAGG
>NZ_LIPQ01000403.1 GCF_001418135.1 Streptomyces aureus
CGCCCCCTGGATCGCCTCCGCGCCCCTCGGCGCGCACCCCGCCCTCGCCCGCCTGGTCCTGCACCGCTACGACGGGGCGCTCCGCGCGACCACCCGTGAGCGGGAACTCGCCACCGTCTGAGCGCTTCTGTCGGTCCCTCCGGTTACCTTCGGTGCATGGCAGGCATCGCAGACAGCGCAGACATCAAGGGCAGCCAGGACCTCACCGACACCGCCGGCGCCACCGACACCCCCGGCTACGACGCCGACGCGACCGATCGCTGGGCCGCCGAGCCCGACAAACGCCCCGGGCGCACCGCCTTCCAGCGGGACCGCGCCCGCGTGCTGCACTCCGCCGCGCTCCGCAGGCTCGCCGGCAAGACCCAGGTCGTCACCCCCGGCACCCGCGGCCACGCCTGGGACGCCAGCCCCCGCACCCGGCTCACCCACTCCCTGGAGTGCGCCCAGGTCGGCCGGGAGCTCGGCGCCGCCCTCGGCTGCGACCCCGACCTCGTCGAGGCCGCCTGCCTCTCCCACGACATGGGCCACCCGCCCTTCGGGCACAACGGCGAGCAGGCGCTCAACGACGTCGCCAAGGACTGCGGCGGCTTCGAGGGGAACGCCCAGTCGCTCCGCCTCCTCACCCGGATCGAGCCCAAGCGCTTCGTGAAGGACGCCGACGGAGAGCTCGTCAGCGTCGGGCTCAACCTCACCCGCGCCGCCCTCGACGCCGCCACCAAGTACCCGTGGCCGCGCGGCGGCCACCCCGACGACCCCGGCTCGTCCAAGTTCGGCGTGTACGAGGACGACCTGCCGGTCTTCGCCTGGATCCGGCAGGGCGCCCCCGGCCACCGCAAGTGCTTCGAGGCCCAGGTCATGGACTGGGCCGACGACGTGGCCTACTCGGTCCACGACTTCGAGGACGGCCTGCACGCCGGGCACATCGACCCCAACCTCCTCCTCGCCGAGCCCGAGCGCGCCGACATCGCCGCCGTCGCCATCGGCCGCTACGTCCCCGAGGACACCGACCCGCAGGAGCTCGCCGAGGCCCTCGACCGGCTCGTCGACCAGGAGTGGTGGCCGCACGGCTACGACGGCTCGGCCGTCGCCCAGGCCCGCCTCAAGGACGCCACCAGCCAGCTCATCGGCCGGTTCGCCCTCGCCGCCGAGGGCGCCACCCGCCAGGCGTACGGGTCGGGCCGCCTCACCCGCTACGCCGCCGAACTGGTCGTCCCCCGGGAGGCCCGCAACGAGTGCGCGGTCCTCAAGGCCGTCGCCGACCGGTACGTGATGCAGCGCGCCGAGCAGGAGGCCCTCCGCGCCGACCAGCGCGTCGTCGTCGCCGAACTCGCCGAGGCCCTCGTCGTCCGCGCGCCCGACGGACTCGAACCGCAGTTCCGGTCGCTGTTCGACCAGGCGCGCGACGACCGCGCCCGCAAGCGCGTCATCGTCGACCAGATCGCCTCCCTCACCGACGCCTCGGCCCGCGCCCTCCACGCCCACCTCCGTCCGCACCACACCTGAGCCTCCGCCGGGCCCCTCGGAGTCGGCCCCCTTCCGTCACCACCCTCCGTGCGGGACGCTCGCATGCACGGCCCGAGGCGGTACGGCCCGACGAACGCCCGGGGGCGTAGGTTGGAAGCGGTCGCAACGAGGAGGAGACGACGTGGTCGACGCAGATCAGACCTTTGTCATCGTCGGCGGGGGCCTGGCAGGGGCCAGAGCGGCGGAGACCCTGCGCGCCGAGGGGTTCAACGGCCGGGTGATCCTCATCGGCGACGAGCGCGACCACCCCTACGAGCGCCCACCCCTGTCCAAGGGGTACCTGACCGGTGCGAAGGAACGCGACAGCGTCTTCGTCCACGAGGCCGCCTGGTACGCGGGCCACGACATCGAACTGCACCTCGGGCAGTCCGTCACCGCCGTCGACCGCGAGGCCCGCACCGTGCGCCTCGGCGACGGCACCGTCATCCGCTACGACAAGCTGCTCCTCGCCACCGGCGCCGAGCCCCGCCGCCTCGACGTCCCCGGCACCGAACTCGCCGGCGTCCACCATCTGCGCCGGCTCGCCCACGCCGACCGGCTCCGCCAGGTCCTCGCCTCCCTCGGCCGCGACAACGGCCACCTGGTGATCGCAGGCGCCGGCTGGATCGGCCTGGAGGTCGCCGCGGCCGCCCGCGGCTACGGCGCCGAGGTCACCGTCTTCGAGTCCGACCCCACCCCGCTGCACCGGGTCCTCGGCCCCGAGCTCGGCCAGCTCTTCGCCGACCTGCACACCGACCACGGCGTCCGCTTCCACTTCGGCGCCCGGCTCACCGAGATCGTCGGCCAGGACGGCATGGTCCTCGCCGTCCGCACCGACGACGGCGAGGAGCACCCGGCGCACGCCGTGCTCGCCGCGATCGGCGCCGCCCCCCGCACCGCCCTCGCCGAGAACTCCGGGCTCGCCCTCGTCGACCGCGCCGACGGCGGCGGCATCGCCGTCGACGAGTCGCTGCGCACCTCCGACCCCGACGTCTACGCCGCAGGCGACGTGGCCGCCGCCCACCACCCGCTGCTCCACACCCGGCTCCGCGTCGAGCACTGGGCCAACGCCCTCAACGGCGGCCCGGCCGCCGCCCGCGCCATGCTCGGACAGCGGGTCTCCTACGACCGCGTCCCCTACTTCTTCTCCGACCAGTACGACCTGGGCATGGAGTACTCCGGCTGGGCGCCCCCCGGCACGTACGACCAGGTCGTGGTCCGCGGCGACACCGGCAAGCGCGAGTTCATCGCCTTCTGGCTCAAGGAGGGCCGGGTCCTCGCCGGGATGAACGTGAATGTGTGGGACGTCACAGACCCCGTCCAGCAGCTCATCCGCTCCCGTACGGCCGTGGATCCGGACGCCCTCGCCGACGCCTCCGTACCCCTGGAGAGCCTGATCTGATCGGGCCCGCCCCGCACGGCCCCGCATGCCTCGGGGGGCGACCCCCGGACGCCCGTACACTTCATGCGTGGCAGGCAGGATCAACGATGACGACGTGAAGGCGGTCCGGGACGCGGTCCCGATCGACGCCGTCGTGTCCGAGTACCTCCAGCTCCGCAACGCGGGCGGCGGAAACCTCAAGGGTCTCTGCCCCTTCCACGACGAGAAGTCGCCCTCCTTCCAGGTCAGCCCCAGCAAGGGACTCTTCCACTGCTTCGGCTGCCAGGAGGGCGGCGACACCATCGCCTTCGTGATGAAGATCGACCACCTCTCCTTCTCGGAGACGGTCGAGCGCCTCGCCGCCAAGGCGGGCATCACCCTGCGGTACGAGGAGGGCGGCTACAACCCCGGCCACCAGCGCGGGGAGCGCATCCGCCTGGTGGAGGCGCACAAGGTCGCCGCCCAGTTCTACATCGGGCAACTCGACTCGCCCGAGGCCGAGATCGGCCGCACGTTCCTCGCCGAGCGCGGCTTCGACCAGGCCGCCGCCGCCCACTTCGGCGTCGGCTACTCCCCGGCCGGCTGGGACCACCTCACCCGCTTCCTGCGCGGCAAGGGCTTCTCCGACAAGGAGCTGATCCTCTCCGGGCTCTCCCAGGACGGCCGCCGCGGCCCCATCGACCGGTTCCGCGGCCGCCTCATGTGGCCGATCAAGGACGTCGGCGGCGAGATCGTCGGCTTCGGCGCGCGCAAACTCCGCGACGACGACAACGGGCCCAAGTACCTCAACACGCCCGAGACCCCGATCTACAAGAAGTCCCAGGTGCTCTACGGCATCGACCTGGCCAAGAAGGACATCGCCAAGGTCAGCCGGGCCGTCGTCGTCGAGGGCTACACCGACGTCATGGCCTGCCACCTCGCCGGTGTCACCACCGCCATCGCCACCTGCGGCACCGCCTTCGGCGGCGACCACATCAAGATCCTCCGCCGGCTCCTCATGGACAACGGCTCGGCCCGCGTCATCTTCACCTTCGACGGCGACGCCGCAGGCCAGAAGGCCGCCCTGCGCGCCTTCGAGGACGACCAGAAGTTCGCCGCCGAGACCTACATCGCCATCGCCCCCGACGGCATGGACCCCTGCGACCTGCGGCTCGCCAAGGGCGACGAGGCCGTCGCCGACCTCGTCCAGCCCCGCACCCCGCTCTTCGAGTTCGCGCTCCGCCAGATCGTGAAGCGGTACGACCTGGAGACCCCGGCAGGCCGCGCCGCCGCCCTCGACGAGGCCGCGCCCGTCGTCGCCCGGATCAAGAACATCGGCGCCCAGCACGAGGTCGCCGTCCAGCTCGCCGGCATGCTCGGCATCCTCGACACCCAGTTCGTCGTCAAGCGGGTCGCCCAGCTCGCCCGCTGGGCCCGCGACCGCGGCGGCAAGGGCCCCGCGCAGCAGCAGGCCCCGCAGCGCGGCTACGACACCGCCGCCCCGGCCGCCGCCTCCTCCGGCCCCGCGCTCAACCTGCGCAGCCCCGCCCACCGCACCGAGCGCGAACTCCTCAAGCTCGCCCTCCAGCGCCCCGAGCTCGTCTCCCCGGCCTTCGACGCCTACGGGGCCGACGAATTCACCGCCCCGCCCTACGCGGCCGTCCGCCAGTGCGTCCAGGACGCCGGAGGTGCCACCGGAGCCCCCTCCGACTACCTCGACACCGTCCGCGAGGCCGCGCCCAACGACACCGTGCGCGCCCTCGTCACCGAACTCGCCGTCGAGACGATCTTCGCCAAGACCGTCGACGAGGCCTACGCCGGCGACCAGCTCGTCACCGTCCGGCTCCGCGCCGTCGACCGCCGCATCCGCGAGGTCCAGGGCACCCTCGCCCGCCTCGGCCCCCAGGGCGACCCCGAGCAGCTCGCCGCCGTCCAGAACGAGCTCTGGGTCCTCACCCAGTACGGCCAGTCCCTGCGGAACAACGGCGCCGCCGCCCTCTGACGCACGGTCAGTCACGCCCCGGTCTCAAAAAGTCACCGCACGCCCCTCGTGGGCTCACTGTGTCGTACCCCACACTGGGTAACGGTGTCGTCCCGCTGCCCTACGCCCCCGGACCGGCAGCGATCACCCCCCTGGAGGTCGCCCGCCGTGCAGACCCGGACCGTGTCGCAGGAACCGCCCGCCGCCCCGGACGAGCCGCCGGAGATACCACCCCAACGCCGCCGCCCCGACCCCGGCGGCAACGGACCCTCCTCCGACCTCTTCCGCCAGTACCTCCGCGAGATCGGCCGCATCCCGCTGCTCACCGCGGAGGAGGAGGTCGACCTCGCCCGGCGCGTCGAGGCGGGCCTGTTCGCGGAGGAGAAACTCGCCAACACCCCCGACCTGGACTCCCGGTCGGCGAGCGACCTGGACCGGCTCGTCGTCCTCGGCAGGATCGCCAAACGCAAGCTCATCGAGGCCAACCTCCGCCTCGTCGTCTCCGTCGCCAAACGGTACGTGGGCCGCGGCCTGACCATGCTGGACCTCGTCCAGGAGGGCAACCTCGGCCTCATCCGGGCCGTCGAGAAGTTCGACTACGCGCGCGGCTACAAGTTCTCCACGTACGCCACCTGGTGGATCCGCCAGGCGATGTCCCGGGCCCTCGCCGACCAGGCCCGGACCATCCGCGTCCCCGTGCACGTCGTCGAACTCATCAACCGCGTCATCCGCGTCCAGCGCCGCATGCTCCAGGAACGCGGCTACGAACCCACCGCCGAAGAGGTCGCCGCCCAGCTGGACGTGGCCCCCGAGCGGGTCGGCGAGGTGCTGCGGCTCGCCCAGGAACCCGTCTCCCTGCACGCCCCCGTGGGCGAGGAGGACGACGTCGCCCTCGGCGACCTCATCGAGGACGGCGACGCCGCCTCACCCGTCGAGTCCGCCGCCTTCCTGCTGCTCCGCCGCCACCTGGAGGACGTGCTCTCCACCCTCGGCGAGCGCGAACGGAAGGTCGTCCAGCTCCGCTACGGCCTCGACGACGGCAGGCCCCGCACCCTGGAGGAGATCGGCCGGATCTTCGGCGTGACCCGCGAACGCATCCGCCAGATCGAGTCCAAGACCCTCAGCAAACTGCGGGACCACGCGTACGCGGACCAGCTGCGGGGCTACCTCGACTAGTCGACCTCCCCGACCTTGAGCGTCCACGGGCCGGCCGCGTAGTAGCGCAGCATCAGCGGGCCCGCCGAGAGCGGAACCGACCGTCGCATCCTTCCGTTGCTGGTGAACAGCAACCGGTTGTCGCTCGGCACGCTCGTGCAGCCCTTCACCTCGTACGTGTAGAGGCTGGCGTAGCCGCCCTCGATCTCGGTCGTGCCGAAGAAGTCGATCCGCAGGTCGGCGTTCCCGCCGGTGTACAGGAGCGCCTCGGGACCGTAGCCGTGCAGGACGTCCTCGATGCGGCGGGCCGCCGCGACCGGCTTCACCCGCAGTACCCACCGGCCCGTGGCGGTGAGCCGGAAGCGCAGCGGACGGCCCCTCGGGGCGTCCATGATCCTGCTGCCCTGGAAGTCGGGCAGCGCGGAGGCGAAGAGGAAGTCCTCGTCCTTGTTCTTCGCGTCGAGCGGATAGAGGGAGACGTATCCCTCTCCCTCGTGCGCCAGCTCGACGAGGACGGGACCCGAGGGCGAGGGGTCGACGGTGATCACCTGGTGGCCGTGGCCCTCGGCGGTGAACGGCTCGAAGACCTCGCCGAACTCCCAGCCCTCGACCAGGTGGTACGGCCGTTCCGGCGGCGGGAAGAGCCCCGGCACGTACCCGCCGGGTGTCGGCACCTGTCCCCGCATCTTCACCACGCCGGTCAGCCGGACCGGCCCGAGGACCGGCACCCGCTCGTCCTCGGTGACCTCGACCCCGTACGCCGTGACGAGGCCCGCGAGCCCGGCGCCGTACCCCTCCCCGAGGCCGTCGAACTTCCAGCCGCCCGCCTCCCGGTAGAAGGCACCGAGGGCGAGGGCGGGCACGTCCGCCGCTTCGGTCGGCGCGTACGAGAGGACGGCCGAACCGTCCGGGGCGACCGCGTCGAGCGACGGGGGCTCCCCGAAGCCGCCGTGTCGGCTCCACCCGGCGACGACGATCCGCTCGACCTCGGACTCGACGCCGTTCAGATCGAGTTCGAGCTCCGAGGGGCCCAGCCGTACCGCCCCCGACGGGTGCGAGGGCTGCCCCTCGAAGACCAGATCCGCGTCCCCGCGGACCCGTCCGGACCTGTCGAGGAGCAGCGCGGCCGTCTCCGCCCCCGGTATGCGCACCCGGAGGGCGACCGAGGGCACCCAATAACCCTTGTTCTTCACCGATTGACCCATGCCGCACATCATGCGGCACGGGTCATCGGCGAGTCGATCGTGCCGAGCCGATCATGCCGAGCGATCAACCGGATCAGTCGACCTCGGCGACCGCCTGGGCGAACTGCGCCGCGTACAACCGGGCATACGCCCCGCCCGACGCCAACAGCTCCTCGTGCGTGCCCTGTTCCACGATCGAGCCGTTCTCCATCACCAGGATCACGTCCGCGTCCCGGATCGTGGAGAGCCGGTGCGCGATCACGAACGACGTGCGCCCGTGGGCCAGTCGAGCCATCGCCTTCTGGATGAGGACCTCGGTCCGGGTGTCGACCGAGCTGGTGGCCTCGTCGAGGACGAGGATCACCGGGTCGGACAGGAACGCCCTCGCGATGGTGATCAGCTGCTTCTCGCCCGCGCTGACCCCCGCCCCGTCGTCGTCGATGACCGTGTCGTACCCCTCGGGCAGGGTGCGGACGAACCGGTCGGCGTGCGCGGCCCGGGCTGCCTCCTCGATCTCCGCCCGGGTCACCGCGCGCGTGGCGCCGTACGCGATGTTGTCCGCGATGGTGCCGCCGAACAGCCAGGTGTCCTGGAGGACCATGCCGATCCCGGTCCGCAGCTGCTCCCGCGACATCCCGGCGACGTCCACCCCGTCGAGGGTGATCCGGCCGCCGGTGACCTCGTAGAACCGCATGAGCAGGTTCACCAGGGTCGTCTTGCCGGCGCCGGTCGGGCCGACGATCGCGACCGTCTGGCCCGGCTCCACCGTGAGCGACAGGTCCTCGATGAGCGGCTTGTCGGCCTCGTAGCGGAAGGAGACGCCCTCCAGGGCGACCTTCCCCTTGAGGTCCGCCGGGTACTCGCTCCGCGGCGCGTCCGGCTCCTGCTCCTCCGCGTCGAGCAGCTCGAAGATCCGCTCGGCCGAGGCCACACCCGACTGCACCAGGTTAGCCATCGACGCGACCTGCGTCAGCGGCATCGAGAACTGGCGCGAGTACTGGATGAAGGCCTGGACGTCACCGATGGAGAGCGTGCCGCTCGCCACCCGCAGCCCGCCGACCACGGCCACCAGGACGTAGTTGATGTTCGACACGAAGAACATCACCGGCTGCATCACACCGCTGTTGAACTGCGCCTTGAACCCGGCCTCGTACAGCGCCTCGTTCTGCTCGCGGAAGTCCTCCGCGGACTCCGCCTGCCGGCCGAAGACCTTCACCAGGGCGTGCCCGCTGTACATCTCCTCCACGTGCGCGTTGAGCGTGCCCGTGGACTTCCACTGCTGCACGAAGTGCGGCTGCGAGCGCTTGCCGATCTTCGCCGCGACGAAGACCGAGACCGGCACCGTGACCAGCGCCACGAGCGCGAGCAGCGGCGAGATCCAGAACATCATCGCGAGCACGCCGACGATCGTGAGCAGCGAGTTGATCAGCTGGCCCATCGACTGCTGGAGGGTCTGCGAGATGTTGTCGATGTCGTTGGTCGCCCGCGACAGCACCTCGCCGCGCTTGGCCTTGTCGAAGTACGACAGGGGGAGCCGCGCCAGCTTCGTCTGGACGTCCTCCCGCATCCGATAGACCGTCCGGTTGATCACCTTGATCGACATCCGGGTGGAGACCAGCATCAGCAGCCCCGCCGCCACGTACACGCCGAGGACCACGAGGAGCACCTCGCCGACGGCGGAGAAGTCGATCCCCTGCCCCGGCGTGAAGTCGACCCCGCTCAGCATGTCCGCCATGCCGGAGTCGCCCGAGGCGCGCAGCCTCTCGATCGCCTCCGCCTTCGTGCCGCCCTCGATCTGCCGGCCGACGACACCCGCGAAGACGAGGTCCGTCGCCTTGCCGAGGATCTTCGGGCCGACCACGGAGGCCGCCACCGACAGCACACCGGCGATCAGCATCACCCAGAGCGCGCCCCGCTCGGGCGCCAGCTGCTTGACCAGCCGCTTGCCCGAGCCCTTGAAGTCCATCGACCGCTGGTCGGGGCCGCCACCGGCCATCATGCGTCCGCCAGGACCGGCCATCAGGCTGCCTCCGCCTCGGTGAGCTGGGAGAGCACGATCTCCCGGTACGTCTCGTTGTCCGCCATCAGCTCCTGGTGCCGTCCGGTGCCGACGACGCGGCCCTCGTCGAGGACGACGATCCGGTCGGCGTCCCGGATGGTGGAGACCCGCTGGGCGACGATCACGACGGTCGAGTCGGCCGTCTCCCGGGCGAGCGCGGCCCGCAGCAGGGCGTCCGTCTCGTAGTCGAGCGCGGAGAACGAGTCGTCGAAGAGATAGATCTCCGGCCGCTGCACCAGCGTCCGCGCGATGGCGAGCCGCTGCCGCTGGCCGCCGGAGACATTGGTGCCGCCCTGCGCGATGGGTGCGTTCAGGCCGGCCTCCAGCTTCCGTACGAAGTCGGCGGCCTGGGCGACCTCCAGGGCGTGCCAGAGCTCCTCGTCGGTCGCGTCGGGTTTGCCGTAGCGGAGGTTGGTGGCGACGGTCCCGGAGAAGAGGTACGGCTTCTGGGGGACGAGTCCCACGGTCCTGGCCATGAGGCCGGGGTCGAGGTTCCGGACGTCGACGCCGTCGACGAGGACCTCGCCGCCGGTGGCGTCGAAGAGCCGGGGGACGAGGCCGAGGAGGGTGGACTTGCCGCTGCCGGTCGAGCCGATGATGGCGGTCGTCTCGCCCGGCCGGGCTTCGAGGGCGACGTCCTTGAGGACGGACTCCTCCGCACCCGGGTACCGGAAGTCGGCACTCCGGACCTCCAGATGCCCCCGCCGGCCGAGCTCGGTCACCGGGTTCACCGGCGGCACCACGCTGGACTCGGTCGCGAGGACCTCCTCGATGCGCTCGGCACAGACCTCGGCCCGCGGCACCATCATGAACATGAAGGTGGCCATCATGACCGCCATCACGATCTGCATCAGATACGCGAGGAACGCGGTCAGCGCGCCGATCTGCATCCCGCCGCTGTCGATGCGGTGCGCGCCGAACCAGACGACCGCCACGCTGGAGATGTTCACGACGGTCATGACCACCGGGAACATCAGCGCCATCAGCCGGCCGGTGGCCATCGAGACATCGGTCAGCTCCGCGTTGGCGCCGCGGAACCGCTCCTCCTCGTAGTCGTCCTTCACGAACGCCCGGATCACCCGGTTACCGGTGATCTGCTCGCGCAGCACCCGGTTCACCGTGTCGAGACGCTCCTGCATCGTCCGGAAGAGCGGGCGCATCCTCCGCACGATGAGGGAGACCGAGACCGCGAGGACCGGCACCACGGCGAGCAGCACACCCGAGAGCGGTACGTCCTGGCCGAGGGCCATCACGATGCCGCCGACGCACATGATGGGCGCGGAGACCATCAGGGTGAACGCCATCAGGACCAGCATCTGGATCTGCTGCACGTCGTTGGTCGTACGGGTGATCAGCGACGGCGCGCCGAAGTGCCCCAGCTCCCGCGCGGAGAACGACTGCACCCGGTCGAAGACCGCGGCACGCACGTCCCGGCCCAGCGCGGACGCGGTGCGGGCGCCGTAGAACACGGCCCCGATGTTGCAGACGACCTGGACGACGGAGACGCCGATCATCAGGGCGCCGAAGCGCAGGATGTATCCGGTGTCCCCTTCGACGACACCGTTGTCGATGATGTCCGCGTTCAGGGTCGGCAGGTAGAGGCTCGCGCTGGTCTGCAGGAACTGCAGCAGCACGAGCAGTGCGATGGGTTTTCGGTAGGGCCCGAGGTGGGTTCGGAGAAGTCTTATGAGCACGGCTCCACTATCGCCCGCACGCCCGCGGCGTTACGACTCGCTTTCGGGGTGCGGGACGAGCCCTGGGGAAGTCTTTACGAACACCCGTCCGAGGCGGGGCGCCGGGTCCCCGGACGGCGCCACGAACCGGACGGGGCCGGGGCGGGACCCGGCCGCGGTCACGAGCCGAACGCGCCCTGGCGCCGGGCCCCGGACGACGTCACGACCCGAACGCGCCCGGGTGGAGCTGGTCCCGCGTCGCCACGTACTGCTGCCGCACCGCCCGGCCCGCGGGCAGGTCCTCGCCCGGCTCCAGGATCTGCGCGGCCGCGCCCTGCCAGGCCGGGGGAGTGGACGGCGACAGCGTGCCCCGCGCCACCCCGAGGGCCCAGGCGGCTTGCCGGGCCGCGCCGAGCGCCGCGTAGTCGGCCGGCTGGGGGACGACGACCTGCGCGCCGAACAGCGCGGGCGCGAGTGCCTGCACCGCGGGAAGCGCCGCCGCGGCGCCGAGCAGGAACACCCGGCGCACCTCGACACCGCGCCCGCGCAGCACGTCCATGGCGTCGGTGAGCGCGCAGAGCATGCCCTCGAACGCCGCCCGCGCCAGGTGCTCGGGCTTCATCGACTCGCGCCGCAGCCCGCTGAGCGTGCCCGCGGTGTGCGGCAGGTTCGGCGTCCGCTCGCCCTCCAGGTAGGGCAGCAGGACGAGCCCGGAGGCGCCCGGCGTCGACTTCAGGGCGAGCGCGGACAGCTCTTCGAGGGAGTCGACGCCCAGCATCTCGGCGGTGCCGCGCAGCGCCCGTACCGCGTTGGAGGTGTGGACGACGGGCAGGTGCATGCCGGTGGCGTCGGCGAACGAGGTGATCATGCCGCTCGGGTCGGCGAGGGCCTCGTGGTGCACGGCCATCACGGAGCCGGAGGCGCCGAGCGAGACCACCGCGTCCCCGGGGCCGAGCCCCAGGCCCAGCGCGGCGGCCATCGTCTCGCCCGTGCCGGCGGAGATGAGGAGCCCCTCCGGCGTGGTGCCGGCCGCGTCGGCCGGGCCGAGGACCTCGGGCAGCACCGCCTGGTGGCCGAGGGCCAGCTCGACGAGATCGGGGCGGTACGTGCCGGTGCGGGCCGACCAGTAGCCGGTGCCGGAGGCGGCGCCGCGGTCGGTGGTGCGCCGGGCCGGCCTGCCGAGGAGCTGCCAGACCAGCCAGTCGTGCGGCTGGAGGACCATCGCGACCCGCCGGGCGTGCTCGGGCTCGGTACGGGCCAGCCAGCGCAGCTTGGCCACCGGCTGGCCGGCGCCGGGCACGGAGCCCACGGCCTCGGCCCAGGCCTGGCGGCCGCCGAGCGACTCGACGAGGTCGGCGGCGGCGACCTGGGCCCGCTTGTCGTTGCGGACGAGCGCGGGCCGCACCAGGCCGCCCTGCGCGTCGAGCGGTACGAGTCCGTGCTGCTGCGCGGACACGCCGATGGCCTGCACGCCCTCCAGGAGCCCGCCGGTGGCGGCCTCCCCGAGCGAGAGCAGCCAGGTCTGCGGGTCGACGTCGACGGCCTTGGGTTCGCCCGGGTGAGGGGCGTATCCCTGCCGCAGTACGGCGCCCGTGTCCGTGTCACAGACGACGATGCGTGTGAACTCCGCTGAGCTGTCGAGTCCGGCGACTATCCCCATGACACTTGATTCTGCCGCACGCGGGGCGATTCAGGTGTTGCTGGTGCCCCAGTCGTCGTCCTCGACCTTCCCGTTGGCCCCGCCGCGCCCGGACAGCGCGTGGAACCGTTCGGTCACCGAGGGCGGCAGTCGGTCGCCCACCTTGTCGCCCACGACGTGCGCGGCCTTGCCCGCGACCTGCCGCCCGGTCTGGGCGGCGGACTCGGCGGCGTTGCGCACGGCCGGGTTCTGCGCGACCTGCTTCGCGGACTTCTTCATCTGCTCGTAGCGCTCGCGTCCGGCCCGCGTGCCGACCACGTAACCGAGGGCGAGTCCTACGACGAACGTCAGCTTGTATCGCATGGCCACCACCTTCCCTGGAGAGCTTCTCTGATGCATGCCCGGCGCATCTCCGGTGCATCGCCGGTGCCCAGGCGGTGCCCCCGGCGATACCGATTGGCGGAGCACCCCCCTGCTTGCGCTAATGTATGTGTCGCAGCGAGCAACCGCCCGCCCGGAGCATCCGGAGTGGGTACGTTCGGTGCAACGCAGCAATCCCCTGTAGCTCAATTGGCAGAGCAGCCGGCTGTTAACCGGCAGGTTACTGGTTCGAGTCCAGTCGGGGGAGCGCGATCCCCTGTAGCTCAATTGGCAGAGCATTCGGCTGTTAACCGGAGGGTTACTGGTTCGAGTCCAGTCGGGGGAGCGGAACGGAAAAGGACCCTTCGGGGTCCTTTTTCGCGTCTCGGGGAACCATGCGGAGCGCGGTGCGGTCTTCATGGTCGAGCAGAGCCGATCTTCCGGAGCAGGAGATCGTATGAGCGGCTATGCTGCGGCAGACGGCGCGCACACATGTACGCGCCTCACCGTTCGGGGCGGTAGCTCAGCCGGTTAGAGCAGCGGACTCATAATCCGTCGGCCGTGGGTTCGAGTCCCACCCGCCCCACCACTTTCGTGGTGCCCGCAGAATCGTTCCGACCCGTGATCCACCGGGCGGACGGTTCGGCGGTGCGTGCCCGCCGCGTACGGCCGGCACCTCTTCCCCAGTCTGCGACCTCCCGAGGGCGGACCCGGGACATCGGCTCCGCGACACGCCCGGTGAATCACCCGGATGGCACGGACCCGGCCCCTCCCGCCGGACCGTGAGCCCTCTCACACCCCACGCGAACACCCCAACCCCGGCCGGACGCCGTCCCGCTCGGAACGGCTCCCACCTGGCCGGAAGGTCCGGCTCCGACCGTCGCCACCGTGCCACCGTCGCCGGCCTCAGCCGGGTGAGCCCGGGGGCCCGCCCGCGCCGCATGGACGCGTACGGCCCCCGGGGCGTTCCGCCGGGGTGGTCAGTACGTGAGGAGGGCAGGGTCCGAGACGCTCGCCGCGCCCGTCTCCACGTGACCCGCGAGGCGGCGGACGTAGTCCGTGCTCGCGGAGGACGTGACGGTGACGTCGTACCAGTGGTGGGCCGCGGAGACGGCGACGCTGTGGGTGACCGTCGCGCCCTTCGCGACGGAGAGTGTCTGCTGGGCGCCGCCGTAGGCGTTGACGAGGGTCACCGTCGCGGTCGTGCCGGCGTTGGTGAACGTCAGGTCCAGCGTGCCCGTGGTGGCGTTGTGGCGTGCCGTGACCTCGGGGACGGCCGTCTTGCCGGGGGAGCGGAAGCGGCGGACGAAGCCGTTGGGGCCGTGGACCGTGAGGTCGGTGACGCCCTTCGAGTACGTCGTGTTCCAGGTGTCCGCGATCGACTTGCCGGCCTCGGTCGTGTACGTCCAGGGCGCGTCGGTGCGGTTCGCCGAGGTCACGTAGAACTGCGCGCCCGCCGAGGGTCCGCCGCCGAAGGTGAGGCGGAACCTGCCCGCGGCGGTGTCGGCGGCGCCGTCCACGAACGGGGCGTACTTGAGCGGGCGGGTGGGCTTGGCGCCGCGCTCCTGGCGGGGCATGGTGCCGGTCGCCGGGGCGGTGGCGAGGAAGTCGGGATGACGGTTCCTGTCCGGCGGGTAGTAGCCGGAGGTCGGCGGCAGCGCGGCCGCCGAGGTGTCCGTACGCGAGAAGTCGAAGGCGGAGGTCAGGTCGCCGCAGACGGCCCGCCGCCAGGGCGAGATCTGGGGCTCCTGCACGCCGAAGCGCTGCTCCATGAAGCGGATGACCGAGGTGTGGTCGAAGGTCTCGGAGCAGGTGTAGCCGCCGGTGGACCAGGGCGAGACGACGAGCATCGGGACGCGCGGGCCGAGGCCGTAGGGGCCGGCCACGTAGCCGGTCCTGCCGGGGAAGTGGTCGAGCCCGGTCGCGACGGTGGAGAGGCCCTGGGCGGCGGAGCCCGGGACGTACGGCGGGACGACGTGGTCGAAGAAGCCGTCGTTCTCGTCGTACGTGATGAACAGGGCCGTACGGGCCCACACGTCCGGGTTCGAGGTCAGCGCGTCGAGGACCTGCGAGATGTACCAGGCGCCGTAGTTCGCCGGCCAGTTGGAGTGCTCGGAGAAGGCCTCCGGGGCGGCTATCCAGGAGATCTTCGGCAGTCGGCCGCCCTGGACGTCGGCGCGCAGCCGGTCGAAGAAGCCCTCGCCGGCCTTGGCGTTCGTGCCCGTGCGGGCCTTGTCGAACAGCGGGTTTCCGGGCTGGGCGTTGCGGTACGTGTTGAAGTAGAGGAGCGAGTTGTCGCCGTAGTTGCCGCGGTAGGCGTCGTTGATCCAGCCCCAGGAACCGGCCGCGTTCAGCCCGTCGCCGATGTCCTGGTAGATCTTCCAGGACACCCCTGCCGCCTCCAGGCGCTCGGGGTAGGTCTTCCAGCCGTAGCCCGCCTCGGCGTTGTTGAGGACCGGGCCGCCGCCGGTGCCGTCGTTGCCGGTGTGGCCGGTCCACAGGTAGTAGCGGTTCGGGTCGGTCGAGCCGATGAACGAGCAGTGGTACGCGTCGCAGATCGTGAACGCGTCGGCGAGCGCGTAGTGGAACGGGATGTCCTCGCGGGTGAGGTACGCCATGGTGGCCTTGGTCTTGGCCGGTATCCAGTTGTCGTACCTGCCCTTGTTGAAGGCGCTCTGGCCGCCCGCCCAGTCGTGGTTGAGGCCCTGGAGGAACTCCATGCCGAGCTTCGCGCTCTCCGGACGGAAGGGCAGCGTGACCTTGTTGCCGTCCGACTGGTTCCAGACCGACTTGCCGCTGGGCAGGGTGACGGGGCGGGGGTCGCCGAAGCCGCGTACGCCCTTCATCGACCCGAAATAGTGGTCGAAGGAACGATTCTCCTGCATCAGGACGACGATGTGCTCGATGTCCTGGATCGTTCCGGTGGAGCCCTGCGCAGGGATGGCGGCGGCGCGCGCGATGCTCTCCGAGAGCATGGTCAGCGCGGCGGTGCCGCCCGCGAGTTGCAGGAACCGGCGACGGTCGAGGTCGGCCATGGGGGAGTTCTCCTCCGGGTCGGGACGGGCACGGGTGGGGGTGCGCGTGCGGTGGCCGGCGGACCGGCCGATGGGCGCCCCAAGGAGAGCGCCCGTGAACCACCGGCCGGGGGCCGTTCCATGACTGCCCGTCGTACGGCAGACGAATCCCCCGTGCCTGAACGGAAGAACTCACAAGCGAACACCCCCGGTGGTCGATGACCACCGGGGGCGTACGTGAACCGACAGAAAACTACTCGACGACGAGGTCGACCTTGATGTTGCCGCGGGTCGCCTTGGAGTACGGGCAGAAGGCGTGGGTCTTCTCCAGGAGGGAGGCGCCCGCCTCGCCCTGGAGGTGGTCCGGGAACTCGGCGCGCATCACGACCGCGAGGCCGAAGCCGCCGTCCGCGGCGTCCTTGCCGATGGAGACCTCGGCGGTGATCGAGGCGTCGGAGATGTCGATCTTCTCCTGGCGGGCGACCAGGTTCATCGCGCTGGCGAAGCAGGCCGCGTACCCGGCGGCGAAGAGCTGCTCCGGGTTGGTGCCCTGACCGTTGCCGCCGAGGGCCTGGGGGTGGGCGAGGGGGAGGTCGATGTGGCCGTCGGAGCTGACGGCACGGCCCTCGCGGCCGTTGGCGGTGGCGACAGCGGTGTAGATCGCGTCCATGGTTTCCGTTCCTGTCCTCGGGAGGTGTGCTGCGGTGGCTCTCTATTAGTAGCGCACGATTCAGTTGTGCACAACTCAATCGTGTGTGAAGTGTTTTCGCGTATCCTGGATCCATGGAGACGCTCGACACCGTCCCGGACGACGACTTCCTCCGGCTCGACCACCAGATCTGCTTCTCGCTGCACGCGGCGACCCGCGCCTTCAACGGGGTCTACCGCGAGGCGCTCAGGGAGCTGGGGCTCACCTACCCCCAGTACCTCGCCATGCTGGTGCTCTGGGAGCACGGCGAGCTGCCCGTGAAGGGGATCGGGGAGCGCCTCCGGCTCGACTCCGGCACCCTGTCCCCGCTGCTCAAGCGCCTGGAGACGGCCGGATACGTCGAGCGGCGCCGCAGCCCCGAGGACGAGCGGTCCGTCACCGTGCGGCCCACCGCCGAGGGGGCCGCGCTCAAGGAGAAGGCCCGCGACGTGCCGCGCCGGATCGCCGCCGCGACGGGCCTCGACCTCGCCGACATCCGCGATCTGCGGGAACGCCTCGACGCCCTGGCCGTCCGGCTCGACAGCGTCGACCCGGACGACCTGAACGTCTGCCGCTAGACGACTTCTCACCGCCGGACGGCTGCCACCGGTGGGCGGCTCTCCCTGCCGGACGGCTGCCACCGCGAGGCGGCTCTCGCCGCCGGACGGCTGCTACCGCGAGGCGGCTCTCACCGCCCGACGGCCCTCACGGCGCGGTGATCACCAGGGCCGCGTTGTGGCCGCCGAACCCCACCGACGTGGACACGGCGAGCCGCAACCGGGCCGTGCGCGCCGTCGTCGGCACGTCGAGGTCGATGCCCTCGCCCGGCTCCGCGAAGTTGGCCGTCGGAGGCACCGTGCCCTCCTCGACCGACAGCACCGTGAGCGCCGCCTCCACCGCGCCCGCCGCCCCCAGCAGATGCCCGGTCACGCCCTTCGTCGACGTCACCGGCGGCCGGTGGGGCAGCAGCGCCGCCAGGACCGCCGCCTCCACGGCGTCCCCGCGCGGCGTCCCCGTCCCGTGCGCGTTGACCAGGTCGACGTCCCCGGGCGACGCCCCCGCCTCGGCGAGCGCGTCCCGCACCGCGGCCGTCAGGCCCGAACCGTCCGGCCGCGGCGCCACCACGTGGTGCGCGTCGGACGTCGCTCCGTAACCGCTGATCAGCGCCCGGGTCCGGGCCCCCCGCGCCGCCGCGTCCGCCGGCCGCTCCAATACGAGGAACCCCGCGCCCTCCGCCATCACGAAGCCCGACCGGTCCACGTCGAACGGCCGGAGCCCGCCCGCCGGGTCGTCGAAGCGGCGGGAGAGCGCCCGGAGCCGGTCGAAGCCCGCGATGTAGAACGGGCTCAGGGAGGCCTCCGCCCCGCCGACCAGGACGAGGTCGCAGCGCCCCAGGGTCAGCAGATCGAGCGCCACCCCGATCGCCGACGCCCCCGCCGCACACGCGGTGGTCACCGCGAGCGACGGACCCCGGACGCCGAACTCCACCGCCAGCTGCGCCGCCACCGCGTTCGGCAGCGCGCCCGGCACCGCGAACGACGACATGTCCCCGGGACCGTCCGTCCTGAGCACCTCCCGCTGCGCCTCGTACGTGAGGACCCCGCCGGCCCCGATCCCGGCGACCACCCCGACCCGTGTCCCGTCCCAGCCACCCGGGTCGAGACCGGCGTCGGCGAGCGCCTCCCGCGCCGCGCACAGCGCGAGCGCCGCGCTGCGGTCGGGCCGCCGTGCCACCGCCGCCCGCCCGAGACCCCCGGGAGGCTCGGGCGCCCGGCAGGCCAGGTAGGTGAGACCGTCGCGCTCCTCCCGTACGGAGGTGGGCTTCCCCACGCGTACGGTCTCCCAGGTCGTCGCCCGGTCCGCGCCCGCCGGTGTGAACAGCCCGACACCCGTGACGGCCGCCCCCCGGCCGGGGCCCGGTCCGCCGCGCATCAGGCCGTCCCCGCGTGGACGGCGACCAGGCGCTCGATCGCGGTGACGGTGGTCGCCGCGTACAGCTCCTCCTCCGGCACCGGGACACCCCGCTCCTTGCGCAGGACCAGCGCGAGCTCGGTCAGCAGGAGCGAGTCGAGCCCGGCCTCCTCGCGGGTCGCCTCCGGGGTGACGTCCTCCGGGTCGAGGCCGAGCGAGACCAGCAGGTTCTTCAGTTCGTCGAAGGTCATCGTGATTCCTTGCCGTTCGGAGTGGGTGCGAGGCGGGGGACGCGCGACGCGGCCGCGCGCGCGTGGTTCAGGCCGAGCAGCACGCACACGTCCGTCAGGAGCGGTACGTGATAGGCGAGCGGCCTGGGCCCGGCCTGGTCCGGGCGGGAGACGAACCCCCCGTCAGGGCGCTGCCGTTCGAGCAGATGCCGCACCGCGCGGTCCGTCGCGCCCACCGCGGACGGCACGGCCGGCGTCCGGGCCACGGCGATCAGCGCGTAGGCCGTGCTGATCGGGTCGCTCGGATCGGACGGCACGTGACCCCAGCCGCCGTCCTGGTTCTGGGTGTCGACCAGCCGGGCCACCGCCCGCGCCCGGGCCCGCGCGACCTCGGTCCCCGCCGGGTGGCCGGGAGCCGCGGCGAGGAACGAGTCGTACGCGAGGACCGTACGGAAGAGGGCGTTGCTCTCGTTGAGGCTCCAGCTGCGCTCGAAGGGCCCCGCGGTCTCCTGCCGGGCGGCCATGAACCGGACGGCGGCCTCCACGACGGCCCGGTGGGCCGGATCGGGGGCGAGCGCGTTCACCGCCGCGGCCGTTATCGCCACCTCGGAGGCCGTGCCGGGCTCGAAGGTCGGGAAGCCGTCGTCCGCACCCCGCCGGGCCAGCAGATACCGCTCGCCGGCCGCCACCTCGGCGCCGCGCTCCGGCGCCGTCGCCCGCAGGAACTCCACGCAGTACGAGGTGTCGTCGACATCGCTCTGGTCGACGTCACGGTCGAACCCCCAGCCCCCGTCCGCGTTCTGACATTCGGTCAGAGCCGTTGCGAGGGCCCGCAGGGTGTACGTGGGGGCTCCCGCCCCGGCCAGGGCGAGACCGCCGGTCGCCGTCGCGAACACGTCCATGCCGGTGATGAACGGCAGCCCGCCGTCCTCCCGGAGCAGGCCGCGAAGCTCCGCCGCCCGTGCGCCCACGGCCGCGGCGTACCGGGGCCGGTACCGGAGCGCGAGCAGGGCGAGGATTCGGGCGAGATGATTGCCGTACGGGGGCGGGCCGGGCAGCGAGCAGGGCGCGAGCGTGCGCCAGTCGTCCTCGGTGACGAGCCGCGGCGAGCCGGTACCGAAGGCGTACAGGACCTTCAGGGCGGCCATCTCCGTGACCAGCCACCGCTGTTGGCCCCGCGCCTCGAAGGCGCGGCCGGGGGAGGGGAGGGCGGGGAACGGATGGGCGCCGAGCTCCGCGAGCACCGTCTGGAACATCAGTCTCTTGCGCCCGGCGGTGAAGTGGTCGAAGCCGCCGAGCAGCCTGGCCAGCGCCGCCCGCCCGTCCACGTACTCGCCGAGCGCCGCGCGGGCCGCGGCCTCCTGCACGGGGTCGGGGGCGCCCTCGTCCACGGCGGTCTTCAGCCGCCGCACGAGCCGCTCCTGGGCGTCCGGATCGACTCCGGTCGCCGTGAGCAGCCGCAGCGCGAGCGCGGACTCCAGGATCCGGCTGTCGCAGGGTGCGCGGAGCAGCCCGTCCGCCCCGGCGGCCGCCACCAGGCGGGTGGCGAGCCGGGCCCGCGCCCGGTCGAGCCGGTCGGTGACGGACGCAGCGCCCGGCGCGGGGCCGGGCGCGGGGCCTGGGACGGCGAGCGAGGCACCGGTCAGGGGCAGCGCGCAGTACGTCATGGTGGGGGGTGTCCTTCGTCGGTGTCGGTGAAAAGGGCGGGGCGGTGGTCGGGCGGGCGCCGGTCAGCGGAGGAAGAGCCGCCGCACGGCCTCGGCGCCCGCCGGGACCAGCGGGGTGTAGCCGCCCGTCATGACCGTGAGCGGTGCGACGAATCCGCACCAGGCGATCTCCCGCGGATCGGGGCGGGGCGCACGGTCCGCCACCCATTGGTGGACGGCGAGGAAGCAGCCGCCGTGGGGGTCGTCGACGCGGATCCGGTACGCCTCGGTGAGGCCGGTCACCGTGGACCAGCCCAGCTCCTCCCGGAGCTCCCGCAGGGCCGCCGCGCGGTACTCCTCGCCGGTCCGCACCGCGCCGCCCACCAGGACGTCGTAGTGGTCCGGATACACCGGGGCCGTGGTGGTCCGCCGGTAGAGGAGGACCCGGCCGGCGCGGTCGGTGCAGACGGTGGCCGCGTACCGGCGGAGGAGTCCGGCCGGCTGTCCTTCCGCCCGGCCGCCCTGGGCGACGACCCGGTCGCCGGGATCGACGTAGTCGACCCGCTCGGACGGCTGCGCGTTCACGAGCGCTCGCGGACGCGCGCCCGCAGCGGGCCCGCCGGGCGCAGGTTGATGCCGAAGACGGGCTCCCCGGCCGGTGCGGTCGTCTCGACGGTGAACCGCGCGAGCAGCGCCCCGAGCAGCGACTCCATCTCCCGCATCGCGAACCGGGTGCCGAGGCAGGCGCGCGGGCCGATGCCGAACGGGAGGTACGCGCCCGGCGGCAGGGGCGGCCGGGCGGGGAAGCGGTCGGGGTCGAACGTCTCGGGCTCCGGCCAGACGTCCGGGTCGCGGTGGGTGAGGTACGGGCAGACCAGGAGGTCCGTACCGGCGGGGATCCGCCAGCCGTCGACGAACTCGTCGGCCGGGCTGTGGCGGGGCAGCAGCCAGCCCGTCGGGTAGAGCCGCAGCGTCTCGGAGAGCACCGCCTCGACGGCCGCCGCTCCACCGGCGGCCGCGTCGTCCGCCGTCCGCCCCATGATCGCGGGATGCTGGTCGAGCAGAACGAAAGCCCAGGTCAGCGTGCGCGCACTGCTCTCGTACCCGGCGACGAGCAGCGTCACGAGCTCGTCCCGGATCAGCCGGTCCGTGTATGCCGGGTCCGTCTCGGCCGCGTCGAGCAGCCGGTGCAGCACGCTCGGCCCCTCGGCGCCCCCGCGGTGCCTGGTCCGCGCCTCGGCCAGGGCCCGCAGCACCCGGTCGTCCAGGGCGGCGAGCGCCTCCTCCACCTCCGGCGGGAGGGCGGCGGCACCGCCCACATCGGCGGGGAGCGCGGCCACGATGTCCTGTACGGCCGCCAGGTCGACATACGTCTCGTGGTCGAGAGGACGGTCGGTCAGCGAGCGCCAGATCGTGTCGACGGTGAAGAACTGCACGTCCTCGGCGATGTCCGTCGGCTCGCCCCGACGGGCCAGGTCGGCCCAGCGGTCGACGACGGAGGCTGTCGCACCGTTGATGTGGTGCTCCCAGCGCTGGATGCCCCGGCCCGTGAACATCGCCTGGAGCAGCCGCCGTTGGGACCGCCAGGCCTCGCCAGTGGCGGACAGCATGCCGTCGCCGAGCAGGGGTTTCGCCCGGTGCGAGCGTTTGACGAACCGGTCGCCGCCGACGCCGAGGACCTGGTGCACATGCCTCGGCTCGGTGATCAGGACCGCCGCGCGGCCGCCCCGGCGGAATCCGGTGAGCCGGCCCGGTGTGTGCGCCTGGTGCAGCAGGTCGACGAGAGGGGCTCCGGAGGCCGTCCAGGCCGTCACGGCGTCGTCTTCGAGGAAGTCGGGGAGCATGCCATCCGTCACGCATCGCGATTGCATGATGACGTATCGTAGCGCCCTGTGCGATCTTCAGAACCAGTCCGATCTTCCGGTTCCGTCCCCCTCTCGGCGCTCGACAGGCTCTCCCTCGACGTGGCGTCGCTGCACACGACGGACTCCGCGCTGCACCTCGGCGGCCTGGTCGTACTCGACGGGCAACCACCCTCCCGCGCCCGCCTGTCGGACCATCTGAGACGCCGCCTCGACCTGCTCCCGGAGCTCCGCCACCGACTGGCGGGGAGCGCCGGGCGCCCGCGCTGGGAGCCGGACCACCGGTTCGAGCCCGACCGTCACCTGTACGAGCTAACCGGCTCCACGGACCTGTCGGCGGTCGCCGCCGAGCTGCTGCGCCAACCCCTGCCGCGGGACCGGCCCTTGTGGGGCATCTGGCTCGTCCACCGGGCGGGCGGCGGATACGGGCTCTGCTACCGGGCCCATCACGCCTTCCAGGACGGGGCCGCGGCCGTCGCCACCCTGGAACTCCTCCTGGGCCCCGAGGAGTCGCCGCGCCCCAGGGCCCTCGCCTTCCGCCCGGCCCGGCCCGTGGCCTGGGCGGCCGTACTGCCCGAACTCCGGCCGCCGCGCCGGAACACCTGGTGGTCCGCCCTCGACACCCCGCCCTCCCAGGCGTACGCCGCCGGGTTCGCCGACGTCGACACGGCCCGGCTCCACGCGCTCGGGCGGCGGACCGGGGCCACCGTCCCGCAGTTGTGCCTGGCCCTGACGACCGAGGCCCTGCGCGCCTGGCACCCGCACGACTGGGACCCCGGCGGCCCGGGGCACGGCCGGGGGCTCCGTACCAACCTCGGAATCGGCGTCCGCGACCCCGGGGACCCGCACCCCCTCCTCGGCAACCGGGTGGCCGTCGCCGGGATCGACCTTCCCTGCGGCGAGCCCGATGCGGCCCGGCGGCTCGATCTCCTCGGCCGGGCCCTCGACCCCGCGCGGCTCGGCCGCCTCGCGGACGCGCACCGGGTGATCCTGCGGAAACTCCCCTACCGCGTCGGAAGGTTGGCGCTCGCGCGGAGCGTCGACGCCCGCAGCACGCCGCTGAGCGTCGCCGACCTGCGGGTACGGCGCCCCCTGGGCTTCGACGGCGCCCCCGCCACCGGGGTGTACGCACTGCCGGTCATGGTCCCGGGCCAGCCGCTGTTCGTCGCCTGGACCGTCCACCGGCGCCGCCTCCACGTCACCTTCCTCGCCGACAGCGCGCTCGCGGGGGCCGAGCGGCTGCCGGGGACCTGGCTCACGGCCCTGGAGGAGTACGAACGGTACGCCGGGGACGGCGCGTCGGCCGTCGGGGCGGCGGCGCCGTGACGGCGGGACCGGGACCGGAGGCGGAATCGGAGCGCGGCGCGGGACCGGGACCGGGGGCGGAAGCGGAGCGCGGCGCGGGACCGGAGGCGGAAGCGGAGCGCGGCGCGGGACCGGAGGCGGAATCGGAGCGCGGCGCGGGACCGGGACCGGGGCCGGGGTACGGCATCGCGCCCGGGGCCTGGCCGCTCCTCGGACATCTGCCGCATCTCCTCGGGCGTCCGCTGGACTTCCTCGACTCCCTCCCCGCCTACGGCGACGTCGTCCGCGTACGGATGGGTCCGCGCACCCTCCACGTCGTGAGCCATCCCGAGCTCGTCCGCCGGGTACTCACCGACCGGCGCCACTTCGACCGCGGCGGCGTCCTGTACGACAAGATCCGGGCCGTCCTCGGCAACGGGCTCGCCACCTGCCCGAACGCCGAGCACCGATGGCAGCGGCGGGCCCTCCAGCCCGCCTTCCACCATGGGCTCATGGACCGCTACGCCGCCGCGATGACGGCCGAGATCCAGAACCTGACCGCCCGCTGGCGGCCCGGGACGGTCGTCGACGTCACCGAGGAGATGTTCCGGCTCACCACCGCCGTCGCCGTCCGCACCCTGTTCTCCGCCGGCATCACCCCGGGCGCCGCCGAGGAACTCCGCGCGGCCCTCGACGTGCTGCTGCGCGCCGTCTACACCCGGGTCGTGCTGCCCGCCGTCGACCGCGTGCCGTCCCCGGCCCGTCGCCGCTACCGCCTGGCCCTCGCCCGCTGGCGCACCGGGGTCGCCGCCATCGTCGCCTCCTACCGGGCCGCCGGAGTGGACCACGGCGACGCCCTCTCGCTGCTCCTCGCCGCGCGCGACGAGGA
>NZ_LIPQ01000404.1 GCF_001418135.1 Streptomyces aureus
GACAGGGTGCGGGGGCGGGTGGGAACGGCGGCGTGCCCCGTTGCCGCGGGCCTTGGGCCGATTTATCGTCCCAGCACGATTCGCGAGCAAGATCACAAAATGTGAAGGGGCCGCGACATGGTGGCGAAGAAGACCGCCGCGAAGAAGCCCTCGGCCGCCGGTTCCACCGGTTCGGCGGAGGGCGCCAAGGACGTGGCCGGGATGACGACGACGGTCACGGAGCCGCCGACGGTCGCGAAGAGGACCACCACGAGGACGAGCACCGCGAAGAAGGCCGCCGTGAAGAAGACCGTCGTGAAGAAGAGCGCGGGGGAGAAGGCGGTCGCCGAGGAAACGGTCGCCCCGGAGGCCGCCGCCAGGAAGACGCCCGCCAAGAAGGCCGCGGCGAGGAAGGCGGCCGCGAAGGCGCCCGCCGAGAAGAAGCAGACAGGAGCCAGGACGGTGGCAGCGAAGAAGACCGCGGGTGGCGTCACGACCGCCGGGGACGAGGCCGCCGTGCCTCCCGCCCGGACCGGCGAGCTCGCGGTACGTCCCGGGGAGGACCCGTGGACCCCGGCCGAGGTCACCGAGGCCCGCGACGAACTCCAGTCCGAGGTGCTGCGGCTCCGCAGCGAGCTCGCGCACTCCCAGGAGGAGCTCACCGGCCTCATGCGGGACTCGGGCGACGGCGCCGGGGACGACCAGGCCGACACCGGCACCAAGAACATCACCCGCGAGCACGAGCTCGCCCTGGCCGCCAACGCCCGGGAGATGCTGGAACAGACCGAGCACGCCCTGGAACGGCTCGACGCGGGCACCTACGGCCTCTGTGAGGTGTGCGGGAAGCCGATCGGCAAGGCGCGGATGCAGGCCTTCCCGCGGGCCACGCTCTGCGTCGAGGACAAGCAGCGGCAGGAGCGGCGCGGCTGACGGCGGAGGGCGGCGCCGAAGCTGACGGCCGGGGGCTGCGCGGCTGACGGCCGGGGGGCTGCGCGGCTGACGGCGGAAAGCGGCGCCCACCTGACGGTCGAGGGCGGCGCCGAACCTGACGGCGGAGGGCGGCGCGGCCGGTGATCTCGGCTGCCGGTCTCGTACGCCTGTGCCGTACCCTCGGTGCACGGTCAGGCATCGAGGTCGAGGGACTCACTCACGTGGCAGAGGCGGAGCGCATCATCGGTACGCCGGATTCAGCAGGGGCCGAGGAGCCGGCCGCCTCCGACGAGACGGTGGCCGCCGACGGTACGGCCACGCCCGACGACGGGTCGGCCGCCCCCGGGGAGCGGCCGAGGGGCAGGCGCAGGATCCTCGCCCTGTTCGTCGTGGCCGTCCTCGCCTACCTGCTCGACCTGGGCAGCAAGATGCTCGTGGTCGCCAAGCTGGAGGGCCGTGAGCCGATCCGGGTGATCGGCGACTGGCTGCGCTTCGACGCCATCCGGAACCCGGGTGCCGCGTTCGGCATGGGCGAGGCCTTCACGATCATCTTCACCTGCATCGCCGCCGCCGTGATCGTCGTGATCATCCGGCTGGCGCGGAAGCTCTACAGCCTGCCCTGGGCGATCGCGCTCGGTCTGCTGCTCGGCGGCGCGCTGGGCAACCTCACGGACCGGATCTTCCGCTCCCCGGGCGTCTTCGAGGGCGCGGTCGTCGACTTCATCGCCCCCGCGCACTTCGCCGTCTTCAACCTCGCCGACTCGGCGATCGTCTGCGGCGGCATCCTCATCGTGATCCTGTCGTTCCGGGGTCTGGACCCCGACGGCACCGTCCACAAGGACTGAGCCGATCCGGCCGCGAGACCCGAGTACCTCGGGGCAAGGCATACTCGACGAGTGAGTACGAGTCCCGAGATCCGCACGCTGCCCGTTCCCGATGGCTTGGAGGGCGAGCGCGTCGACGCCGCCATCGCCCGTATGTTCGGGTTCTCCCGTACGAAGGCGGCCGAGCTGGCCGCCGCAGGGAAGGTCCAGGTCGACGGCTCCGTCGTCGGCAAGTCCGAGCGGGTGAGCGGCGGCGCGTGGCTCGAGGTCGAGATGCCGGGCGCGGCCGCGCCCGTGCAGATCGTGGCCGAGCCCGTCGAGGGCATGGAGATCGTCCACGACGACGACGACATCGTCGTGATCATGAAGCCGATCGGTGTGGCCGCGCACCCCAGCCCCGGCTGGACCGGCACCACCGTCATCGGCGGCCTCGCCGCCGCCGGGTACCGCATCTCCACCTCCGGCGCCGCCGAGCGCCAGGGCATCGTGCACCGGCTCGACGTCGGCACCTCCGGTCTGATGGTGGTCGCCAAGTCGGAGTACGCGTACACCTCGCTCAAGCGCCAGTTCAAGGAGCGCACGGTCGACAAGCGCTACCACGCGCTGGTGCAGGGGCACCCCGACCCGATGAGCGGCACCATCGACGCCCCCATCGGCCGGCACCCGAACCACGACTACAAGTGGGCGGTCACCGCCGACGGCAAGGCGTCCGTCACGCACTACGACCTCATCGAGGCGTACCGCTCGGCGTCGCTGCTCGACATCAAGCTGGAGACGGGCCGCACCCACCAGATCCGGGTGCACATGTCCGCCCACCGCCACCCCTGTGTCGGTGACCTCACGTACGGTGCCGACCCGACGATCGCCAAGCGCCTGGGTCTGACCCGGCAGTGGCTGCACGCCGTCCGGCTGGGCTTCGAGCACCCGGGCGACGGCTCGTGGGTCGAGTTCGCCAGCACGTACCCCGAGGACCTCCAGAAGGCCCTGGACCGGATCGCGTCGGAGAGCCAGTGAGCAGCGCGTACCGCGTCCGTGAGGCGCTCGTCGACGAGGACCGTGAGGCCTGCTTCGCGGTCCGCCGTGAGGTCTTCGTGGTGGAGCAGGGCGTTCCGCAGGAGCTGGAGTACGACACGTACGACGCCACCGCGGTGCACGTGCTCGCCGTGCGCGAGGACGGGCTGCCGCTGGGCACCGGCCGGCTCCTTCTCGGGGCGGACGCGGTCGGCAAGACCGGTGCCGACGCCTCGGTGGGCTCGCTCGGCCGGCTGGCGGTCTCCCGGGCCGCGCGCGGCCTGGGCGTCGGCGCGGCGCTCGTGCGGGGCATCGAGGACGTGGCGCGCGAACGCGGTCTGACCGCCGTCGACCTGCACGCGCAGACCCACGCGCTCGGTTTCTACGAGCGGCTCGGCTACGAGGCGTACGGCCCCGAGTTCCCGGACGCGGACATGCCGCACCGGGCCATGCGAAGGGCTCTGTAGGGCCCGCGCGGCACCAGGAGCGCTCGACCGCCCCCTGTCGCACCCGCCGCGAGCGGGTGTACGCGGGGGGCACTCGCCGTTAAAACGGACATACGTGACAGGGTGTGCCCGTGGATCAATTGGCCCTGTTGTTCTTGCTGCTGCTCGGCGCGCTGCTGACGGTCCCCCTCGGTGAGCGGCTCGGACTGCCCGCGCCCGTCCTGATGACCCTCGTCGGGATCGGTCTTGCCGTCCTGCCCTTCGTACCGAACGTTGAGGTGCCGCCGGAGTTCATCCTTCCGCTGGTGCTGCCGCCGCTGCTCTACGCCTCCGTGCAGCGGACCTCCTGGCGTCAGTTCGCGGCCAACAGACGGCCGATCTTCCTGCTCGCGGTCGCCCTCGTGTTCGTCACCACGGCCGCCGTCGGCGCCGTGGCCCACGTGCTCGTGCCCGGTCTTCCGCTGGCCGCCGCGATCGCGCTCGGTGCCCTCGTCGCCCCGCCCGACCCGGTCGCGGCGACCGCCGTCGCGGGCTCGCTCGGGCTGCCGCGGCGGCTGGTGTCGATCCTGGAGGGCGAGGGACTCTTCAACGACGTCACCGCGATCGTGCTGTACCACGTGGCCATCGCCGCCGTCGTGAGCGGCTCCTTCTCCTGGCCCGACGCGCTCGGCGAGTTCGTCCTCTCCGCGGTGGTCGCGGTGGCCGTCGGCCTGGCGCTCGGCTGGTTCGCCAACAAGCTCATCGGGCTGCTCGGCGACGCCACCCTCCAGACCGGCCTCACCCTCCTCGTGCCGTTCGTGAGTTACGTCCTCGCCGAGGAGCTGCACGGCTCCGGCGTCCTCGCCGTCCTGGTCACCGCGCTCTTCCTCGCCGAGCACGCGGCCGACGCCGACGACGTGATGGGCCGGCTCGCCGGGCAGACCTTCTGGCAGATCGTCGACACCCTGGTCACCGGCATCGCCTTCGGCCTCATCGGCCTCGAACTCGTGCATGTCTTCGGGGTGGCCGAGGGGCGCGGCGGGCAGATGCTCGGCTGGGGCGCCGTCGTGGTCGGGGTGGTCGTCGGCGTCCGGCTGCTGTGGCTGCTGCCGGCGACCTGGCTGGCGAAGCGGCTGCACACCCGCCGGGACATCGACGAGGAGATCCCGACCAGCTGGCGGGAGACGATCGTCATGTGGTGGGCGGGGATGCGTGGCGTGGCCTCGGTGGCGCTCGCGCTCGCCATCCCGCTCCGTACCGACGACGGCGAGCCCTTCCCCGGCCGCGACGAGATCATCTTCATCGCCTTCTGTGTGATCATCGCCACGCTCGTCGTCCAGGGGCTCACCCTGCCCTGGCTGGTGAAGCGGCTCGGGGTACGGGCCGACGCGGACGCCGAGCGGGTGCTGGAGCGGAATCTCGCCATCCGGGCCGCGAAGGCTGCCAGGCGCAGGCTCAAGGAGATCGAGGAGGTCGAGGAGCTGCCCGAGGAGGTCCAGGAGCGACTGCTGCGCGGGGCGTACGACATCGGGGCGCGGATCAGTCCGGACATGGTCGACGAGGAGCGGCGGGCGGCGTTCGTGGAGCGGACGAAGCGCTTCAAGGCGGTGCAGCGGATCCAGCGGGAGCTGATGTCGGCCGCCCGGCACGAGGTGCTCTCGGCCCGCAGCGAGCCGGGCGCCGACCCGGAGGTGGTGGACCGGGTGCTGCGGCAGCTGGACGTGCGCAGCATGCGGTGAGGGGGCGGGCGGCGGCAGGACGGGGAGGCGGGCGCCCCGGCCTGCGGTGCGGTGGCGTCCCTGGCCTGCGGCGCGGTGGTGTCCCGGCCCTGCGGTGCGGCCGGAGTCCCGGCCCGCGGTGCGGCGGGACCCCGGCCCTGCGGTGCGGCCGGAGTCCCGTGGGGTGGGTGGCAGGATGGGACGCATGGACATCATGCTCTTCCACTCGGCCTACGGGCTGACCCCTTCCGTCGAGGCCGCTGCCGAGCGGCTCCGCGCCGCCGGGCATCAGGTCTGGACCCCGGACCTCTACGGGGGCCGGACGGTCGGGACCGTGGAGGAGGGCGTGGAGCTCCGGGACGAGATCGGCAAGGACGAGCTGCTGAAGCGGGCGGTCCTCGCCGCAGCCCCGTACTCCGAGCGCGGCCTGGTCTACATGGGCCTCTCCCTCGGGGCCTCGATCGCGCAGACCCTGGCGCTCGGCGACGAGAAGGCGCGCGGGCTGCTGCTGTTCCACGGCACCTCGGACCTCGCGGAGTCGGCCGCGGTGGACGAGCTGCCCGTGCAGCTGCACGTGGCCGATCCCGACCCGTTCGAGACGCACGACTGGCTGTCCTCCTGGTACCTGCAGATGCGCAAGGCCGGGGCGGACGTGGAGATCTACCGCTATCCGGGCGCGGGGCACGTCTACACGGATCCCGAGCTGCCCGACTGGGACGAGGAGTCGGCCGACCGGACGTGGTCGGTGGCGCTGGCCTTCCTGGACAGCCTGTAGGACCGCGGTGAACGGGTGTGGCCCCCGGGGGAGTTCCCCCGGGGGCCACACCGTGTTCGGCCGGATCAGGCGCGGTACGCCGTCCAGTAGTCGTTCATCCGGGTCACCTGGCCCGAGGTGAACTGGTACATGCAGGCGTCGTACGTGTAGTCCATGAAGTTGTGGATCGGGTCCACACCGGCCTTGTTGGTGCAGGAGTCACGGCCGGTCGGGCACTCGTAGGCCGGGCTCTTCTCGGCCGGGGTGTCGGCCACGCCGTCACCGCTGCCGCTGCAGCCGCCCTGGAAGGTGTGGTACAGGCCCATCCAGTGGCCGACCTCGTGGGTGGCGGTGTCGCCCTGGTTGTAGTTGGCCGCGGAGCCGCCCGGGAGCGAGGCGTCGAGGACGACGACACCGTCCATGGACGGGTTCGAGGCGTAGGAGGACGGGAAGGTCGCCCAGCCGAGGAGGCCGCCGCCCAGGTTGGCGGTGTAGAAGTTCAGCGCGCCCGCGCCGCCCTTGCGGAGGGTCTGCTTCATCTGCTTCTCGGCGGTGGAGCCGGAGGACAGGTTGTACCAGGACGCGTTGTCCGTGTAGTCGGTACCGGCCAGGGTGAACTGGAAGTTGGAGTTCACATTGCCGGTGCCCTGGCCCGCGTAGGCGGCGTTCAGGACGTTCATCTGGTTGGTGATCTGGGTGGCGGAGAGCTTGCCCGTCGTACCGGAGTGGATGACGTGGAAGTAGACGGGGATGTTCACCACCGCGGCGGCTCTGCCGGCCGAGGCGCTGAGGCGGCCCTCGGAACGGGCGGCGGAGAGCTTCTTCTGGAAATCGGCGTCCATGGCCGCGGCCTTGGCGGCCGTGACCTCGTTCGGCTCGTGGGCGTGGCTGTCGGCGCCACGGGCCTTGCGGGCGCCGGAGAGGGCGCCGGCGTCGTCGGCGCATTCCTCGGCGGAGGCGCCGGCCAGGGTGGTGGTGGTTCCGCTCGCGACCGGAGCGGAGAGCGGGGCAAGGGCCAGGGTTCCGGCCATGACCGCCGTACCGAGCATCCGACGTGACATACGCGGGGATATACGGGCAAGAGCACGCATGGTGACTCCTCGTGGGGGGTGGGGGGAGGAACTTCCTCCGCCACGCCGGGGAGATTACGCGTCCATGTCAGCCACCGTTGAGGAGTGATCAAGCCCAATCATTCAGGGTGCAATTCGGGGCATCGGGAAGAAAATCTTGTGCTGCTTCCGGAGTTTGAGATCTCGGCGTAACAGCCGAGGTGACGGTGGCGGGTGGTGTGTCCGGATTCGATCTCCGAAATCAGCCACCCGCCGTAGCGATGTGATCTCCCGTTAACAGAAGGGATCATGGCTGAAAAGCATCGCTAATGAGCCGTCAGGGACACATCAGCGCACCGGCTGGTACACCCGCTCGACACGCTGCGTTCCGTTCAGCGTCCGGTACGAGCGCGCCCAGGCCGTCGTCGCGCCCGGGTCCCTCTTGTCGGAGACCGTGTAGTAGTCCATCTGCGAGCGCTCGGCGGTCACGTCGAGCACGCCGTAGCCGTGGTGGTCCATGTCCACCCACTTCACGTGCCGGTTGGCGGCCTTGACGGCGCCCGAGGCCACCACCGAGAGCGTCCCCGGGGCCACGTGCAGCAGATCGTCCAGGTTGTCCGAGGTCACCGAGGTGACCACGAACTCGGTCGCGGCGGACGCCGAGAACGGGTACGTCGCCGCCTTCACCGGTACGTCGTTGGCCCAGGCCATGTGGATGTCGCCGGTCAGGAAGACCGTGTTCCGGATCGCCCGCGAGGTGAGGTGTCCGAGCAGCTCCCTGCGGTCGTCCGTATGGCCGTCCCACTGGTCGACGTTGACCGCGAGCCCCTCCTTCGGCAGGCCCATCAGCTCGGCGAGCGGCTCCAGGAGGTGGGCGGGCAGGGCGCCGAAGGCGATCGGCGAGATCATCACCGAGGTGCCGACCAGCTGCCAGGTCGCGTCCGAGCCCGCGAGCCCGGACTTCAGCCAGTCCAGCTGCGCGCGGCCGGTGATGCTGCGCGCCGGGTCGTCGACCGAACCGCTGCCGGTCTTCGCCGGCGCGGAGCGGAACGAACGCAGGTCGAGGAGGTGCAGATCGGCCAGCTTGCCGAAGCGCAGCCGCCGGAAGACCGTGCCCTCGGTGGACGCGCGGACCGGCATCCACTCGAAGTAGGCCTGCTTGGCCGCGGCGACCCGGGCCGCCCAGTCGCCCTCGGTGCCGGGGGTGTGGTTCTCGGCCCCGCCCTCCCAGGCGTCGTTGGCGAACTCGTGGTCGTCCCAGATGGCGATGACCGGGTGGGCCGCGTGCAGCGCCTGGAGGTCGGCGTCCGTCTTGTAGTGGCCGTGCCGGGTGCGGTAGTCGGCCAGCGAGACGATCTCGTGGCGCGGCTCGTGCCGCCGGACGGTGTACTTCGCCTCCGGGTACGTGCCACTGCCGTACTCGTACACGTAGTCGCCGAGGTGGAGGACCGCGTCCAGGTCGGCGCGGGCGGCGAGATGGCGGTACGCGGAGAAGTGGCCGGCCTCCCAGTTCGCGCAGGAGACCACGCCGAACCGGACACCGGGCGCGGCGGCGTCGACGGCCGGCGTGGTGCGGGTGCGGGCGGCGGGGGAGACGGCGGAGCCCGCGGTGAAGCGGACGTCCGGGGCCTGCGCCCGGCCACCTCCTACTGGTTCCGCTTCACCGCGGGCTCCGCCGT
>NZ_LIPQ01000405.1 GCF_001418135.1 Streptomyces aureus
AGCGGCCCGAGGCGGCGCGGGCCCGGTCCAGATGGACCCGCGCGGCGTCGGGCCGCTGGAGCTTGACGTAGTCGGCGGCCAGGTTGAGATGGAGCGAGGGGTACAGCGCCCGGAGGGCGACCGCGGAGCCGTGCTCGGCGAGCCGCTCCTCGGCGAGGCCCTCCGCCGCGCTCAGGGCCCGCAGGTCCCAGGCCAGCTCGGTGTCGGGGTCGTCCTGGGCGTCCGCCATGTAGTGCGCGAGGGTGCACCGGTGCAGGGGGTCCCCGTCCGGGCCGATCTGCTGCCAGAGCAGCCCGAACCGGTTGCGCGCCTCCTCGCGGTCGCCACCGTGGAGCAGCATCATCGCCTGCCCGATCCTGGTCATGACCCCGTCGTCCGACACCTGCTGCTGCTCGGTCACCGCGACCTCCACCCGCTCACCCACTGGGAGAGCCGACGCTAGCCGCACCGGGGCCGGATCGGGCCGAGGCTCAGCCGAGGTCCGGGATGCGCCAGTCGATCGGCTCGTGTCCCTGGGCCGCCACGGCCGCGTCGATCTGGGTGAAGGGCTTCGATCCGAAGAACTTCTTCGCCGAGAGCGGCGAGGGGTGGGCGCCCTTGACCACCACGTGCCTCTCCTCGTCGATGAGGGGCAGCTTCTTCTGGGCGTAGTTGCCCCAGAGGACGAAGACGGCCGGGTCGGGACGGGAGGCGACGGCGGTGATCACCGCGTCGGTGAACTTCTCCCAGCCCTTGCCCTTGTGCGAGTTCGCCTCGCCGGAGCGGACGGTCAGCACGGCGTTCAGCAGGAGGACGCCCTGCTCGGCCCACGGCATCAGATAGCCGTTGTCCGGAACGGGGTGGCCGAGCTCGGCCTGCATCTCCTTGTAGATGTTCCGCAGGGAGGGCGGGGTCTTCACCCCGGGCCGGACCGAGAAGCAGAGACCGTGCCCCTGCCCCTCGCCGTGGTACGGGTCCTGACCGAGGATCAGGACCTTCACCTTGTCGTACGGGGTGGCGTCGAGGGCGGCGAACACCTCGTCCTTCGGCGGGAAGACCGGTCCCTTGGCGCGCTCCTCCTCGACGAACTCGGTGAGCTGGGCGAAGTACGGCTTCCGCAGCTCCTCGCCGAGAACACCCCGCCAGGACTCGGGCAGCATGCTGGTGTCGGTCACGGTCAACAACCTCCGGTGGACGTTCCTGTTACTCGTCCCCGAACCTACCGGGGGCCACTGACAGTGGCCCCCACAGGCTCCCGCCCTCCGGGCCGCCCCGGGTCCTACCAGCTGGCCCGGCGGCTCAGCTCCCAGAGCTGCATGACGGTCTGCGGGTCGAGCGCGCCCTCGCCGCCGCCGATGTCGTCACGGGCCGCGATGTACAGCTTGCCCTGCCACAGGGGCAGCAGCCGGACGTCCTGGACCATGATCTCCTGGGCCTCCACGAACTCGTCCGTGACGGTCCCGCGGTCGCTCTCGCGGCGGGACTTCGGGAGCAGTTCGCCGGTGATCCTGGGGCTCACGTACGGGGTACCGAGGACGTTCTCCTTGCCGACGAACGGCGCCACGAAGTTGTCCGGGTCCGGGAAGTCGGGGAACCAGCCGCGGCCGAAGACCGGGTACTCGCCCTTCTGGTAGCCCTCCTGGAAGTCCTTCCAGGGCTTGCCCTCGACGGCGACCTTGAAGAGGCCGGTCTCCTCCAGCTGGCGCTTGAGTTCCTTGAACTCGGCGGCCGTCGAGGAGCCGTAGCGGTCCGTCGTGTACCAGAACTTCAGCTCGACGGGCTCGGTGATGCCGGCCTCGCGGAGGATCTTCTTGGCCTTCTTGGCGTCCGGGTCGCCGAAGCGGTCGAAGAACTTGGTGGTGTGGGCGGCGATTCCCTTGGGCACCATGGAGTACAGGGGCTCGGCGGTGCCCTGGTAGACCTTGCTGACCAGTTCGTCGCGGTCGACGACCTGGGCGATGGCCTTGCGGACCGCGGGCTTGGCGACCGTGGGGTCCTGGGTGTTGAAGACCAGGTAGCGGATGTCGGCGCCGGTCGACTCGACGATCTGGAGGCCCTGGTTCTCCGGCTTGTCGTCCTGGAGTTCGACGACCTCCTGGGCGGTGAGGCCCCGGTAGGTGGCGTCGATCTCCTTCTTCTTGAGCGCGGCGACCATCGCCTCGGACTCGTCGAAGTAGCGGATCGTCACGCCGCCGTTCTTACGGTCGGCGAAGCCCTTGTACGTGGGGTTCTTGGTCAGCTCCGCGGACTCGCGCTCGGTGTACGAGTCGAGGACGTACGGCCCCGAGCCGGTGAGCTTGCCGTCCTTGCGCAGCTGGTCGGCCGGGTACTCGGCCGGGTCCACGAGGGACATCGCCGGCGTGGCGAGGACCATCGGGAAGGTGGCGTCCGACTTGTTGAGGCGGAAGACGACGGTCCGGTCGCCCACGGTCTCGATCTTGTCGAGCGAGCCGAGCATGCCGTTCGGGCCGCCCTTGTGGTTGATCGTGCGGATGCGCTCGATCGAGTACTGCACAGCCTTGGCGTCCAGCTTGTGCCCGTTGGAGAACGTGAGGCCCTCCAGGAGCTTGCACTCGAAGACCCGGCTGGAGGTGTCCGAGAACTTGCAGTCCGCGGCGTCGGAATCAGGGGTCGTGCTGCCCGTCGGGAAACTCACCAGGGTCTGGAAGACATTCCGGAAGAGCTCCCAGGAATTGTCCCAGGCGGCAGCTGGGTCAAGCGTGGTGGGAGAGCTCGTCGTACCGACGACGATTCTCTGATCCCCGGCCGAATCACTGTCCGAGAAGACACTGCATCCGGTTACCAGGGATATGGACACAAGGGCTGCAGCGGCCTGCAGACTGGTCCGGTTGAACACGTGCACGCTCCTCGTTCAGCCACGGGTCGGCCGACGATACCGCAGCACCCCGCCAGGTCAATGTTCGAGCCTGACGGGGCACTTAAGGCATTCGATGTATAACCGGGGTCAATCCGGACACGAAATCCGGAAAGTGTCCGATTATCGGTCACCCGACTCCGGCGTTCAGGAAGATCCCGCCGTCGACCACGAGGGTCTGGCCAGTGATCCACTCCGACTGCGACGAGGTGAGGAAGGCGGCCGCGCCGCCGATGTCCTCGGGCTCGCCGAGCCTGCCGAGCGGGTAGGCGGCGGCGGCCTCCGCCTCCCGGCCCTCGTACAGCGCCTGCGCGAATTTCGTCTTCACGACCGCCGGGGCAATCGCGTTGACCCGCACGAGCGGGGCGAATTCATGGGCCAGCTGAATGGCCAGATTGATCATCGCGGCCTTGCTGATTCCGTACGCGCCGATGAAAGGCGAGGCGGAGACACCGGCGACCGAGGCGATGTTCACGATCGCCCCGCCGTGCTCCTTCTGCCAGGCGTGCCAGGTCCGCTGGGCGAAGCCGAGCGCGGAGACCACGTTGGTCTCGAAGACCTTGCGGGCCACCCCGAGGTCCAGATCGGCGATGGGGCCGAAAACGGGGTTCGTACCGGCGTTGTTGATCAGGAAGTCCACCCGGCCGAAGCCGTCCATCGCCGCCTCCACGGCGGCGGCCTGGTGGGCCTCGTCGTGGGCCTTGCCGGGGACGCCGATCGCCCGGTCGGCGCCGAGGCGCTCGACGGCCTCCTTGAGGGCCTCCTCGCCGCGTCCCGTGATGACGACCCGGTCGCCGCGGGCGACGAGCGCCTCGGCGATGCCGTAGCCGATGCCCCGGCTGGCGCCGGTGACGAGGGCGACCTTGCCGGACAGTTCCGGCCGTGCCTGTGCGGTCATGTCTGCCGTGCTCCTCTCGATGCCGGTCGTCAGTTGAGCGGGCCGCCGGCCACGTACATGACCTGGCCGGAGACGAAGCCGGCGTCGTCGCCTGCGAAGAAGGCGATCGCGTTGGCGACGTCCTCGGGGCGGCCGACCCGCTGCACCGGGATCATGGACGCGGCGGCGGCCTGGAAGTCCTCGAAGCCCATGCCGACGCGCTCGGCGGTCTGCGCGGTCATCTCGGTGACGATGAAGCCCGGGGCGACGGCGTTCGCGGTGATGCCGAACTTGCCGAGCTCCTTGGCCAGGGTCTTGGTGAGGCCCTGGAGACCCGCCTTCACGGCCGAGTAGTTGGCCTGGCCACGGTTGCCCAGGGCCGAGGAGGAGGAGAGCGAGACGATCCGGCCGAAGCCCGCGTCGACCATGTGCTTCTGGCAGGCCTTCGCCATCAGGAAGGCGCCCTTGAGGTGCACGTTCATGACGAGGTCCCAGTCGGACTCCGACATCTTGAAGAGCAGGTTGTCGCGGAGCACACCCGCGTTGTTGACGAGGATCGTCGGCGCGCCGAGCTCGGCGGCGACGCGCGCGACGGCGGCCTCCACCTGGGCGCTGTCGGAGACGTCGCAGCCGACCGCCAGGGCGGTGCCGCCCGCGGCGGTGATCTTCTCGACGGTGTCCTTGCAGGCCGCCTCGTCGAGGTCGAGTACGGCGACGGCGCGGCCCTCGGCCGCGAGGCGGAGCGCCGTGGCGGCCCCGATACCCCGTGCGGCACCCGTGACGACGGCTACGCGCTGCTCGGTGGTGGACATGCTTGGTTCTCCTCGCCCTTGGATCGTCCCTGGTCGCGGTCGAACCGGTCACCCGCTCCTGCGTCCCGCACATGAGCGACCGCTTAGTATCGTCCGCAGAACGAGACGCTAGAAGCCCTGGCACCCGGTGTCAACGGCCCACCGGGTGCACCCGGTCACTCCCCGTCGCCGGGCGCGGACACGGGCGGCCCGCCCGGCCGCACGGCCGGGCGGGCCCAGCCGGGCGGGGCGGGGCGATCCGCCGGGCGGACGGGGGCGTTCAGCGCACGAGGAGGTCGAGCAGCCGCTCCACCTCGGCCTCCGGGTCGGTGGTGAGACCGGTGTGGACCGGCCCCGGCTGGACGACCGTGGAGCGCGGCGCGATCAGCCAGCGGAAGCGCCGTCCGGCGTCGTCGCCCGCGGCCTGGCCGGCGGCGTCGCCCCCCAGACAGACCCCCTCGACCGCGCGCAGGGCGGCCCGCACCCCGGTCACGTCGGCCGCCGGGTCCAGCACCGACAGCTTCGCCTCGTCCAGATGCGTACGGGCGGCCACGTAGGAACGGGCGCGGCAGTAGACGACCACGCCCGCGTTGAAGCACTCACCGCGCTCGACCCGCGGCACCACGCGCAGCAGCGCGTACTCGAAGACATCGCGATCGGTCACGGGGTGCTGTCCTTCTCGGTGGAGTGCGTCCGGGGCGCGAGGCGCTCGGCGAGCCAGCCGGGCGGCTGCTGCGGCCGGCTCTCGGTCCGCGGGCCGAGCGTGATCCGCTCGTGGATGGTGGCGGCGCGCGGCAGCAGCGCCGCGACGTAGGCGGCGCGCACCTCGTCGGTGCTGTCGAAGCCGGGCTCGTCGACGAGCCACTCG
>NZ_LIPQ01000406.1 GCF_001418135.1 Streptomyces aureus
GTCACAGCATGCCTTCCCGGGTGCGAGGGACAGGACGGGGACGGACGGGAAGTCCCTTGAGGTACAGGCGGATCCCGTGCCACCGGATGCCGGCGCTGACGGCGGCGGTGGACCACGGGTGGCGCAGCGCCGCGGTGAGCAGGCCGCGCGTGCCGGCGGGCCGGCGGTGGCCGCGGACGGTGGCGGTCAGCGGCCGGCTCCCGTCGCCGTGCCGCAGTTGGACGGTGAGGTCGAGACGCTCGCCGGGCAGCGGCAGCCGCATCCGGTAGGAGCCTTCGACGTCGAAGAACGGGGAGACGTAGAAGTCCTTGGCGACGTCGGCGCGTCCGGCGGCGTCGGGCCGCAGGAGGTAGCAGTGCCGGCCGCCGTAGGTGTTGTGGACTTCGGCGACGACGCAGACGGGGCTGCCGGCCCGGTCGTGGCACCAGTACAGGGTGAGCGGGTTGAAGACATGGCCGAGTACGCGCGCGTGGGCGAGCATCAGCACCCGTCCGTCGGCGTTCCGTACGCCCTGGGACGCGAGGTAGGCGTCGAGGCCTGCGCGCAGGGTGGGTGCCCGGCCGCCGAAGTGGTCGCGGGCGTCGAAGCGGGCGAGCACGCGCAGGGGGCGGGGCAGCCGGGGCAGGGCGTCGAGATCGACCAGCCACAGGTACGTGCGCTGCCGCAGGTCGTGGCGCACGGGCTGGACGCGGGTGTGGGCGACCTCGCTGGGGTAGAGCGCCGGCGTCACCGGGTAGGTGGGCGCGGCGGGTGTGGCGCGGGCGTTGGTCACCAGGTCACCCCCAGGGCGCGGGCCGCCTCGACTCCGGAACGGCAGCCGTCCTCGTGGAACCCCCAGCCGTGGTAGGCGCCGGCGAAGGCGGTCACGGACGTGGCGAGGCCCGGCAGTTCGCGCTGGGCGGCGACGGAGCGGGACGTGTAGACGGGGTGCTCGTACACCATGCGGGCGAGCACCGTGCTCTCGTCGACGCGGCCGTCCGCGTTGAGGGTCACGAGGTGCGGCTCGTCCACCGGGAGGCGCTGGAGCCGGTTCATGTCGTAGCTGACCTTGACCGCCCCGGGACGCGCGTCGCAGGACGGGAGCCAGTAGTTCCAGGAGGCCCGGGCATGCGGCCCGGCCGGCAGCACGCTGGTGTCCCGGTGCAGCACGGTGGTGTTGCGGGAGTACGTGAACGCGCCGAGGACCCGCCGCTCGTCGGGCGTGGCGTCGGCGAGCATCCGCAGGGCCTGGTCGGGGTGGACGGCGACGACGACGGCCGCGTGGGTCTCGGACTCGCCGTCCTCGGTGGTGACGCGGACCTGCTCCGTGCCACGTTCGATCGCGCGGACCGGGGTGGCGGTGCGGACGGCGGCAAGGTGCTTGGCCACCTTCTCGACGTACGCGCCGGAGCCTCCCGTGACGGTCCGCCACTGCGGCGAGCCGGTGGTGGAGAGGAGCCCGTGGTGGTCGAGGAACCGGAAGAGATATGCCGCCGGGTACAGGAGCGCGGTGTCGGGGGCGCAGGACCAGACGGCGGAGACGAGCGGGACGGCGAAGTGGCCGACGAAGTACGGCGAGAACCCGCCGCGCGCCAGAAACGCGCCGAAGGTCTGGCTGTCGTCCGCGGCGGCGAGAAGTCGGCGGGCCGCCCGGTGGAAGCGCGGTACGTCGGCGAGCATCCTCAGATGGCGGCCGCGGCGCAGGTTGCCGCCGCCGAGCAGGCCGCGGGCGCCACGCGCGCCCGCGTAGGCGAGGCCGCAGCCGTCGCACCGGACGGACATGCTCATCTCGGCGTCCTGGGTGGCGACGCCGAGTTCGCGGAAGAGCCGGAGCAGGTGCGGGTAGGTGCGCTCGTTGTGGACGATGAAGCCGGTGTCCACGCGGACGGTGCCGCCTTCCCGGGTCGGCAGCTCATGGGTGTGCGCGTGCCCGCCGAGCCGGGCGTCCGCCTCGTAGAGCACCACGTCGTAGGTCCGCGACAGCACGTGAGCGGCTGTCAGGCCGGCCACGCCCGACCCGACGACCGCGACGGTTCGCCGGTTCATTCGTTCCCCCTCGCGTCACGGGGCGTCCGCACACTGGCTGTGCGGCGCGTTCCCATGGGTGGTTCGGTGCCGTGGTCCGTTCGGATGGGTGGGGGTTTCCACGATTCCTCCGGCCCGCGGCGGGTGGGCGGTGCTCTGTACCTCCACAGGCTCCGGCGAATGGCGGAAGTTCCTCAAGACGCATCGTTTGTGCGTCGTTGTGAGAGGGGCCCTGTGATGAC
>NZ_LIPQ01000407.1 GCF_001418135.1 Streptomyces aureus
GTGGAGCGGATCGAGGCGGAGTGCCGCGCCATCAGGGCGTCCAGACCCTCCGCCTCGATCCGCTCCACACAGGCCTCCAGGGCCAGCATCTCCAGCTGCGCCGGAGCGTGCAGCAGTGTCTTCCGGCCGCCGTCGATCCAGCGCTCCTTCCAGTCCAGGAGGGAGAGGTACGAGCGGCGCGGCGCGGCCGGGTTGGCGGCGAACCGCTCCCACGCCCGCTCGCTCACCGACACCGCCGACACACCCGCGGGCCCGCCCATCGCCTTCTGCGCGCCGATGATGCACATGTCCACGCCCCAGGCGTCCGGCAGCACCGGCTCGGCGCCGATCGACGCCACCGCGTCCAGGTAGAACAGCGCGCCGTGCGCCCGGACGACCTCACCGATCTCCGCCACCGGGTTGGTGTTGCCGGTCGCCGCCTCCGCGTGCACCAGGGACACGAAGTCGATCTCCGGGTGCGCGGCGAGCGCCTGCTCCACCTGGGCGGCCGTCACCGCCGTGTGGAAGGGCACCTCCAGGTCGACCACGGTCGCGCCGCAGTCCCGCAGCCAGTTGCCGAAGGTCTGCCCGTACGGCCCCGTGACCACGTTCAGGGCGGTCGATCCGGCCCGCGCACCGCTGCGGATGCACCCCTCGAGGGGGAGCAGCGCCTCGCCCTGGGTGATCACCACGTCCTGCTCCGTGGAGAGCAGCGCGGCCACCCGCCGCTCGATCGACGCGAAATGCGCGGCGGTCAGCGGGGCCAGGTCCAGGAGCGGATGTGTCACGGTCACGGCGGTGCCTTCTTCGACTCGGATTCGTGCGGGCGGAACTCCGGATCAGGGTACCGAGGGGCCCTCCCCGGCCGGGGTCCCGTCCTCGTACAGTGCAGACATGAGTGATCACGCGGTGCTGCACGTGAAGGGACGGGTGCTCGTCGGCCCCGAGGACGTACGGGACGAGCTGTGGTGCGTCGACGGGCGGATCACCTTCGACCGGCCCGCCGCCGAGGCGGTCACCGTGGAGGGCTGGGTGCTGCCCGGACTGGTCGACGCCCACTGCCACGTCGGCCTCGACCGGCACGGTCCCGTCGACGAGGCGACCAGCGAGAAGCAGGCCCTCACCGACCGGGACGCGGGCACCCTGCTGATCCGGGACGCGGGCTCGCCCTCGGACACCCGCTGGATCGACGAGCGGGAGGATCTGCCGAAGATCATCCGCGCGGGGCGGCACATCGCCCGCACCCGCCGCTACATCCGCAACTACGCCCACGAGATCGAGCCCGCCGACCTCGTCGCGTACGTCGGCCGTGAGGCCCGGCGCGGTGACGGCTGGGTCAAGCTCGTCGGCGACTGGATCGACCGCGAGGCCGGCGACCTCACCGCCTGCTGGCCGCGCGCCGAGGTCGAGGCGGCGATCGCCGAAGCCCACCGGCTCGGCGCCCGCGTCACCGCGCACTGCTTCGCCGAGGACTCGCTCCGCGATCTCGTCGAGGCCGGCATCGACTGCATCGAGCACGCCACCGGCCTCACCGAGGACACCATCCCGCTCTTCGCCGAGCGGGGCGTCGCGATCGTCCCGACCCTGGTCAACATCGCGACCTTCCCGCACCTCGCCGACGGCGGCGAGGAGAAGTTCCCCCGCTGGTCGGCCCACATGCGGAGGCTGCACGAGCGCCGGTACGACACCGTGCGCGCCGCCTTCGACGCGGGCGTCCCGGTCTTCGTCGGCACCGACGCGGGCGGCTCCCTCGCCCACGGCCTGGTCGCCGAGGAGGTCGAGGAGCTGACGAAGGCCGGCATCCCGCCGGTCGACGCGCTCGCGGCCACCGCCTGGGGAGCCAGGGCGTGGCTGGGGCGTCCCTCCCTGGAGGAGGGCGCCCCGGCCGACCTCGTCGTCTACGGCGAGGACCCGCGCGCGGACGTCCGGGTCCTCGCGGCACCGCGCCGGGTCGTCGTCAACGGGCGGGTGGTGGGGTAGCCCCCGCCCGCCCCGGGACGGTCAGCGGCGGGTCAGGAAGGCCAGCCGGGCCTTCTTCTCCGGGATGAAGACCTCCGGCAGGTCCACCTCGGGCAGTACGACCTCCGGGCCCAGCTCGAACCCGGCCCGCACCATGCGGGCGATCGCCTTCTCGTTGGAGGCGTCCGGCTCCACGACCACACGGGTGTGGTCCCGCAGCGTGAAGGCGATGAGCACGGACAGGAGTTTGCCGGTGAAGCCCGGCTGCGGGGCGGTGTGCGGCGCCATGAGGAAGTGGGCGCCGACGTCCCCGGGCTCCACCTCGTAGCACTCGCTGACGCGGTCGGCCCCGGGGTCGTACGTCTGGAGCAGGGCGACGGGCTCGTCGTCCAGGCTCACCAGGAAGCCGTGGTGCGTGGTGAGCGAGTCGAGGTGCGCGTAGATGTCCCGGACCTGCTCGACGGTGGTGCCGACCATGCCCCAGAAGCGGGACCGCTCCTCGTTGACCCAGGCGTGCAGGATCGTGGCGTCGCGCTCGGGCTCGACGGGCCGGACCGTGACGGTGCCGAAGCCGTCGATGCTCCGGACGAAGGCGGCGGTGGCGGTGGTCATCCCTGCTCCTTGGTGAGGTTCTGCCAGTCGGTGGTGACGGGGGCGAGTTCGCCCCTCAGCCACAGCGGAAGCTGGTCGCGGTGGTGCGGGTCGCCGGGCACGCCGGACGCGCCGAACGGCACGATCCAGCCGCTCCGTTCGCGGTCGGCGAGGTCCCAGACGTAGCGGGCGGCGGAGGCCCGGGCACTGCGGTCGGTCCACCCGGGCACGCTGGACGTGGAGAACACGCAGTCGTGGTCCCCGCCGAGCCCCGGCCACTGCGCGTCGTCGGGGTCGGGCAGTGCCTGCCAGGGCGCGAGCCGGTGCGTCACGCCCCAGGCGGCCGGGGGATCACCGGCGCCGACCTCGTCGAGCGCCTCGCGCACGATCCGGTCGACGTCCGCGGCGGGCACGGGCCCGGCCACGAGCAGGGTCTCCAGGGCG
>NZ_LIPQ01000408.1 GCF_001418135.1 Streptomyces aureus
AGCAGCGGGACGAGCTGCTCCGCAGAGGTCATGGACCCGTGCATGCCTGCCATCGCGGACTCGTGGGGCTCGTTCACGGAGGCGGTGATCGCCACGTCGTCGTGGGCGGCGGCGACGACGTCGCCGATCCGCCCGTACACGCGCTCGTCGATCTCGTCCCCGAACCAGCCGAGCGAGATCGCCTCGTCGCGGCTCGCGACCCAGAACTGCTCGCCGATCACCTCGCGCCAGCAGGTGAGGACGTCCGCCTCGGCGCCGGGCACGGCGTAGACGTGCCGGGCACGTCCCTCGCCGCCGAGGAGGGCGACGCCCGCGCGGAGCTCCCAGTCCTCGTCGAAGTCGATGCGGTGCTGCTCGTCGAAGGGGATGTCGACCATGCCGTGGTCGGCCGTGACGTACAGCGCCGAGCGGGGCGGCAGCTGCTCGGCGAGCCGCTGCACGAGCCGGTCGACGAACATCAGCTGGCCGCGCCAGGCGTCGGAGTCGATGCCGAAGCGGTGTCCGGCGCCGTCGAGTTCGCTGTAGTACGTGTAGACCAGCGAGCGGTCGCCGGCGGCGAGCTGCTCGGCGGCGAAGTCCATGCGCTCCTCGCCGGAGAGCCGCCCGTGAAACGTTCCGCCGCTGAGCGCGACCTTGGTCAGCGGGGTCTGCTCGAAGATCGGGGAGGACACCTGGGCGGTGTGGATCCCGGCCTCGTGCGCGAGCTGGAAGACGGTGGGGTACGGCTGCCAGACGCGCGGCGAGGTCCACGGCTTCCAGCGCAGCTGGTTCATCAGCTCCCCGGTCTCGGGGTTGCGCACGGTGTATCCGGGCAGCCCGTGCGTACCGGGGTAGCGGCCGGTGCCGACGGAGGCCAGCGAGGTCGCCGTGGTCGCGGGGAAGCCGGCGGTGATCGGGCGGCCGGTGCCCCCGCGCGAGGAGCCGAGGAGCGAGGTCAGATAGGGGGCCTCGTCCGGGTGGGCCTGGATCTGCTCCCAGCCGAGCCCGTCGATCAGGAAGACGCAGTTCCGGTCGGCCGGGGAGAGCTCGGCGATCCGGGCGCCGAACCCGGGCACGTCCTGACCGGCGACGAGCGTCGGCAGCACGTCGCCGAGGGAGCCGAAGGTGTACTCGGGGACCGGCGCGGTGTCCGGGGCGAGCGGAACCGGGTCGTCGGGCCAGCCGTGGGTCACGGCGGTCGGCTGCACCATCAGCGGGTGGGCGCGGCGGTGGCCGCGATGGCTTCGGACAGGGCCTGGGCGAAGACGAGGGTCTGCCGGACGGTGTCCGGACCGTCCCCGGCCTCGCTCACCCGGAGGCTGAGGTCGTCGGCGGTGGCGTTGCCCGTGTAGCCGTGGTCGGCGTCGCAGTTCGCGTCGCCGCAGGCGGCCGGCTCCAGGTCGATGCGGGAGACGGCACCCCAGCCGATGGTGAGGACCACCTCGCGGGGCAGCGTGCCCGGGGTGTACGACTCCGGGTTGGCGACGACACGGCTCACGACGACCGACGAGATCCGGTCGAGCTTCACGGACTCGGTGGACGTCGTGGCGTACGGCGTCGGGGAGCTGGTGTCGGCGGCCTGCTCGTCGGTGTGGCTGACGATGAAGCGGTGCGGCGTCAGGACGAGGACGGTGACATGGCGCCGGACCTCGTTGGCGTCGAACGTGGTCTCCTGGTGCACGACGTACGACGCGACGGCCTCGCCGCCGACGGCGGCCTCCACCGCCTCGGCCACGAGGGCCGGGTAGTAGCCGCTGCGCTCGATCGCCGCGCGCAGCCCCTGGGTCGTCGTACCGGTCTTCGCCATGGACTCCATCCTACGGGGCTGCCGGCCCCCCTCAGGCCCTTCAGTAGCTCGGCAGGCTGCGCGGGCCGAGGTCGGTGCGGGGCGGCGGCGGGGCCAGCCGGACGGTGGCGCCGAGGACGGACAGGCCGCGCGGCGCCACGACCACCGGCTCCAGGGAGACGGCGACCACCTCGGGGTGGTCGTCGACCAGGCGGGACACCCGGAGCAGGACCTCTTCGAGGGCCGGGGTGTCGACGGGTGCGGAACCGCGCCAGCCGAACAGCAGCGGGGCGGTGCGGAGGGAGCGGACCAGTTCCGCGACGTCGCGGTCGGTGGCCGGCACCAGCCGGTGGGCCGTGTCGCCGAGCAACTCGGACGCGGCTCCCGCCAGGCCGAAGGAGAGGACGGCGCCGACGGCCGGGTCGATGGCGGAGCGGACGACGGTGTCGACCCCACGGGGCACCATCGCCTGGACGACCGGCTGGAGCTCCTCGGGCTTGCCCAGGACCTCGGTCAGCTCGGCGTAGGCCGTCCGGAGCTGTTCCTCGGACGCCAGATCGAGCCGTACGCCCCCGAGGTCGGGGCGGTGGCGGAGGTGCGGCGCGGTCGTCTTGAGGGCCACCGGGTAGCCGAGCCGGCCGGCGGCCGCGACGGCGGCGTCGGGGGTGGGCGCGGGCAGCGTGGGCAGGACGGCGATGCCGTACCGGGCGAGCAGCTCCCCCGCCTGTGCGGTGTCGAGGGTCACACCGCGCGGGTCGGCGTCGTCGCCTCCCAGCACCCGCTCGATGAGCGCGGCGGCCCCTGCCTCGTCGATGTCGTCGTACTCGGGCACCCGC
>NZ_LIPQ01000409.1 GCF_001418135.1 Streptomyces aureus
CCCGGCCGCCCAGGAAGGCGTGAGCCATGAGTCACGAGGAGGTGCTCCGGTGACGGTCGTGCTCCGGCGCGTCAACCGCGTCCTGCTCGGCCTCGCCGGGCTGCTGCTCGTCCTCGGCGGCGGGGGAGTCCTCGCCGCCGCCCTCGATCTGTCCGTACCGTCCTGGTGGCCCTGGTCGGGCCCCTCGGACGTGCTGCTGTCCGCCGCCGACCGGCAGCGCTGGCGCGACGAGGGCTGGTGGTGGCCGGTGGTCATCGCGGTCCTCGGGCTCGTCGTCCTGCTCGCCCTGTGGTGGCTGCTCGTCCAGTTCCGGCGGGCCCGGCTCGCCGAGGTCGTCGTCGACACCGGCGACGGCGAGGTGGCCGTACTGCGCGGCCGGGCCCTGGAAGGCGTCCTGGCGGCGGACGCCACGGCCCAGGAGGGCGTGGCCAAGGCACGGGTCGCCCTCACGGGCCGCCGGACCACCCCCCGTACCCGCGTCGCGCTCTTCCTGGAGCCGTACGCCTCCCCGGGGGCCGCCCTGACCACGCTCAGCACCCAGGCCCTGGCGCACGCGCGGACGGCCACGGGCCTGCCCGCCCTGCCCACCGAGGCGCGCCTGCGCGCCGTGAAGCACCGGGCCCGCAGGGTCACCTGAGGATCAGAACTCGGCGCGCGCCCCGCCGTCCACGGGGAGCATCAGACCCGTGAGGTACGAGGCGGCCGGCGACAGCAGGAACGCCGCCGTCCGCCCGAACTCCTCCGGGGTGCCGTAGCGGCGCAGCGGGATGGTGGCCTCGTTGGCCGTGCGGGCCGCGTCCGCGTCGCCGGAGAGGGAGTCCAGGAACCGCACCCGGTCGGTGTCGATCCGGCTGGGCAGCAGCCCGATGACGCGCACTCCGCGCGGGCCCAGGTCGTTGGCGAGGGACTTCGCGAAGCCCGCGAGGCCCGGGCGCAGACCGTTGGAGATGGTCAGGCCGGGGATCGGCTCGTGGACCGAGCCGGACAGGACGAAGCCGATGACGCCGCCCTCGCCGAGCGTCTCGGCGGCCGCGCGGGCCAGTCGTACGGCCCCGAGGAAGACGGTGTCGAAGGCGGCGGCCCACTCCTCGTCGGTGTTGTCGGCCGCGAAGCCGGGCGCAGGGCCGCCGACGCTGATGAGGATGCCGTCGAAGCCGCCGAACCGTGCCCTGGCCTCGGCGACGAGCCGCGCCGGGGTCTCCGGGTCGGTGTTGTCGGCGGCGATGCCCGCCGCGCCCGGCCCCAGTTCGGCCACGGCCTCGGCGACGGTCTTCTCCTCGCGGCCGGTGACGAGCACCTTGGCGCCCTCGGCGAGCAGCGCCTCGGCGGAGGCCCGCCCGAGCCCCCGCGTCGCCCCGGTCACCACGTACACGCGGTCCTTCATCCCAAGATCCATGGACCTATCCTGCCGGGTCCTGATCCTCGGCTGCCAGTGCGAGGGCCGTGCCCACCAGGCCGATGTGGCTGAAGGCCTGCGGGAAGTTGCCCAGCTGGCGGTCCGTCACCGGGTCGTACTCCTCCGCCAGGAGGCCGACGTCGTTGCACAGGGCCACGAGACGCTCGAAGAGCGCGCAGGCCTCCTCGCGCCGGCCGCACAGCCGGAGCGCGTCCGCGAGCCAGAAGGAGCAGACCAGGAAGGTGCCCTCCTGCCCCGGGAGGCCGTCCACCGTGCCCGAGTCGGTGCTGTAGCGGCGCAGATAGCCGCCGTGCGTCAGTTCCGCCTGCACCGCGTCCACCGTGCCCACCACCCGGGGGTCGTCCGGCGGCAGGAAGCCGACCTGCGGGATGAGCAGGGTCGCGGCGTCCAGCTCCCGCGAGCCGTACGACTGGGTGAAGGTGTTCCGGACCGGGTCGTAGGACCGGGCGCACACCTGGGCGTGGATCTCGTCCCTCATGGTCCGCCACCGTGCGGCGTCCCCCGGCAGCGACGGGTCCGCCTCCAGGGTGCGCACCGCCCGGTCGGCTGCCACCCAGGCCATCACCTTCGAGTGGGTGAAGTGCCGGCGCGGCCCGCGCACCTCCCACAGTCCCTCGTCGGGCTCGCGCCAGGTCGACTCCAGGAAGCCGAGCAGGCTCAGCTGGAGGTTCCAGGCGTGCCGTTCCGCCGGGATCCCGGCCTCACGCGCGCGGTGGAGGGAGTCCATGACCTCGCCGTACACATCGAGCTGGAACTGGTCCACGGCCGCGTTCCCGGTCCGAACCGGCGCCGAGTCGGCGTAGCCGCGCAGCCACGGCAGGGTGGTCTCGGGGAGCCGCCGTTCGCCGGCGGGCCCGTACATGATCTGCAGGTCGGCCGGATCGCCGGCGACCGAGCGGAGCAGCCAGTCCCGCCAGGCGCACGCCTCGTCGACGTACCCGGCGGCGAGCAGCGCGCCGAGGGTGAGGGAGGAGTCGCGCAGCCAGCAGGCGCGGTAGTCCCAGTTCCGTACGCCGCCGACCTCCTCCGGCAGGGAGGTGGTGGGCGCGGCCATGATCCCGCCGGTCGGGGCGTACGTGAGGGCCTTGAGGGTGATCAGGGAGCGCAGCACAGCCTCCCGGTACGGGCCCCGGTAGGTGCAGCGGCCCGACCACTCCCGCCAGTCCTCCAGGGACTGCTCCAGGGCCTCGTGGGGGTCGACGAGGTCGGGGCGCGGCTCGTGCGAGGGGTGCCAGGTCAGCACGAACGCGACCTTCTCGCCGGCGGTGACGGTGAAGGAGGAGCAGGTGGAGAACTGCTGGCCCCAGGTCTTCACGGGCGGCTCGCTGCGCAGCCAGACCGCGTCCGGCCCGGCGATCGCGACCCGGTGGCCGTCGGCACGGCGCATCCAGGGCACGACCGAGCCGTAGTCGAAGCGGAGCCGCAGGACGGAGCTCATCTCGACGGTGCCGCTGACGCCCTCGACGATCCGCATCAGATCGGGGGCCCTGTCCCGCTGGGGCATGAAGTCGACGACCTTGACCGTGCCCGTACGGGTCTCCCAGTAGGTCTCCAGGACGAGGGAGCCCTCGGCGTACCGGCGGGAGGCACAGGTGGTGGCGCCCTTGGGGGCGATCCGCCAGTGGCCGTTGTTCTCGTCGCCGAGGATCGCGGCGAAGCAGGCGGCGGAGTCGAAGCGGGGCAGACACAGCCAGTCGACCGATCCGTCGCGGCCGACGAGCGCGGCGGTCTGGAGATCGCCGATGAGGGCGTAGTCGTCGATACGTTGCGTCACGCTTTGGGCTGTTCCCGGAAGCGGCGGTGGTCAATCAGAGGGACGGAGTGGCCTGGATCGCCTCAGGGTCCGTTTCCGGGGTTCCCGGGGTGTCGTCTCCCTCGGTGCCGGAGGAGGCGGAGGTCTGCCGGTCGTGCTTCTCCCGGCGGACCAGGATCACCCAGCCGACGGGCACCCCGGCCGCGAAGAGCCACCACTGCACGGCGTACGCCATGTGGGCGCCGATCGACGTGTGGTCGGGCTCGGGGATCAGCTCGGGGGTGTCCCCGGCGGGCTCGGGCCCGGTCTGCTCCAGGTAGCCGCCGAGCACCTCGCGGCCGATGAGCTCCGCCTGCTGCTTGCTGTTGATGAGCATGACCTGACGGTCCGGCAGGCCCTTCAGGTCCTTGATGCCGCTGGCGCCGGTCGTCTCGTCGGCCTTGAGGCGGCCGCTGACGGTGACCTCGCCCTTGGGGGCGGGCGGCACCTGCGGGTAGGAGTGCTGGTCGGCGGCGGCCGGGATCCAGCCGCGGTTGACCAGGACGGTCCGGCCGTCCCGGAGGACCAGCGGGCTCAGGATGTGCACGCCGACCCGCTCGTCGGAGGAGGTGCGGCGGCGGACGACCACCTCGTGGGCGGTGTCGAAGGTGCCGGTGGCGGTGACGGGCCGCCAGTAGTCGGAGCGCGGGACCGTGTGGCCGGGGGAGGTGAGCTCCTCGACCGGGACCGGCTTCGCCGCGATGCTGTCCGCGATCAGGGCGTTCTGGGCGACCCGGCGCTCGTGCCGGTGGAACTGCCAGAAGCCCAGCTCGATCATCGTCGGGACGAGGACGAGGGCGATGAGGGTGAGGATCACCCACTGCCGGGACAACAAGAAGCGGTACACCCCATGACCGTACAACTCGGTCCATGGGGTGCACGCACGGGGGGCGGCTCGCGGGAGACGAGCCCAGGATCGTTTCCTTCGGCCCTGTCGTTCTCGGCCCCGACTCCCTCACACCCTGTCGACGATGCCCACCTTTCCCTCCGCGCGGGCGCAGTGTCCGCCGCAGTACCAGCTGCCGTCGACCTCGACGCCCTGCCCGATGATCTGGACCCGGCAGTGCTCGCAGATGGGCGCCATGCGGTGGATGGCGCAGGCGAAGCAGTCGAAGACATGGATCGCGCCTTGCGCATGTACCTCGAAGGACATGCCGTAATCGTTTCCGCAGACCTCACAACGTGCCATGCGCCACAGGGTGAGGCCCCCCGGCGGGCGCGCGCAGCTCGGCACGCCCGTGGGGCCGGGGGTGTCACCCGTCTGCCGGGGCCACGTCCCGCAGCAACTGGGTGTACGCCGCCTCGTCGACGATCGGCGTGCCGAAGGACTTGGCCTTGACGGTCTTGGAGGTGGCGGAGTCCGGGTCGTTGGTGACGAGGAGGCTCGTCAGCCGGGAGACGCTCCCCGCCACGTGGAGTCCGGCGTCGACCGTACGGTCCTCGAGGAGCTCGCGGTCGACGGAGGTGTCCCCGGAGAACGCCACGCGCATGCCCTGCTTGAGTGGTTTGTCCGTCTCGTACCGACCCGGGTTCGGGTACGGGCACGGCGGCCGCTTCCGCGAGGGACGCCAGCTGCCCGCCCGGTACGAGGAGGCGTACCCGGCCTGGTGGCCGATCCGCGGCTGCTGCGCGGGCGACGAGGCCCACTCGGTCAGCGGCCGGCACTCGAGGAGCGGCAGCCGTACGTTGCGCTCGGCCGCCGCGTGCAGGCTCGGCCGGAACGCCTCGGCGAGCACGCGCGCGTCGTCCAGCGCGTTGTGCGCGCGCTGCTGCACCACACCGAAGTGCGCGGCGAGCGACTCCAGCTTGTGGTTCGGCAGCGGCAGCGACAGCTCCTTGGCGAGCGCGATCGTGCACAGCCGCTGCCGCACCGGGGCGGCCGACTCCGCGCGCGCGTACTCCCGGGCGATCATCTGCCAGTCGAACATCGCGTTGTGCGCGACGAGCACCCGCCCGTCCAGCCGGGCCGCGAACTCCGCCGCGATCTCCGGGAAGAGCGGAGCGCCCTCCAGGACGTCGGTGGTGAGCCCGTGGATCCAGACGGGTCCCGGATCACGCTCGGGGTTGACGAGCGTGTACCAGTGGTCCTCGACGTTCCCCTGGGCGTCCAGCCGGTAGACGGCAGCCGACACTATCCGGTCGTCGCGGGCGAGTCCGGTGGTCTCCACGTCGACGACCGCGTACCCCTGCGGGTAGGCGGCCGGCCACGTCGCTGCTGTCGTACGGTCGTCAAGCACGGTCACTGAGAATACGGCCCGCGACCGACAACTCCGTCCCCGGTGTCCCCGGGAGCCCCGGCGAGGAGCCCGTCCACCAGGGCCCGCACCGAGTCGACGAACAGCCGCTCGGTGTCGATCGGTGCGGCGAGCGCGCGGGCGAGGAGGTCGTCGGACTCGGCGTCCTCGCCGCTCCACAGCTCCTCCTCGGCGGGCGACTGCGCCGGGGCGCGCTCCCGGTTGCGCTCCACCAGGACATAGCCGACGACCTGGAACTGCACCGCGCGGACGGCCCGCGCCGCGCGCGCCCCGCGCAGCCCCGCGGCGTGCGCCTCGTGGACCAGGGCGCGCTGGGCCGGCAGGAACATGCGCTCCGTCAGACCCCGTTCGTGGACCATCGCGACCAGGTGGGGGCGCTCGCGCAGGGCCCGGCGCAGTGCGCGGGCGACCGAGACCAGGCGCTCGGCGGGGGTCGCGCCGCGCGGGCGGATCGTGTCGAGATCGGCGACGGTCCGCTCGACCAGCGCGTCGAGCAGGGACTCGCGGTTGCCGACGTGCCAGTAGATCGAGGTGACCGCGGTGCCGAGCTCCGCCGCGAGCCTGCGCATGGTGAGGGCGTCCGGGCCGTGCTGTCGCACCAGGGCGGCGGCGGCCTCCAGGACTTCCTCACGGGTGAGTGCGGCGCGCGCCATCCGTTCCCCCAACTCTGTCGCGTGCACGGGTCTTTACCCTTCATCGCCGTCGGTGTAACTCTGTTACAGACCCGACCCCCTGAAGGGTGGTACGTCATGGCACGAGTACGGTACGGGGCGCGCACGGACGCCGAGATCACGGCGGCCCGCACCAGGAGCGCGAAGCTCCCCGACATCTGGTCCACCGGAGTGGTCGCCGTCTGGGAGACCGATCCTGAGGTGGTGGCGGCCGTCCTGCCGCCCCCGCTGAAACCCACCGAGCGGCCCCTCGTGCGGGCCAACATCTCCCAGGTCGACCTGCCGGGCTATCCCCTCGGCGCCGGCTCGGTGGCGGTCGCCGCCGCCCACGGCGACCGCGAGGGCTGGTACCCGCTGGTGATGCCGATGACCCACGAGCGCGCCCTCGTCGGCGGCCGCGAGGTCTTCGGCGAACCGAAGAAGCTCGGCGAGGTCGTCGTCGAGCGCGACGGGCTCGTCGTCCGCGCCTCGCTCGGGCGGCACGGCATCGACTTCGTCGAGGTGCGCGGCGCGGTCTCCGGACCGCTGCCCCTGCCGGAGCCGGCCGAGAAGACCGACTTCTACTTCAAGTTCCTGCCGGGCGTGGAGGGTTCGGGCTTCGACGCCGAACCCGTCCTCGTCCACTGCGTCCGCAACGAGAAGGTGCGCAGGCTGGAGCGCGTCACCGGCGACGTGGTGCTGCGCGAGTCCATGTACGACCCCGTCGCCGACCTCCCCGTCCGCCGGCTCGTCGAGATCACCATCGGGGAGAAGACCACCGACCAGAAGGGCACGGTCGCCGAGCGCGTCTCCGCCCAGGCCCTCCTGCCGTACATCCACCAGCGGTACGACGACCCGCAGCAGATCCTCGACGGCCCGCCCGAGGGGAGCGTCTGATGGAACTGCGCGAGGGGCAGGTCGCCGTCGTCACCGGCGCGGCGAGCGGCATCGGGCTCGCGATGGCCCGCCGCTTCGCCGCCGAGGGACTGGCCGTCGTCCTCGGCGACGTCGAGGAGGGCGCGCTCGCCGAGGCCGCCGACGAGCTGATGGCAGCCGGGGCCCAGGTCCTCGCCCGGACGGTCGACGTCTCGGACCCCGACGACGTGCGGGCGTTCGCGGAGGCCACGTACGAGACCTTCGGCGCCGTCCACGTCCTCTGCAACAACGCCGGCGTCGGCTCCGGCGCCGAGGGGCGTATGTGGGAGCACGAGCCCAACGACTGGAAGTGGGCCTTCGCCGTCAACGTCTGGGGCGTCTTCCACGGCATCCAGGCCTTCGTCCCCCGGATGCTCGCGGGCGGCGAACCCGGCCACGTCGTCAACACCTCCTCCGGCGACGGCGGCATCGCCCCGCTGCCCACCGCCTCCGTGTACGCGGTCACCAAGGCGGCCGTCGTCACCATGACCGAGTCGCTCTACGCCCACCTCAGGGCCGAGCACGCGCGCGTGAGCGCCTCCGTGCTCTTCCCCGGACCGCACATGCTCCGCACCGGCCTCTGGGAGTCCCACCGCAACCGGCCCGAGCGGTACGCCAAGGAGCGCCCGCGCAGGACCCCGTACCGCAGCCTCGACCAGTGGGAGGCCGCCATGAAGGAGGCCGGCCACGAGGTCGCCTTCACCCCCCTGGAGGAGGTCGCCGGACACGTCGTCGACGGCATCCGCGCCGACCGCTTCTGGATGCTGCCGGAGAGCGAGCACAGCGACCGGCAGATCACGGCACGCTCGCGGTCGATGCTCGACCGCTCGAACCCGTCGTACCTGGAGAACTTCATCCTCGACTGAGGGGGCCCCGATGGCCGATCCGAACGACCCGTATCTGATCATCTCCTCCGACTGCCACGCCGGGCTGCCCACCGAGGAGTACCGGCCCTATCTCGACTCCCGCTTCCACCGCGCCTTCGACGACTTCCTCGCCGGACGCGAGGCGCGCCGGGAGGCCATGACCCGGCTCGGGGTCCGCAACGAGGCCTTCGCGAACAAGTGGTTCAGCGACAACGAGGAGGGGCTGCGCGGCGGCTGGGACGCCGGGCAGCGGCTCAAGGAGCTCGACGGCGACGGGGTGGCGGCCGAGGTCGTCTTCCCCGACGCGGACGCCGTCGACAGCCAGACCGCCGCGCCCTTCGGCGTCGGCCTCGGTCTCTCCGGAGACCAGGACCCGGAGCTCGGCATGGCGGGCGCGCAGGCGCACAACCGTTGGCTCGCCGAGTTCGTGGGACGGAATCCCGAGCGGCACTGCGGGGTGGCGCTGCTGCCGGTCACGGCCGAGCCCGCCAAGGTCGTCGCCGAGATCCACCGGGCCAAGGAGTCCGGGCTCGGGGCGCTGATGATCCCCTCCATGTGGGTGGACAAGGAGCCGTACCACGACCGGCGCTACGACCCGGTCTGGGCGGCCGCCGCCGAGACGGGGATGCCGCTGGTCACCCACTCGGGAGCGGCGCCGCGCGAGGAGTACGGCGACCACCTCGGCATCTACGTCTCCGAGGTCACCTGGTGGCCGGCCAGGCCGCTGTGGTTCCTGCTCTGGTCGGGCGTCTTCGAGCGGCACCCCGGGCTCCGGTTCGGCGTCGCCGAGTCGGGCTGCTGGTGGCTGCCGAACCTCCTCTGGTTCATGGACCGGCTCTACCTCGGCGCGCACGGCGGCAAGAAGCTGTCCCCGTTCGCGGAGCTGCGGCGGCCGCCGAGCGAGTACCTGGACCGGCAGGTCTTCATCTGCGCCACCAACACCAAGCGGCGTGAACTCGCCCAGCGGTACGAGATCGGCGTCGACAACATCCTGTGGGGCTCGGACTTCCCGCACCCGGAGGGAACCTGGCCGGACACGCGCGCGTGGCTCCGGAAGACCTTCCACGACATCCCGGTGGCGGAGACCCGCCGGATGCTGGGCCTCGCGGCGGCCGAGGTCTTCGGATTCGACCTCCAGAAGCCGGATCCGATCGCCCGCCGCATCGGCCCCACCCCCGCGGACCTCGGCCAGCCCGCCGACCAGAGCGCCGTGGAGGCCTCCTGGGCCCGCTCGCGCGAGGTCGGCCGGCACTGGCTGACGGACCACGACTTCCCCACCCTGGGGGTGAACTGATGGACCGCTACACCGTCATCTCGGCGGACTGCCACGCCGGCGCCGACCTCCTCGACTACCGCCCCTACCTGGAGAAGAAGCACCACGAGGCCTTCGACGCCTGGGCGGCCGGCTACGTCAACCCGTACGAGGACCTCCTCGCCGACACCGCCGACCGCAACTGGAACTCCGAGCGCCGGCTCCGCGAGCTGGAGGCGGACGGCATCGTCGCCGAGGTCGTCTTCCCGAACACCGTCCCGCCGTTCTTCCCCAAGGCCTCCCTGATGGCCCAGCCGCCCGGCGCGGCCGAGTACGAGCAGCGCTGGGCCGGACTCCAGGCGCACAACCGCTGGCTCGCCGACTTCTGCGCGGCCGCCCCGGGGCGCAGGGCCGGCGTGGCGCAGATCCTCCTCAACGACGTCGACGCGGCGGTCGGCGAGATCCGCCGCGCCCGCGAGGCGGGACTCACCGGGGGCGTTCTGCTGCCCGGCGTGCCGCCCGGGTCACCCGTCCCCGAGCTGTACTCGGAGGCGTACGACCCGATCTGGGCGGTCTGCGCCGAGCTCGACGTCCCCGTCAACCACCACGGCGGCTCGGCGTCGCCGCCGCTGGGCGACGAACCCGCCGCCCGCGCGGTCTTCATGGTGGAGACCACCTGGTTCTCCCACCGGGCGCTGTGGCACCTGGTCTTCGGTGGCGCCTTCCGGCGCCACCCGGGGCTCAAGCTGGTCCTGACCGAACAGGGCTCGGGCTGGATCCCGGGCGTGCTCGACATGCTGGACTACTACCACGGCCGCCTGGTGTCGGCCGCGACGAGGGCCTCCACGGCGGAGTCGAAATTCGGCGCGGGCCTCGCCGAGGCCATGGGCAAGGGCCCCAGCACGGTCTGGCGCGACAACTGCTTCGTCGGCGCGAGCTTCATGCGCCCCCACGAGGTGCCGCTGCGCGACCGGATCGGCCTCGACAAGATCATGTGGGGCAGCGACTACCCGCACGACGAGGGCACCACCCCGTACTCCCGCGAAGGCCTCCGGATCGCCTACGCCGGGCTGCCGAGGGAGGAGGTCGCGGCGATGGCCGGCGGGAACGCGGCCCGCGTCTACGGCTTCGACCTGCCGTACCTGGACACCCTGGCCGCGGTTCACGGGCCGACCGTCGAGGAGATCGCCGAGCCCCTGAAGGAGGTCCCCGCAGGCGCCACCAGTCCGGCCTTCGCCCCGGGCGGGTCGGTCCGCGTCTGGTGACCCGCCGGGTGCGACGCTCCTGACGTGACCGACGCACCCGAGGCGACCGACGCCCCCGCGCACGCGGCCCACGGCGGAAGCCTCGGCTCCCGTCTCAACTGGCTCCGGGCGGCCGTGCTCGGAGCCAACGACGGAGTCGTCTCCACCGCGGGCCTCGTCGTCGGCGTCGCCGGCGCCACCGAGTCCCAGGCCGCCCTGCTCACCGCGGGCCTCGCGGGGCTCCTGGCCGGATCGATGTCGATGGCGGCGGGGGAGTACGTCTCGGTCTCCACCCAGCGCGACTCCGAGAACGCCGCCCTCGCCCAGGAGAAACGCGAACTGCGCGAGGATCCGGAGGCGGAGCTCGCCGAACTGACCGGCCTCCTGGCAGCCCGCGGCCTATCCGCCGACGTGGCACGCGAGGCCGCCGAGCAGCTCACCGCCCGCGACGCCCTGCGCGCCCACGCGCGCGTGGAGCTGGGCATCGACCCGGACCGGCTCACGATCCCCTGGCACGCCGCCGCCGCGAGCTTCCTCGCCTTCACCGTCGGCGCCCTGCTCCCGCTCCTCGCGATCGTCCTCCCCCCGGCCTCGGCCCGCCTCTGGGTCACGGTCGTCTCCGTCCTGGCGGCCCTGACCCTCACCGGCTGGTGGAGCGCCCGCCTGGGCGAGGCACCCGCGGGCCGCGCGATCCTCCGCAACGTGGCGGGCGGCGCCCTGGCGATGGCAGTCACCTACGGCGCGGGCTCCTTGCTGGGAGCGACGGGAATCTAGGCCCCGTCGTCACACTCCTTGTCGGAAGGTGCCAAGGCTTGCTGACAAGTCGTCTCGCATACTTGTTGGTAACCACGTCTATCCGCGCCCCGGCACCCGCCTCTACCGTCGACGGCATGCCCAACCTGCCCGATGTCGTGCTCTGGTCCATACCGGCGTTCGTCCTGCTCACCGTCATCGAGATGGTCGGCCACCGGATCCACCCCGACGAGGACGCCGCCGGGTACGAGGCCAAGGACGCCGCCACCAGCATCGGCATGGGGCTCGGAAGCCTGGGCTGGGACGCGCTGTGGAAGATCCCCGTCGTCGCGATCCACACCGCCGTGTACGAGCTGACGCCGCTGCGCGTCCCCGTCCTCTGGTGGACGATCCCGCTCATGCTGCTCGCCCAGGACTTCTGCTACTACTGGCAGCACCGCGGACACCACGTCGTCCGCATCCTCTGGGCCTGCCACGTCGTCCACCACAGCAGCCGCAAGTTCAACCTGAGCACCGCCCTGCGCCAGCCGTGGACCAGCGTGACCTCCTGGCCGTTCTACCTGCCGCTGATCGCCCTCGGCGTGCACCCGGCGGCGCTCGCCTTCTGCTCCTCGGTCAACCTCGTCTACCAGTTCTGGATCCACACCGAGCGCGTCGACAAGCTGCCCCGGCCCTTCGAGTACGTCCTCAACACCCCCTCGCACCACCGCGTCCACCACGCCTCCCAGGGCGGCTACCTGGACCGGAACTTCGGCGGGATCCTCATCGTCTGGGACCGGACGTTCGGCTCCTGGGCCGGCGAGACCGACCGGCCCGTCTACGGCCTCACCAAGAACATCGAGACCTACAACCCGCTGCGCGTCGCCACCCACGAGTACGCCGCCATCGCCCGCGACCTCAAGGCCGCGCGCGACTGGCGCGAGCGG
>NZ_LIPQ01000041.1 GCF_001418135.1 Streptomyces aureus
GGCCGGGAGTGGGTCTGGGGGTGGGAGTGCTCATCGGCCCGCCTCCGTGCGGCTTCGGTCGACCCCGGCGGGCCGGTCGGCGTCGGTGACCGGCCACCACGGGAAGTCGCGGTAGGAGGGAGCGGTGTCGTTCTTCTCGGAGCTCCACCCGGGGGCCGGGACCGCCCGGGTGACGGTACGCAGCTGGACGCGCTCCACGTCACCGGACCGGTCCGCGAGGCGGAGCATGGCGATCCGGCGCATGTACTCCTCCGAGAGACGGCCGCGCATCCCGTTGGGGGTGTGGTCGTCGGAGTGCGAGTTGAGATAGAAGTCCACGGCCCGCCGGAGCTCGTTCTGCTGGGCGTGGCTGGGCATCGGGTTGTGCCGGATCGCCTCGGCGTCCTGGGCGGTGAGATCGATCCAGCCGGTGGTCCGGCGGCTGCCGTCGGCGGCGACGATCTCGGCCCGGACCTCCACGGAGACGTTCTGCTGGAGCGGGTTGGGCGCGAAGAGCTTCCAGTTCTGTTCGAACTCGGGATAGACCCAGTCGTCGACGGCCTGGCCGTGCCGCTTGGTCAGCGTGTTGGACGGCGCGACGTGCAGGAACACCATCGCCAGATGGACGCACGCGAAGACTCCGGCGACGGCGAGCGCCACGGCGAGGACGACCTGGTAGGGCATCGACAGGGCCATGATCCCGACGCCCCCGCGGTCCGCCGCGGGTGACCCGTCCGGGCCATCGGCCGGGGGGCTCGCGAAGGGCACTGTCACGGCCGGCGGGGCCTCGCTCCCGGTGCCGGCCGGGGGCGTCGGACGGCCGTCGTCCGCGTCGGCGGCGCCTTTTTCGACGTACGCGTCCATCCCGCCCCGATCCCGATCGGCTCACCTCGGTTATCCACAGGGTTGACACCATACGGGCCGCCGACTCACCATTGAAGCTATTCAACCGAACGATCGGTCGGTAGGGAGTCCGATGACCGCAGTGACGGCAGGGACGGCAGAGACCACGGGCGCGCCCGGCGTGTCGGACGCGGCCGTAGCGGCGGAGCAGGCCGCCTACGAGGCCGTGTTCGACGCCGCAGTGGCCGCCGACGAGCGGATCGAGCCGCGCGACTGGATGCCCGAGGCGTATCGCGCCTCGCTCGTCCGGCAGATCGCGCAGCACGCCCACTCCGAGATCATCGGCATGCAGCCCGAGGCGAACTGGATCACCCGCGCGCCCTCGCTGCGGCGCAAGGCGATCCTCATGGCGAAGGTCCAGGACGAGGCCGGCCACGGCCTGTACCTGTACAGCGCGGCGGAGACCCTCGGCACCAGCCGCGACGAGCTGCTCGACAAGCTCCACTCGGGCCGCCAGAAGTACTCCTCGATCTTCAACTACCCCACGCTGACCTGGGCCGACGTCGGCGCGATCGGCTGGCTCGTGGACGGCGCCGCGATCACCAACCAGGTCCCGCTGTGCCGCTGCTCCTACGGGCCGTACGCCCGCGCGATGGTCAGGGTCTGCAAGGAGGAGTCCTTCCACCAGCGCCAGGGGTACGAGGCACTCCTCGCCCTCTCCCGCGGCACCGAGGCCCAGCACGCCATGGCGCAGGACGCCGTGGACCGCTGGTGGTGGCCCTCGCTGATGATGTTCGGGCCGCCGGACGACGAGTCCACCCACACCGCCCAGGCGATGGCCTGGAAGATCAAGCGGCACTCCAACGACGAGCTGCGGCAGCGCTTCGTCGACATCGCCGTGCCCCAGGCCGAGGCCCTCGGACTCACCCTCCCCGACCCCGACCTCCGGTGGAACGAGGAGCGCGGGCACTACGACTTCGGCGCCATCGACTGGGACGAGTTCTGGGACGTCCTCAAGGGCAACGGCCCCTGCAACGAACAGCGGCTGAGCCGCCGACGCCAGGCCCACGAGGACGGCGCCTGGGTCAGAGAGGCCGCGGCGGCCCACGCGCAGAAGCACCGCGTGGACAAGCACCACGCCGAGCAGCACCAGCACACCGGCAAGCACGGGGAGGCACAGGCATGACGAGCGACGGTTGGCCGCTGTGGGAGGTGTTCGTGCGCTCCCGCCGCGGGCTGTCCCACACCCACGCGGGCAGTCTCCACGCGCCCGACGCGGAGATGGCCCTGCGGAACGCCCGTGACCTGTACACCCGCAGGAGCGAGGGCGTGTCGATCTGGGTCGTGCCCTCGGCGGAGATCACCGCCTCCTCGCCCGACGAGAAGGACCCCTTCTTCGAGCCGGCCGCGGACAAGCCCTACCGCCACCCGACGTTCTACGAGATCCCGGAGGGGGTGAAGCACCTGTGAGCACCACCCCGGCCACGAGCGGGGCCGCCGTGATCACCGGCGCCGCCCTCGCCCTCGGTGACGACGCCCTCGTCCTCTCCCACCGCCTGGGGGAGTGGGCGGGCTCCGCCCCCGTCCTGGAGGAGGAGGTCGCCCTGGCCAACATCGCGCTCGACCTCCTCGGCCAGGCCCGCGTCCTGCTCTCCCTCGTCGGCGACGAGGACGAACTGGCGTACCTCCGCGAGGAGCGCTCCTTCCGGAACGCGCAGCTGGTCGAGCAGCCGAACGGCGACTTCGCCCACACCATCGCCCGGCAGCTCTACTTCTCCACCTACCAGCGACTTCTGTACGGCCAGCTGGCCTCCGGCGACGGCCCCTTCGCCGGCCTCGCGGCCAAGGCCGTCAAAGAGGTCGCCTACCACCAGGACCACGCCGAGCACTGGACACTCCGCCTCGGCGACGGCACCGACGAGAGCCACCGCCGCATGCAGCGGGCCTGCGACGCCCTCTGGCGGTACACGGGCGAACTGTTCCAGCCCGTCGAGGGAGTCGACGTGGACCACGCGGCCATGGAGAGCGCCTGGCTGGCCTCGGTGACCGACGTCCTCGGCAGGGCCACGCTCACCGTGCCCGAGGGCCCGCGCACCGGCGCCTGGGCCGCCGGCGCCGGCCGGCAGGGACTGCACACCGAGTCGTTCGGACGGATGCTCGCCGAGATGCAGCACCTGCACCGCAGCCACCCGGGGGCGACATGGTGACCATGACGGCCCTGGAGGAGGAGCTGAGCCGGATCGCCGGCGCCGTCCTCGACCCCGAACTGCCCGTCCTCACCCTGGCGGAGCTCGGCGTCCTGCGCGGCGTCCACGTCACGGGACCCGGCCGGGTCGAGGTCGCCCTCACGCCGACGTACACGGGCTGCCCCGCCGTCGAGACCATGTCCTCGGACATCGAGCGCGCACTCCACGAGCACGGAGTGCCGGAGGTCTCCGTCGTCACGGTCCTCGCCCCCGCCTGGTCCACCGACGACATCAGCGAGGAAGGGCGGCGCAAGCTCGCCGAGTTCGGCGTCGCACCACCGCGCCCCCAGGGCCCGGCCGGCGGCCCGGTACCGCTGACCCTGGCGATCCGCTGCCCCAACTGCGGCTCCACCGACACCGAACTCCTCAGCCGCTTCTCCTCCACCGCGTGCAAGGCCCTGCGCCGCTGCACCGCCTGCCGCGAACCGTTCGACCACTTCAAGGAGCTGTAGATGGAGTCCTCAGGCGTGGGCGCCCGGGCCGGCGGACGGGCCGGGTTCCACCCCCTCAGGGTGAGCGAGGTCGAGCAGCTCACGGACGACTCCGTGGCGGTCACCTTCGCCGTCCCGCCCGAGCTCCACGACACGTACCGGCACCTCCCCGGCCAGCACCTCGCCCTGCGCCGCACCGGCGAGCACGGGGAGGAGATCCGGCGCACGTACTCGATCTGCGCCCCCGCCACCCCGGCCGGCGAGGCCCCCGTCCTGCGCGTCGGCATCCGGCTCGTGGACGGCGGCGCCTTCTCGACGTACGCCCTCAAGGAGCTGGCCGTCGGCGACCTCGTCGAGGTCATGGAGCCGATGGGCCGCTTCTCGCTCACCCCGCGCCCCGGCCACTTCGCGGCCGTCGTCGGCGGCAGCGGCATCACCCCGGTCCTGTCGATCGCGGCCACCCTGCTCGCCCGGGAGCCCGAGGCCCGGTTCTGCCTGATCCGCAGCGACCGCACCGCCTCGTCCACGATGTTCCTCGACGAGGTCGCCGACCTGAAGGACCGCTACCCCGACCGCTTCCAGCTGGTCACCGTCCTCTCCCGGGAGGAGCAGCAGGCCGGTCTGCCGTCCGGCCGGCTCGACCGTGAACGGCTCGCCGAGCTGCTGCCCTCGCTCCTGCCCGTCGAGGCCATCGACGGCTGGTTCCTCTGCGGCCCCTTCGGGCTCGTCCAGGGCGCCGAGCAAGCCCTGCGCGGCCTCGGGGTCGACCGCGGCCGGATCCACCAGGAGATCTTCCACGTCGACGACGGCTCCGCGCCCGCCCCGGTCCCCACCGCCGACACCCCGGCGCACGCCACGCTGACCGCGACCCTGCACGGGCGGTCCGGCACCTGGCCGGTGGACCGCGGCGAGACCCTCCTCGACACGGTGCTCCGCTCCCGCGCGGACGCCCCGTACGCCTGCAAGGGCGGAGTGTGCGGCACATGCCGTGCCTTCCTCGTCGGCGGAGAGGTGCGGATGGACCGCAACTTCGCGCTGGAACCGGAGGAGACCGAAGCCGGATACGTCCTGGCCTGTCAGTCCCACCCGGTCACCCCGGACGTGGAGCTGGACTTCGACCGCTGACGCATGAGGAGCCGGCGCCACGCCCCGACCCAACTGTGGCGCCGCCATTCCCTTCCACTAGAACCTGTTCTATCTTGACGAACCGTCAGGACGAGCAGGGGCACAACGGGAGGGCAGGGCAGTGGACTTCACCTTCACCGAAGAGCAGCAGGCGGCCGTCGAGGCCGCCAAGGCGGTCTTCTCGGGCGTCACGCCCGACGCGGTACCGAGCCCCGCCCTCACCCCGGGCGCCGTGTCCGAGGACCTCGACCGACCGCTCTGGTCCCGCCTCGCCGCCGCCGACCTCCTCGGCCTCATGGTGTCCCCGGAGCACGGCGGCGGCGGGCTCGACCCCGTCGCCCTCTGTCTCGTCCTGCGCGAATCGGCCCGCGTCCTGGCCCGCGTCCCCCTCCTGGAGACCAGCGCCGTCGCCATGACCGTCGAGCGGTACGCACCCCCGAACACCGCCGCCGGACTGCTCCCCCGCGTGAGCCGCGGCGAACTCGTCCTCACCGCCGCCGCCCAGGGACGCACCGGCCACGACCCCGCCGAACGCGCCGTCACCGCACGCCGCGACGGCACCGACTGGATCCTCGACGGCCTGCAGACCGCCGTCCCCTGGGCCCACGGCGCCGACATCATCGCCGTACCGGCACACACCCCCGACGGCGCCACCGTCCTCGCCCTGCTGCCCCGCACCCACGACGGACTGACCCTCACCGCCCAGTACTCCACGAGCGGCGAACTCCTCGCGGAACTACGGCTCGACGCCGTCCGCCTCGACAGCGCCGACGTCATCGACACCGAAGGCGCCTGGGACCGGCTGCGCGGACTCCTCACCACCGGCACCTGCGCGCTCGCCCTCGGCCTCGGCGAGGCCGTCCTCACCATGACGAGCCAATACACCGGGAAACGCGAACAGTTCGGCCACCCCGTCGCCACCTTCCAGGCCGTCGCCGTCCAGACCGCCGACCGCTACATCGACCTGCGCGCCATGGAGGTCACCCTCTGGCAGGCCGCATGGCGCCTGTCCAGCGAAGCCGAAGCGGCACTCCCCGCCGAAGGGGACATCGCCGTCGCGAAGATCTGGGCCTCCGAAGGCGTACGACGGGTGGTGCAGACCGCTCAGCACCTGCACGGCGGCTTCGGCGCCGACACCGACTACCCGCTGCACCGCTTCCACGCCTGGGCCAAGCACCTGGAGCTGTCACTCGGCCCCGCCGCGGCCCACGAGGACGCCCTGGGCGACCTCCTGGCCGCCCATCCCCTCGACTGAGCCCCGCCGCAGCCGGCCGGAAAGCCCGGAGAACGTCAGAGAACGAAGGCCGGGCTTCCGGTACCCGTCACCATCGGCCGCCCGGCACCGTCCCAGGCGAGCATGCCGCCCTCGACGTTCACCGCGTCGAAGCCCTGCTGCACCAGATACTGCGTGACCTGCGCCGACCGGCCACCCACCCGACACATCACGTACGCACGACCGCGCTCGGCCACCGCCTCGGTCACCTCACCGAAGCGGGCCACGAAGTCGCTCATCGGCACGTGCAGCGCACCCTCGACATGCCCGGCCGCCCACTCGTCGTCCTCCCTGACGTCCAGCACCAGGGCATCGGCCGGCACGGAAGCCGCGTCCACCGAGGGCAGAGGGGAGAAATTCATGGGACCGGCCTTCTCTCGATCAGTACCGCCCGAAGGTCTCGAGCGCACGGAAAAACCTACTGCACCAGCCCGGCCAGCTCGCTCTCCCGCTCGGAGACCTGAGCGAGCAGCTGCTCCGCGATCTCCTCCAGGAGACGGTCCGGGTCCTCCGGCGCCATCCGCAGCATCGCGCCGATCGCGCTCTCCTCAAGCTCACGCGCCAGCGTCGACAGCATGTCCTTGCGCTGCGCCAGCCACTCGAGGCGCGCGTACAGCTCCTCGCTCTCGCTGAGCCGCTCCTCGGCCGGCACGGGACCGGCCTCCCACTCGGCGGACAGCTCGCGGAGGACGGCCTCGTCGCCGCGGGCGTAGGCGGCGTTCACCCGCGTGATGAACTCCTCGCGCCGCTTCCGCTCGTCCTCCTCGCGTGCCAGGTCGGGGTGGGCCTTACGGGCCAGCTCCCGGTAGAGCCTGCGGACCTCCTCGTTGGGACGGACCCGCTTCGGCGGCCGCACCGGACGGTCGGTGAGCATGGCCTCGGCCTCGGGGGAGAAGCCGTCGGAGTCGATCCAGTCGTGGAACAGCTCGTCCACCCCCGGCATCGGCATGACCGCGGCCCGCGCCTCCTGCGCGCGCCGAAGGTCCTCGGGGTCACCGGTCCGCGCCGCCCGCGCCTCGGCGATCCGGGCATCGAGCTCGTCGAGCCGCGCGTACATCGGGCCGAGCTTCTGGTGGTGCAGCCGCGAGAAGTTGTCCACCTCGACGCGGAAGGTCTCGACGGCGATCTCGAACTCGATCAACGCCTGCTCGGCCACCCGCACAGCACGTTCGAGCCGCGCCTCGGGCCGCTCGTCACGCTCGGCCTGCGGCGCCCCGCTCGCAAGCGGCTCGTCCCGGCCCGGCTCCTGCTGTGGCGACTCGCTCCCGGACGGCTCGTCCTGAGGCCGCTCGCTCTCGGGGCCCTCGTTCGCACCCTGGTGCACGCTCACGTCTACGCCCGCCCACGTCCTCGTTCCGGCTCGTCCCACCCAGCCTACGGTCCTTCGGAGGGGGCCTCCCCCCTCCGAAGGACCGTAGGCTGGGTGGGACGAGCCGGAACGAGGACGTGGGCGGGCGTAGACGTGAGCGTGCACCAG
>NZ_LIPQ01000410.1 GCF_001418135.1 Streptomyces aureus
CGGACCGCCGGGGGTGACGGGGATGGCGGGGGTGGCGGCCGAGGGTGTGCCGTCAGCAGCTGTCCCGTGGGGACCGGCCGTCGTGCTGTCGGGCGCGGTCGTCCCGTCGAGCCCCGCCGTCGCGGTGAGTTCGGCCAGGTGCTCGGCGGCGAGGCGCGCGATCGTGGACCGGCCGAAGAGTCGCGCCGGGAAGTTCCACGAGAAGGCCAGCTGCCCGTCCGACTCCCAGCACAGCAGGCTGAGCCGGGTGGCGGCGGAAGCCGTTCCGGCCGAGGTCGGACGTACCTGCACAGGGCAGTCGGGGTCGAGCGACACCGGGAACCGGGCGAAGCTGAACGACGCGGGAGCGGCGGTACGAGGCCCCGCCCCGTCCGTCGGCAGGAGCCGGGCGAGGTCCAGGCTCGTGAGCCGGCTGTGCCGTTCACTCTCGGGCCACGCGTCGCGGAGCCGTACGGCGAGCGCGTGCACCGACTCGTCCGGTCCGACACGCAGGGGGACCGGGAGGGTGTCGGCCAGCGGTCCCACCAGCCGGTCGATGCCGGGCAGCCGCGTCTCGCGCCGGGCCCTGGCGACGTTCACGGACACGTCCTCCCGCCCACCGCTCCACCGTGACAGACAGCGCGCGTACGCCGCGAGGAGCAGGTGGAAGAGGGATACGCCGTGGGCCGCGGCCGTCTCCCGGAGTGCGGCCGACAGGCCGGGGCCGGGGGTCACCTGGTGGGCGAGGAGCGGGGGTTCGGGGAGGCCCAGCGGATCACCGTCGTACGGGAGCGCGAGCGGCTCGTCCCGTCGGCTGAGTACCTCACGCCAGTACGCCCGGTCCTCGGCGAGGACGGAGCCTGAACGCTCGGACTGCTCGTGGGCGACGTACGCGCGGAAGTCGGTCGTGAGCGGAGGGAGTTGCGGGACGCGCCCCTGCGACCGGGCGGTGTAGAGGGCCCAGAGTTCCTCGCCGAGGATGTTCAGGCTGAAGCCGTCGGCGGCGGCGTGATGTACGACGAGCACGAGACGGCTGTACTCCCCGGCGTCCCTGCCGACGGCACGGGCGAGCACGGCGCGGATCGGAGCCTCGACGGTGAGGTCGAACGGCCGGTTGCACAGGGCCTCTTCGAGCTCTCCGAACTCCTCCTCGGCGGCACGGACTCCGGGCAGCTGACGAACCTCGTACCAGGGGGGAATCCTCGTGGTGTCGTGCGACGCGGACGGTACGGCGGCCTGGGCGGGAACCGACCGGCCGGGGAGGATCCGGATGCGAAGCATCGCGTGACGCTCGGCGAGCAGGCCGAGTGCCTTGCCGAGCAGGTCGGGGTCGAGGGGCCCGCGGACGTCCTGCGTCACGTACCCGTACGCGGGGACGTCCGGGTACAGCCCGCCCTGGGCGTGGAAGGCGAGCTGGACCGGCGTCAGCGAGAAGGGGACGCCGACATCGGCCGACGGCCCTGCCGCGGCCTCCTGGAGGGTGGGGGAGGGGTGCTCCTCGGACTTGCCGGGTTCGCGGGCGGGGCCGAGATCCCGGGCGGGTTCGCCGCCGAGATCCGGAGCCGGTTCGCCGCCGAGTTCGCGCGCGAGCTCGCCCAGCGTCCGGTGCTCGAAGAACAGAGTGATGGGCAGGGAGCGGTCCAGCTCCTGCTCCAGCCGCTTGACGAGATCGACTGCCATGAGCGAGTCGAGCCCGAGGCCGAGAAGCGGAACGTCGTCGGCGAGGGCGTCGGGGGAGACGTGGAGCGCGTCGGACAGCAGTTGCCGCAGGACGTCCGACACCCCGCCTCGCGGTGAGTTCGCGACCTGCTCCGTGCGTGGGGGAGCCGTCGGGGGAGTGGAGGGGCGCCGGGGTACGCCGAAGCCGGCCGCGGTACGAGGCGCGGGAGCCCTCCGGTCGAGGTCGGCGACCATGAGCTGGGCGGCGTCGATCCCGCAGGCCGTACGAAGGGCCCGCAGCGCCTCACCGGTCGCGAGCGGCAGGGGCCCGCGCGGCGCGGCACCGGCGGCAGCACGGGAGCCGACAGCGGTCCCAGTACCGGCACTGGCATCGGCGCTGGCACTGGCATCGGCACCGGGGGCGAACGGGCTCGTACGGGCTCCGATTCCCGTGTCGGCGACGATTCCGGTGTCTGCGACGAGTCCCGTGTCCGCGAACGCGGCGAAGTTGACCGCGAGCCACGGCCGACCGGCCGCGCGTTCGGCGGCGGCGAAGGCGTCGAGGTAGGCGTTGGCCGCGGCGTAGTCGCCGATCGCGCCCGCCAGGCCCGGCAGCACCGAGGCGACGGAGGAGAACGCCACGCAGAGGGAGGGCCGCAGGCCGTGCTTGACGACTCCACGGGCCAGCAGGTCGGTGCCCCGCGTCTTGGCGGCCAGGACTTCGGCCATCTCGTCGGGGGTCTTGGCCCGCAACGTGCCAGGACGTACGACGCCGGCGGCGTGGATCAGCACGTCGATTCGCGGCGGCAGACCGGCGAGCAGCGTGTCGACGTCGGTCTCGCAGGAGACATCGGCGGCGCGGTAGTCCACGGTGGCGCCGAGTGCCCGGAGTTCGGTGAGCAGCCCGGCGGGCGGCTCGGCCGAGCGGCCGGTCAGCAGCAGGGTCGGCCGGCCCCGCCCCGCGAGATCACGGGCCAACGCGGCGCCGACACCGCCGGCGCCACCGGTGATCAGATACGTGCCGTGCGGCGGCAATGCCGCAGCCTCGGCGTCAGATCCTGTGCCGGGCCTTGTGCCAGATCCTGTGCCGGGCCTCGTGCCAGATTCCGTGCCGGGCCTCGTGACAGTTCCCGTGCCGGGCATCATGGGGACTCGCTCGGTCGTCCGGCCGAGGCGTCGCCCCGCCCGCCAGGCGACGGCGGTCGCCGGTCGAAGGCACGCGTCGTCGTCCGGCACGGCGGACCGAGCGGCGAGCTCGTGGTCGAGCGCGTCGAGCTGTGCGCCCACCTCGTCGAGGGACGAGAGGTCGACGCTGTGGGCGACCACACCGGGAAACTCCTCCGGCAGCGCCAGGGTCAGTCCGGTCAGGACCGCCTGTGCCGGGCGGGGACGCTCGGGTCCGGCGCCGGTGACGTGGACGTCCTCGGTGACGACGAGCACGCGCGGGCGGTGGAGCGCGAGCTCCGGCAGGAGGTTCTGAAGCCCGGTCGCCATGGCGCGGTGGGCCGCGTCGAGCGCGTCGGCGGAGTCCGGCTCCACGGCGGGACCGGCGAGCAGCACGACGACCTCGGGGGCCGGATCGCCATCGGTCACCGGCCCACAGCCGGCCGGCGCGCCGCCGGCCGCACGTCCGACCAGCGCGTCCCCGGCCGGACGACCGACCGTGACACCCCGCCCTCTGAGCCGGTCCGCGAACGCGCGGGCAAGCGGCGAATCCGGCCCCGCCAGAAGGACGGAACGCGGCCCGGATCCGACGGTCAACGGGGCGTCGTCCCACTCGAATCGGTGCAGCAGCGACAACGGCAGCGGCAGGCGCGTCCGGGGCCGGGGAGCGGCCTCCGGCCAGTAGCGGCGCCGCTGGAAGGGATACGTGGGCAGGCCGGAGATCCGGGCCCGTCCGGCGTCCAGCCCGGCACGGTCCAGCGGCACACCCCGCTCCCAGAGCCGACCGACGGTCTCAAGAAGCCCCCGCGCACCGCCCCGGTGCCCGGCAGCGAGGGCGACCGCCCCGCCTCCGCGCGGATGCGCGGCCGCCACGGCGCGCACGGAGCCACCGAGGGCCCCGGCGCCGAGCTCCACGAACGTGTCGTACCCGTCGACGAGCAGCCGCTCCACCGCAGCACCGAAACGCACCGGCTGCCGGGCATGGCCACGCAGATACGCCGGGTCCAGGACGGGCTGCCAACCGGCGGTGACCGTACTGATCAGCGGTGTCGACATCACCGACGGCCGGAGCACGAGAGTCCGCGCGGCTTCGGTGAGCGGGTCCAGGGCCGGATCCATCAGGGACGAGTGGAAGGCCCGGGACACACCGAGCCGACGTGCGGCGATGCCCCGAGCGGACAGGGTGACGAGCGCGCCCTCGACAGCGGCCTCGGTCCCGGCGAGGACGACCTGGTCGGGACCGTTGACGGCGGCGACACTCAGCGCGCCCCCCGCCCGGGCCACCAGATCGGCGACCGAATCCTCACTGCAGCGCACGGCCGCCATGGCGCCGGGGGCGCACAATTCGGCCATCAGGCGGCCACGTTCGGCGGCGAACCGCACGGCGTCGGCGAGCGAGAGCGTCCCCGCGACGCACGCGGCGGCGATCTCGCCGACGCTGTGACCGGCGACGGCGTCAGGGGTGATGCCCCAGGCCCGCACCTGGCGGGCTAGCGCGACCCCGTACGCGACGAGGAGCGGCTGGGCGATGTCGGTACGGGCGAGTGCGTCGGGCGCGACGTCGTCATCGAGGCACCAGGCGGCGAGACTGCGCCCGCCGATCGCCCCGGCGTGGCCGGAGGCCTCGTCGAGCGCCTCGCGGAAGGCCGGCGCGGCGGCGTACAGCGCGCGGGCCTCACCGTGCGGCCGTACGCCCTGCCCGGGAAGGAGGAGGACGAGGCGAGCACGGGATCGCACCGGGGGACTGGGCGGCGTCACTCCGTCGAGTACGGCTTCCAGCCGGGCGGCGAGATCGCCGTCGGCGACGAGGGAGAGACGATCGGGTCCCGCGTCGCGGGCGGCGGCGACGGTGGCACAGACGTCCCCCTCGTCGAGCCGGGGATGGTCACGAAGGTGGGCGGCGAGTCCGGCGGCAGCGGCGCGCAGTCCGTCCTCCCCGTGTGCCGACAGGGTGAGCAGCCGGGGCCCGCGCGACGGCACCGGCTCCGGCCGCAGCCGGGCGGGAGCCTCCTCCAGTACGGCATGGGCGTTGGTGCCGCCGAAGCCGAAGGCGTTGATCCCCGCGACGAGTGGTCCCGGCGCCTCCCAGTCACGGACGGCGTCGACCAGGGCGAACCCGGAACCGGCCAGGTCGGGCGAGGGCGAGGGCAAGGATGAGGGTGAGGGCGAAGAGGAGGCCGGGGCCGCGAGCACGGGCTCCGATGCGGTCGAGGGCGCGGTCCGGAGCGGTGACGGCGGCAGACGCCGCTGACCGAGTGCGAGGACCACCTTCACCAGGCTCGGCATTCCGGCGGCGTTGAGCAGATGGCCGATGTTCGTCTTGACCGAGCCGAGCAGCCGGAGCCGACCGTCGGCCGGCGGCGGAAAGGCGTGGGCGAGTGAGCGCACCTCGACGGGGTCGCCGATCGGCGTGCCGGTGCCGTGGGCCTCCACGTACGACACGCTCTCGGGGGCGACGCCCGCGTCCCGGTAGGCCTGCGTGATGACCTCGCGCTGTGTCAGGGGATTGGGCGCCATCAGGCTGAGCGAACGGCCGTCGTTGTTCACGGCGGTGCCGCGAAGCACGGCGAGGACGGGATCCCCGTCCCGCTCCGCCTCGTCGAGACGGGTCAGGACCAGCGCCGCGCCGCCCTCCCCGGGGACGAACCCGTCGGCCGCCGCGCCGAACGCGTGGCACCGTCCGGTCGGGGACAGCGCCCCCGCCTTCTCCAGGAGCGCGTACCCGTCCGGCGTGAGATGGAGCTGTACGCCGGCGACCACGGCGATGTCGCACTCACCGGCCTGAAGACTGCGGCGCGCCAGGTGGAGCGCGACGAGGGCCGAGGAACAGGCGGTGTCGACCGCGAGCGCGGGCCCGGTCAGGTCGAGGCAGTGCGCGACGCGAGCCGCGAGCATGTTGGGCAGGTTCCCCGTGAGGGCGGCGGCGGGCAACTCGCCCTCACCGTAGGCCCCTTCGAGAACGCGCCGGTAGCCGCTGTCACCGGCGGCGACGAAAACGCCCACCCGGCGCCCGCGCCGCCGCGGCCCGGCACGGCCGGCCCGCTCCAGGGCCTCGTGGGCGAGCTCCAGGAGAATCCGCGCCTGAGGGTCGGTCGCCCGCGCCTCCTCCTCCCCGATCCCGAAGAACCCCGCGTCGAAACCGTCGGGTTCGTCGAGGAACGCACCCCACCGTGTGGGCCCGTCGGCCGGATCGGCCCATCGTCCGTCGGGTACGGCGGTGACGGCGTCGTAGCCGTCGAGGAGCCGGTCCCAGAAGGCTTCGGGCGTACCGGCCCCGGGAAAACGACAGGCGAGCGCGGATATGGCGACCAACGGCTCGTCGGCCTGCGCGGACGTGCGCGGAGCGGCCTGCGGGGACGTGCGCGAAACGGCCTGCGCCGAATCGCGCGGAGTGGCCTGCGCCGCCCCGTGCGGAATGGCCTGCGCCGCCCCGTGCGG
>NZ_LIPQ01000411.1 GCF_001418135.1 Streptomyces aureus
GACCCTGGGATGCGCCGGGGGTGGGGCCCGCGGCAGGGCCGTCGGCGATGACCGTCTTGCGGAGCGGCGGGGAGGCGAGCCCGGTCATCGGCCGGCTCCTTGCGTGGTGCGGCGGTTGGAGATCCTGAGGAGGGCGAAGGAGAGGGCGAAGGTGGCGAGGGCGAGCACGACGGCGGTGGCCGAGGCGGCGTGGATGTTCCCGCCGGTGAAGGCGTCGTTGTAGACCTTCATGAGGGGGCTCCAGGTGGAGGGGATGCCATTGGTGAGCGGCTTGAGCGTCATGGGCTCGTTGAAGACCTGGAGGGTCGCGATGATCGAGAAGAAGAAGGTGAGCACCAGCGAGGGCACCACCATCGGGATCTTGACGCGCAGGGCGATCTGGAGCTCCGAGCAGCCGTCGAGCTTGGCCGCCTCGTACACCTCGGCGGGCAGCGAGCGCAGCGCGGTGTAGATGACGATCATGTTGAAGCCGGTGCCGCCCCAGACAGCGATGTTCGACATCGCCAGGTAGAGCGGTCCGCCGTCCATGAGGTCGGGCTCGGGCAGGCCGAGCTTGCCGAGGACGAAGTGGAAGGGGCTGACGTCCGGGAGGTAGAGGAAGCCCCAGAGGACGGCGGCGATGACACCGGGAACGGCGTACGGCAGGAAGATCGCGAGCCGGGCGAAGGAGCGGGCCCGGACGCGCTCGGAGTCGAGCAGCAGCGCGAAGAAGAGGGCGAGGCCGAGCATCACGGGGACGACGATGGCGCCGTAGCCGAGGACGCGCAGGGCGCTGGCGGCGAGTTCGGAGTCGGTGAGGGCCGAGGCGTAGTTCTCCAGGCCGGCCCAGACCTCGGACTTGGCGCCCTTGCCGAGGCCGAGACCCTTGATCTCGACCTTGTGGAAGCTGAGCCAGAGGGCGTAGCCGATGGGGAGGGCGAAGAAGAGGGCGAAGAGGACGGCGGCGGGGAGCAGGAAGAAGTAGGGGGCACTTCGTGCTCGTTTGAGTGCGGTGGGGGGCGACGGGTGGGCGTACGGGGCCGCTTCCGCCCCGTACGCCCGGCGCGCGCCCGTAAGGGGCTGCGTCACTGGGCGACCTCGAAGCCCTGCTTCTTCAGGTCCGTCACGGTGGCGGACTGGACGGCGGTCAGGGCGGTGCCGAAGCCGGACTTGGCCTTGGCGGCCTTGCCGAACTCGTCCTTGAAGGCGGTGTAGGCGACGTTCACGTTGGGGCCCCAGGCGGCGGGGGCGGTGGTCTTCGCTATCTCGGCGGCGCGGGTGTAGAAGTCGGGCTGGTTGGCGAAGTAGTCGGGGGCCTTGGCGAGGGCGCCGCTGGTCTGGGCGGCGGTGGCCGCCGGGTAGATGCCGCTCTCCTTGACGAGGGCGGCGAGGGCGACCGGGTCGGTGTTCAGCCAGGTGGCGAACTGCGCGGCGGCCTTCTTGTGCTTCGAGTCGGTGGTGACGGCGGTGGAGGAGCCGCCCCAGCTGCCGGTGGACGAGCCGCCCTCGGTCCACTGCGGGAGCGGGGCCATGGCCCACTTGCCCTTGGTGTCGGGGGCCGCGGTGGTCAGGGTGCCGGGGGCCCAGACGGCGGAGACCCAGGCGAGCTGCTCGCCGGTGTTCATGGCCTTGTTCCAGGAGGGGGTGTACATCGGCTGGTTGTCGATGGCGCCCTCGGCGACCAGGCCGCCCCAGAAGTCGGAGACCTTCCGGGTGGCGGCGTCGTCGATGCCGACCTTCCAGGTGTCGCCCTCGAAGGTCCACCACTTGGCGCCGGCCTGCTGGGCGAGTCCGGCGAAGAGGCCGGAGTCGTTGGCGGAGAAGGTGGTCAGCGACTGCTTCGGGGCCTTCTTCTTCAGGTCGCGCGCGGTGGCGGCGAACTCCTCCCAGGTGGTGGGGACGGAGAGTCCGTACTTCTTGAAGAGGTCCTGGCGGTAGAAGAACATCAGCGGTCCGGAGTCCTGCGGCAGGGCGTAGACGGCCTCGCCGCCGAAGGTGGTCTGCTGCCAGATGCCGGGGGCGAACTTCTCCTGGACGCCGGCGACGTCGGGCGCGATGTCGGCGAGGGCGTCGTTGGAGACGAGGGTCGGCAGGGCCTGGTACTCGGCCTGGACGAGGTCGGGGGCCTTGTGGGCCTTGGCCGCGGTGATGATCTTGGTGACGAGGTCGTCGCCGGATGCCTGCTTCTGCACCGTCACCTTGATGTCGGGGTGTTCGGCGTTCCAGAGGGCGACGACCTTGTCCATACCGGGGGCCCAGGCCCAGTAGGTGAGCGAGACGGGGCCGGAGCCGGCCGCCCCCTCGTCCCCGGAGTCGGAGGATCCACAGGCGGTGAGCGCGGTGGCGCCGAGCAGGACGGCGGTGGCGGCGGCGAGGCTGCGGCGCATCGTGTGGGGCATGGGGTACTTCTCCCTGACCGAAAGGGCCTCTCCCTAGGGCGGGGAGGCCGACCATGCATCTGTGAGCGTTCACAGTAGAGAAACGTTCCAGACACTTGTCAATGGTTGTTCGTGTGCGGTTATGTTGCGTTGCCACATCGAGATCGACTGTGTGCACGTTCACAACGAACCAGAGCTTTCATCGCTCGAGGCTTCAGGAGAGACCCATGCCGCAGACCACTCCCAAGGGCCTGCACCGGCTCGCGTTCGGCGGGGACTACAACCCCGAACAGTGGCCGGAAAGCGTCTGGCAGGAGGACGTCCGGCTCATGCGGGAGGCCGGCGTCACCATGGTGAGCATCGGGATCTTCTCCTGGGCCCTCCTCGAACCGGAGCCGGGCCGGTACGACTTCGGCTGGCTCGACCGGCTCCTCGACCTGCTCCACGAACACGGCGTCCGCATCGACCTGGGCACCCCGACCGTGGCACCGCCCGCCTGGTTCTACCGGGCGCATCCCGAGGCGCTGCCCGTCACCGCCGAGGGCGTGCGCTACTCGTACGGCTCACGCGGCGCGATCTGCCACAGTTCCACCGCCTACCGGACGGCCGCCGCGGGCATCACCACCGAGCTGGCCCGCCGGTACGGCGGCCACCCGGCGCTCGCGCTCTGGCACGTCCACAACGAGTACGGCGTTCCCGTCGGCGCCTGCTACTGCGACGGCTGCGCCGCCCACTTCCGCCGTTGGCTCGACGACACGTACGGCTCGGTGGAGGCCGTGAACGAGGCCTGGGGCACCGCCTTCTGGGGGCAGCGCTACTCCTCGTACGAGGAGATCGACCCGCCGCGGGTCACCCCCACCGTCGGCAACCCCGCCCAACAGCTCGACTACCGGCGCTTCGCCGACGCCACCATCCGGGAGAACTTCCGGGCGGAACGGGACATCCTGCACGAACTCGCGCCCGGAGTCCCCGTCACCACCAACTTCATGACCGCGCTCAGCCAGTGCGACTCCCTCGACTACTGGGCCTGGGGCCGCGAGGTCGACCTCGTCACCAACGACCACTATCTGATCACCGACGGCCGCCGCACCCACGTCAACCTGGCCATGGCCGCCGACCTCACCCGTTCCGTCGCCGGCGGCGCGCCCTGGCTGCTCCTGGAGCACTCCACCTCGGGCGTGAACTGGCAGCCCCGCAACCCGGCCAAGCGCCCCGGCGAGATGGCCCGCAACTCCCTCGCCCATGTGGCCCGCGGCTCCGAGGGCGCCATGTTCTTCCAGTGGCGCCAGTCCCGGCGCGGTGCCGAGAAGTTCCACTCCGCGATGGTCCCGCACGGCGGCACCGACACCCGGATCTGGCGCGAGGTCGTCGCCCTCGGCGCCGGCCTGGAGGCCCTGGAGGAGGTGCGCGGCAGCCGGACCGTCCCGGACGTCGCCATGCTCTGGGACTGGCACTCCTGGTGGGCGCAGAACCTGGAGTGGCGGCCGAACGCCGCCCACGACGCCCGCGAGCGCGCCGACAGCTTCTACGAGACACTCTACGACCGGCACCTCACCGTCGACTTCGCCCACCCCGAGGCCGACCTCTCCGCCCACCCGCTGGTCGTCGTCCCCGCGCTCTACCTCATGACCGAGGCCGCCGGGCAGAACCTCCGGGAGTACGTCGAGAACGGCGGCACGCTCGTCGTCTCGTACTTCTCCGGGATCGTCGACGAGCACGACGCCGTGCACCCCGGCGCCTACCCGGGCGCCCTGCGGGACGTCCTCGGCCTCACGGTGGACGAGTGGTCGCCGCTCCTGGACGACCAGCGCGTGCGGATCACCGGACCCGGCGGAGCCTCGCTCACCGGCGACGTGTGGACGGAGTCCGTCCGGCCGCGCGGCGCCGAGACCGTGTGGACATACGCCGACGGGCCGGCCGCCGGCGGCCCCGCGGTGACCCGCCACCGGCTCGGGCGGGGCACCGCCTGGTACGTCTCCACCCGGCTGGACGCGGCGTCGCTCGACGCGGTCGTCGCCGCGGCGTGCGAGGACGCGGGGGTCGCGGCGCGCGGCGCGCTGCCGCGTGACGTGGAGGTCGTGCGCCGCGCGGGCGACGGCGGGCAGTACCTGTTCGCCCTCAACCACTCCGCCGAGGACGCCGAGGTGCCGCTCGACGGCTCCGGGACCGAGCTGCTGGGCGGCGCCCCGGGGGGCACGCCGGTCGACGGGAAGGTCACCGTCCCGGCCGGTGCCGTGCGGGTCGTACGCCTCGACTCCTGACCCGCACCTCCCCCTCCCCCGGCCCGGCCGGGGCCCCGATATCCCCGGGGGCGGCGCCCGCTGCGCCGCCCCCGGGTGAACCGCACCACCCGTGAGGAACCACCCGCACCACACCTCTCATTGGCCACCGTCGAAGGGACTCGACGATGCACCCCACCACCGTCAGAAGCCGCATCCGCCTGCGCGCCGCGGCCGTCGCCACCGCGCTCGGCGCCCTGCTCCTCGCTCCGCTGCCGGCCGCACAGCAGGCCGAGGCCGCCGCCACCCTCACGAACGCCGGGTTCGAGAGCGACGCCACCGGGACCGCGACCCCGGCCGGCTGGTCGACCTACTCGGCCGCCGGACAGAACGCCGCCTCGTTCACCGAGGCCGGGGGCCGCGGCGGCGGCTACCGCCTGAGCCACTGGTCGGCATCGGCGTACAAGGTGGAGACGTACCAGTACCTCTCCGGGCTCGCCAACGGCACGTACACGCTGAGCGCCTGGGTCCGGTCGGGCGGCGGCCAGAACTCCGCCCATCTCGCCCTGCGGAACTGCGGCTCGGCCGAGCAGCGCACCGACCTGCCGGTGACGTCCACCTCCTGGATACGGATCGTCACTCCCGTCACCGTGACGGGCGGCGCCTGCACCGTCAGCATCAACTCCGATGCCAAAGCGGGCAATTGGCTGAACGTCGACGATCTGACGTTCACCGCGGGATCGACCGGTCTCGCGGTCAGGGGGGTCGACGTGTCCTCCCTCAGGAAGAGCGAGGACCTCGGCGGGACCTACCGGTCGAGTTCCGGCACCACGGGTGACGCGGTCGCCCTGCTCAAGAACGCGGGCGCCAACTACGGCCGTCTGAAGGTGTGGGTGAACCCGGCCGACGGTTACAACGACAAGGCCCGTGTCCTCGCCACCGCGCAGCGGATCAAGGCCCAGGGCATGAAGCTGCTCGTGGACTTCCACTACTCCGACATCTGGGCCGACCCTGGCGCCCAGACCAAGCCCGCCGCCTGGCAGGGCCATTCGTACACGCAGCTGAAGACGGACGTCTACAACCACACCTACGACGTCCTCAACGCCCTCAAGGCGCAGGGCACCACGGCCGACATGGTGCAGATCGGCAACGAGATCAACACCGGCATGCTGTGGCCGGAGGGTTCGACGAGCAACTGGTCGCAGCTGGCGGGGCTGCTCGGCTCCGGTGTCTCCGCGGCCAAGGCGGTCTCTTCGAGCACCCAGATCGCGCTGCACCTCGCGAACGGCGGCGACAACGCCCTGTACCGCACGTGGTTCGACAACGCGACCGCGCAGGGCGTGAGTTACGACGTGATCGCCTTCTCCTTCTACGGCTACTGGCACGGCGCCCTGTCCTCGCTCCAGGCCAACCTCGACGACATCTCCGCCCGTTACGGCAAGAAGGTGATGGTCGCCGAGACCGCGTACCCGTTCCGCCTCGACAGCGAGGACGCCCACGAGAACATCATCGACCTGTCCTCGGAGCTGGTCTCCGGCTACCCGGCGAGCGCGGCCGGCCAGTCCGCCTGGCTGCGGGACGTCATGAACGTGGTCGAGGCGGTCCCGAACGGCCGCGGTCTCGGTGTCTTCTACTGGGAGCCGACCTGGACGGCCGTCACGGGCAACGGCTGGGACCCGGCCGACTCCTCTTCCGGCAACGGCTGGGAGAACCAGGCGCTGTTCGACTACGACAGCAAGCTGCTTCCGGCGGCGACCTGGCTGGCCCACCGCTGACCCACCGTGCACCACGAGGGGCGGGCTCGTTCACGAGCCCGCCCCATCCGCGTGTTCCGGCCACCACTCGGCGGGGGCCGCCGTCGCGTCACCGGGCGGGTTGCGCGGCGCTCGCGGAGCGTCAGACCGGTAGGCGCGTCCCCTTCCCGCCCCCCCCCCGGCGGCCGGTCAGCGGTCCGCGTACGGAACGCTCGGCAGCCCCCTGACACCCGGACGGCAGACGAACAACCGCCCCGCGTCCGGCTCCGCCCGGCGGCGGGGCTCGGGCAGGCCCTCCGCGGCCGTCGTGATGACCAGGACGTCGAGGTCCGGTCCGGCGAAGGCGCAGCTCGTCACATGGGAGGCGGGCACCTCCACGCGCGCGTGGAG
>NZ_LIPQ01000412.1 GCF_001418135.1 Streptomyces aureus
TCGTCCACCGCGACCTCAAGCCCGGCAACATCGTCATGGCCCCCGACGGGCCCCGTGTCCTCGACTTCGGCATCGCCCGCGCGCTGGAGTCGACCCGGCTCACCGCCACCGGCTCCGCCTTCGGCACTCCCGGCTACCTCGCCCCCGAACAGGCCCTCGGAGAGGAGGTCACGGGCGCGGCGGACGTCTTCGCGCTGGGTGCGGTGCTGGTCGCCGCGGCGGGCGGGCGGCCCTTCGGGGACGGGACGCCGATGGGCCTCATGTACCGCGCGGTCCACGAGGACCCGGACCTCGCCTCCGTACCCGAGCCCCTGCGCGGGCTCGTGGGCCGCTGCCTCTCGAAGGACCCGGCCGGACGGCCGACGCCGGAGGAGATCCTGGACGTGCTGGGGGAGGGGGCGCGGTACGGCGCGGGGACGGTGCCGCCGCCGACGGTCGTCGACGCGTCCGCGACGCCGAGCCATCCGGCCCCGCCGGGGTTCGGCCCGCCGCAGGACGCGATCCCGCCGTTGTACGGCCCGCCGCGGGCCGTGGTCCCGTCGACGCCGGCGCCGCCGCAGGCCGTGGTCCCGTCGCCGCCGGTGCCGCAGGCCGTGGTTCCGTCGACGCCGGTGCCGCCGCAGGCCGCCGTCCCGTCGCCGTACGCACCCCGGCCTCCGCACGACTCGGTCCCGCCGGGGTTCGGGCCGCCGACCCCCACCTTCTTCGTCCCGCCGCCGCCTGTCGCGCCGCCGCAGCCCGTGCCGGATTTCGTGGCCGCCGACAATGTGTACGGGATCGTCGTGGACGGCGCCGGAATCTGCCTCCAGCTGCTCGACGAGGAGGCGGAGTTCACCTGGCCCGAGATCGGAGCCGTACGGTACGAGCGGACCCGGCGCGGTCGGTGGCTGCGGATCGCCGTCGACCTCTACGACGGCACCAGCTACCTCTGCGAGATCGACGGCCGCCGGGCTGCCAGGGTCGAGGAGTGGGTCACCGGGCTGGACCGGATCCTGGTCCGGTTCCTGCCCAGGTGACGTCCGACGGCCGATGACCGGAACGGGGCCCGAGGGTCCGACGGCTGAGGAGACGACGCGGCGCCGCCGGGAGACCGGCGGCGCCGCGGGTGGTGCGGGATCGTCGCGTTACGGCAGGTTGTGGACGTGCGGGCCCACCGCGTTCGACCAGGCGTTGCCGGCCGTGGCGTCCCAGTTGGTCGACCAGGTCATGGCGCCGCGCAGCGTCGGCCAGGCCTGGGCCGGCTTGAAGGTGCCGCAGCTCGTGAGCTTGGTCAGGCAGTCGAGCGCGTTCTTCACGATCTGCGGGTCGACGTAGCCGCTGCCCGCGCCCCGCGTGGAGGCGGGGACGCCCAGGCCGACCTGCGACGGGGAGAGACCTCCCTGGATCTGGATGCAGGCGAGCGCGGTGAGGAAGTCCACCGAGCCCTGGCTGTAGACCTTGCCGTCGCAGCCGAGCATCGAACCGCTGTTGTAGTACTGCATGTTGACGACCGTGAGGATGTCCTTCACGGCGAGCGCGGTCTTGAAGTACTCCGTGCCCGTGTTCTGCATGTCGATGGTCTGCGGGGCCATCGTCAGGACGAGCGACGAACCGGCCTTGGCGGACAGCTGGCGCAGTGCCTTGGTCAGGTAGGTCGAGTTGATGCCGTGCTCGAGGTCGATGTCGACGCCGCTGAAGCCGTACTCCTGCATGAGGGCGTACGCGCTGTTCGCGAAGGCCGTCGCGGAGGCGTCACTGTTGATCGTGACGTTCCCCTTCTCGCCGCCGACCGAGATGATGACGGACTTGCCGGCGGCCTTCTTCGCGGCGATGTCCGCCTTGAAGTCGGCGACCGAGGCGTAGCCGACGGCCGGGTCGAGGTTGAAGACGATCTGGCCGGCCGTGGTCGTCGAGTCGGCGAACGAGACGGCGATGATGTCGTACTGCGCCTGCACGTCCCGCAGCTTCTGGACCGTGGCGCCGTTGTTGAAGTTCTGCCAGTAGCCGGTGAGGGTGTGCTTGGGCACGGCCGGGCCGGGGCCCGGGTCGGTGACCTTGGCGGTCCTGGCCGAGACGGCGCCGGACTTCGCGGACTCGCCCGCGGAGTTCGTCGCGGCGACCTGGAACTGGTACGCCGTGTCGGCCGTGAGTCCGCTGATCGTGGCCGAAGTGCCGCTCACCGTCTGCGGGTTGCCGCCGTCCCGGTACACCTTGTAGCCCGTGGCGCCGGAGACCGCGCCCCAGCGCAGGTCGACCGAGGAGGAGGTGACGGTGCCCGCGGCGAGACCGGCCGGGGTGGACGGGACCACCGGGTCGGGGTCCTGGCCGCCGCCCCCGTCGGGGCCGAAGACGCTGACGTCGTCGACGGAGTACGGGGAGGTGCCGTACCAGCCGTGGGTGTAGATCTCGACGGACGTGGTGCTCGCCCCGGTGGTGAAGGTGGTGGTGAGCTGCTTCCAGGCGGCGCTGTCGGGCGTCCAGGTGGAGACGCTGCCGGAGCCGGTCCCGGTGTTGTTCGCGCCGAGGTAGGCGTAGCCGCCCTGGACCCAGGCGCTCAGCGTGT
>NZ_LIPQ01000413.1:0-243 GCF_001418135.1 Streptomyces aureus
CCCCTCCCTCACCCCCCTAAATCCGCGTGCGACGGACCGTCGACGGCTGCGAGCATGCCCCCATGGTCCACGCTCTCGAACACCTGGTCGTCCGGCACACCCACCGTCTCCCCTCCCCCACCGGTCCGGCCGGGGACGGGGCGGCCGTCGCGCGCAGGTTCGACGCGGCCCTGATGACCGCCGGGTTCAAGCTGTCGGGCGAACTGGTCGAGCGCCTGTCGGGGCTGGCCGGGCCGACGGTCG
>NZ_LIPQ01000413.1:266-5963 GCF_001418135.1 Streptomyces aureus
GGCGCTCGCCGACGGCGACACCCGCGCCCGTACCGTCGAGCAGCTGAGCGCCGGCGTCCTCGACCTGCTGACCCTCCCCTCGTACGGCCGCTACCAGCACACGTACGAGGAGATGCTCGCCGTCCACGACGAGCTGATCGCGGCGGCCGGCGACCGGCTGACGGTGCTGCACCTCGGCGCCGATGCGGACACCGAGGTCACCGCGCTGTACCTGGCCCTGGCCGGCGGCACGACCCCGCTCGGCGAGGAACATCTGCGTGATCTGGCCGTGCTCGCCGAGCACTGCGCGGACGGCCCGCAGCCCGAGACGATCACGGTCCGGGAGAACCGCGCCGTCGTCAACCACGCCCGGCTGCGGGTGGGCGCCACACCGCTGCTCGACACCATGACCGACGTCCTGCGGCTGGCCTGCGCCCTCGCGGACGGCGATGTCACCCTGCGCGAGCCCACCCGTTTCCGCGCGCTGTCCCGTCCGCACCGCCGCGCCCTGCTGGCGGGTCTGGACGCGGTGGTGGCCGCGTCCCCGGCGAAGCTGTCGGACGTGTCCGCACACGGGGAGGCGTGGAAGCGCCTCGGGGAGCGCCTGCACCCCCACGAGTACCCGCACTGGCCGCACGCCGCCGAGGTGTTCGCCGTCGCACGGGGCGAGCGGAAGGCGCCGTCGTTCGACAGTCGCGTGGAGGATCTGCTGGTACGCGGGGAGGTCGCGGGCGCGGCGGAACTGCTGGTCGCCGCCCCGGGTCGGCTGTTCCGCGCTCTGGACCGGCTGCTGCGCGTCGCGGCGGACGGCAAGGAGCGGGAGGCGGTCCTCGCGGCCGTCGAGCGGGCCGTGCCGGAGGTGTCGGGCCGGGTCGTCCTGTCGGTGCGTGAGCACCTGCAGAACCGCGCGGCCGGGAGCGGCGGGGAGCGCAGGGTGTTCGTGAACCGGGAGGGCAAGGCCTGGGTCACCGACGACACGCGTCCCCCGCTGGAGGACACCGCCCGCGAGCGGCTCCTCGCGGTGCTCGACGCCGAGACCCGGCGGCGGCTCCCCTCCTCGGCGCGCCTGTTGATCGACCCGGACGTCCTGGACGTGGCCCTGCCGCTGAGCGGCCGGGCGGCCTCGGCGGGGCTCGGCGTGCTGCCGCGCGGCTCGGTCTCGCCGGTCGAGGGGGAGCTGCTGCGCTTCTTCACGTACTGGCGGGAGGCGCGGCACACGACCGACCTCGACCTGTCGGCGCTCGTCCTGGACGCGGACTACTCGACCGTGACCTGGCTGTCGTACACGGCCCTGACCGACGTCGAGGGCCGGCACTCGGGTGACATCACCCAAGCCCCGGACGGGGCATCGGAGTTCATCGATCTGCGGCTCGGTGCGGTGCGGGGCACGTTCATCGTGCCGCAGGTGCACGTCTTCTCCGGGGAGGGCTTCGACCAGGTCGCGGAGGGCTTCTTCGGCTTCATGCTGCGCGAGTCCGAGCAGCGTGGCCGGCCGTTCGAGCCGCGTACGGTGCGCATGAAGTCGGATCTGCGCGGCCCCGGCCGGGTGGCGTTGCCGCTCGCCTTCCGCCGGGACGACGAGGGCCGCTGGCACGCGCACTGGCTGCACCTGTACCTGAGGGGAACGCCGTCGGCGAACCGGGTCGAGGGGCACCGGGTGTCGATCGCGGTCCTGCTGCGCGGCCTGATGGGGCGCGCGTCCCTGACGGTCGGTCATCTCGTGGCGCTGATGGAGCAGTCGGGGGCTCGGACGACCCTGTGGGACGGCCGGACGGTACCGGACGCCCCGGTCACCTACATCGGCCTGGAGCGGCCGGACGGTCTCGCCCCCGGCTCGCGCGTGTTCACCCCGGAAAATCTGCGCGACCTGCTGCCCGCCTGAGTGCTACGGTCTTTCCGGGGCGAGGCCATGGAGAGGCTTCCTTCTCATACTCCAATGAAATAGCCTCTCCGCTTTCCTCCCCCGTCTCTCTTCCCGGCCTCCCCGCTTCGCGCGGGGAGGCCGGTTTCGTACGTCCGGGTCTCAGACCGCGTCCGCCAGGAGCAGCGAGTGGATGCGGTCCGGGGCGCCGGGGCGGGCGTAGTACCAGCCCTGGGCCGTGTCGCAGCCGAGGTCGCGGAGCTGTCGGGCCTGCGCCCCGGTCTCCACGCCCTCGACGGTGACGGCGAGTTCCAGGCTGTGCGCCAGGGAGACGATCCCCTCGACGATCTTCAGGTCGACCGGGTCCACCGGATGCTGCTGCATGCCCCGGGTGAAGGAGCGGTCGAGCTTGAGGACGCTCACCGGCAGCCGGCGCAGATTGGCCAGGTTCGAGTAGCCGGTGCCGAAGTCGTCGAGCGCGATGTCCACGCCCATCTCGGCGAGCTGCCGCAGCGGCTTGAGCAGGTCCTCGTCGGCCCCGATGAGCGCCGACTCGGTCACCTCCAGGCAGAGCGCGCCCGGTTCGAGCCCGGACCGTTCCAGGACGTCGACGGTGTCGGCGACCAGGCGCGGGTGGTGGAGCTGCGTCGGGGAGAGGTTGACGTTGATCCGCAGCGGCCCTCCGTCGGCGTGCCGGGCCTGCCAGAAGCGGGCCTGGCGCACTGCCTCCTGGAGCACCCAGCGGCCGAGCGGCACGATGAGCCCGGTGTCCTCGGCGAGCGGGATGAACCGGTCGGGGCCGAGTACTCCGTGCTGCGGGTGGCACCACCGTACGAGCGCCTCGGCGCCGTGCACACTGCCGTCGTCGAGGTGGACGAGCGGCTGGTACTCGATGAAGAACTCGCCGCGTTCCAGCGCGGTCGGCAGGGCCGTGGTGAGGCCGTGCCGGGTGATGGCGCGGGCGTCTGCCTCCGGGTCGGCGAGCTCGAAGCGGTTGCCGCCGGCGGACTTGGCCCGGTACATGGTGATGTCGGCGCTCCGCAGCACCTCGGCCGCGGTGCGTTCGCCGGCCGGGCCCTCGACGACGCCGAGGCTGCCGCGGACGGTCAGTTCGCGGCCGTCGATGCGGAGGGGGGTGGCGAGGGCGGCGAGGATGCGGTCGGCGAGTTCGGTGACGTCCTGTTCGCCGGCGGCGCCGGTGGTGAGGGCGACGAACTCGTCGCCGCCGAGCCGGGCGACCATCTCGCCGGCGCCGGTGACACAGCTCTGCAGCCGGTCGGCGACCTCGACGAGGAGCCGGTCGCCGGTGGAGTGGCCGAGGCTGTCGTTGATGACCTTGAAGCCGTCGAGGTCCAGGTAGCAGAGGCCGAAGCGGGCGTTGTCGCCGGGCGCGAGGGCCTTCTCCAGCCGCTCGAAGAACAGGGTCCGGTTGGGAAGCCCCGTCAGCGCGTCGTGGGTGGCCTCGTACCGCAGGCGCAGATGGAGCAGGCGCCGCTCGGTGGTGTCCTCCATGAGGGCGAGCTGGTACTGGGGGTTGCCCTCGGCGTCGCGGAGGAGCGAGACGGTGAGGTTGGTCCAGAGAACCGTTCCGTCTCCGCGGTAGTACGGCTTCTCCACCCGGTAGTGCTCACGGTCGCCGCGGACCAGCTCGTCGTACAGCTTCCAGACGTGCGGACCGTCCTCCGGGTGGACCCACTCGCTGACGTTCCGGCTGCGCAGCGGCCCCTCCATTCCGCCGAACATGCGGGTGAGGGTCTCGTTGACCTCCAGGACGTTGCCGTCGAGGTCGGCGATGCCGATGCCGATCGCCGCTCCGTCGAAGACCGCCCGGAACCGGCTCTCGGTGGCGTGCAGGGCGATCTCGGCGGCGCTGCGGGCGGACAGCGCGGAGCGCGCGATGGCCTCCTGCTCGGCCCGGGTCCGCTCGCGCAGGGCCTGGGCGTAGCCGGTGGCCATCGCGTGCTGGAGCCGGGCGCAGCGGGCCCGGAGCTCCTCGGCCGGCAGGTCCGACTCCGTACCGCAGTAGAGCACCAGGTACGAGTCCACCACCCCGAGGCTGCGGCCGAGGGCGTCCGGGTCGGTGCAGTGGGCGGCGATCAGCGCGGCGCCGGCGCGCTGGGCCGGGGCCGTGTCGAACGGCCGGGCGTGCAGCGCGTCGTACAGCGTGCGGGCCAGCGGCAGCAGATGGACCTCGAACTCGGCACGGGTCAGCGAGGTGGCGGTCACCGGGAAGATGGCACGGCTCCAGATGGTGACGAACCGCCTGAGTCTGTCCTCCGGGCCGTCGGCTTCGGCAACGCTGCCGGACGGCTGAGACGGGACCTTCACGCCTTGCGCCCCACCCCTGCGAAACCGGAGAAGGCGTAGGGATCCTCCTCCTCGACCGGACTGTCCGGACGCCAGTGGGGCATCGGGACGAGGCCGGGCTCGATCAGTTCGGTGCCCTCGAAGAAGCGGGCGATCTCGGCGCCGGAACGCATCACCAGCGGGTTGCGGATGTTCCGGTAGACCCCGACGGTGCCGCCGGCCTGCTCCTCGGAGAGCGGGATGCCCTGGTACGAGGCGTGGGTGAGCACCAGGAGGCTGCCGGGCGCGAGGGCGTCGAGCAGTTCGGTCACGGCCTCGTGCGGCCGGTCCTCGTCCTCCAGGAAGTGCAGGACGGCGACGAGGAGCAGCGCCACCGGCCGCTCCAGGTCGAGGAGTCGGGACACCTCGGGACTGTAGAGGATGTCGGCCGGCTTGCGCAGGTCCGCGGCGACGACCGCGGCGCCCTCGTCGCCCTCGAGGACGGCGCGGCTGTGGGCCACGGCGACGGGGTCGTGATCGACGTAGACGACGCGGGCCGCGGGGTCGGCGGTCCGGGCGACCTCGTGCACATTGCCGAAGGTGGGTATGCCGGACCCGATGTCCAGGAACTGGGTGACGTCGTTGTCAACGGCGTGGCGGACGGCGCGCCGCATGAAGGCACGGTTCGCCTGCATGATCTTGGGCAGGCCAGGCATGAACTCCATGGCCTTGCGCGCCGCTTCCCGGTCCACTTCGAAATTGTGCGAGCCGCCCAGATAGAAGTCGTACATACGGGACACGCTCGGCACCGAAATGTCGATACCAGGCGGAGCCCAGGCGGGACGCTCCATCAATGTCTCCAACAAGTCGCCATGGGGTGCGGCCATGTGTTCGCGGCCGGTGTTCGAGGTGAGGCTACTGATCGCCCGCCGAGAGAGCGAGTAGAAACGGAAATTCGCGGTCCGTTCTTGGTCACACGCCATTGGCACGTGCTCTCGGGAACGAAGAGTTCACGCCTTCAGGCTGTGCAAATTCACGTGCATATGAGTGTGCGTCGGCTCTTCGGCCGAGTGCGGCTCCCCGCGCTGGACGTCCAGGTCCCGCCCGTACCTCGGTTGTTGCCGTCGGAGGGGTCTGGTCGCCGGTGCAGGATGCCCCCTTCTCCTTCCCGTCCGACAGGGCGACAACCGGACAGTTATCGATCCGAGGCCGGAACGGACCCGGTCCGCCGTCTTCCGGAATCCATCTGCCCCGCGATACACGGGCATTGAGCCCCGCCGGGCCGCCCGGCCGGCTTCGGACGAGGCGAAACGTCAAACCAGTACGTCCGGAGATCCGCTCCATCCGGCGAATCCCGCTCGATTCCGCCCCGGCGCCCCCCGCCTGTGATCAAGCTCGACGGCGTGTCTCTGAACGGATCACTCCTCGCGCGGTCGCTGGCGGCCCTCGCACTGGTATGGCTACTCGCCACCCCGGTGCCCACCGCCGCGGATGCCTGCGCCTACGCCTCGACCGGCCCGGGCGGTTCCCACGTCGCGGTGGCGATCGCCGGCGACGGCCACGGCCACGGC
>NZ_LIPQ01000414.1:0-118 GCF_001418135.1 Streptomyces aureus
CGCGGGGCGGGCGGGGGCGAGCAGATCCCGGTGAGGTCCTTGGCGCGGACGGCCCGGGTGATCCAGGCGCGGTCGAGGACCCGCCGTTCGTCGGCCTCGGCGACCAGGTCCTCGGACT
>NZ_LIPQ01000414.1:162-7815 GCF_001418135.1 Streptomyces aureus
GCAGCAGGTCGCCGTCGCCGGTGACGAGCACGATGTCGGAGCAGGCCCGGTTCCTGGCGAGCTCGGTCAGCTCGGTGTGCATCGCCGCGTCGACGCCCTTCTGGGCCCAGCGTCCGTCGCTCCGTGTCAGCGCGCCCAGCCGGACCGTGACCCGGGGCATCACGCGCAGTCTCCGGTGCTCGGGCTGGGGCACCCGGTCGGGTGCGCCGTCGAACCAGTAGATCCGCAGGAGGGGCAGCGCGGTCTCGGCCTCGGCGCGCTGGCGCAGCTGCTGGATGAGCCCGGCGTGATCGACGCTGATCCGGGAGCGGGCCGGTTCCCCGGCGAGAAGACTGGCGGCAGCTCCCAGCAGGTAGCCGGCATCCACCAGGACGACGCAGCGGTCCACGTGTTCCACCCTCTTTCGGGAACCTCGGGATCGGAAGTTGCTTCGGATTTCCTTCGAGTCTGCCCGAAGGGCGGGGGCTCGACGGCCGGAACTGGATCATCGGCGTGGCGGATGTCACGTTCCCGGGGGCCTCACGCTCCGTAATGATCCAACATGCGGCGGTTCGTACCGTATGTGAGTCTGACAGCGGCCCTGGCCCCTAGGTCCCTTTGAGGAGGCATCCCCATGGCCAAGAACCGCAACCAGAACCGCGGTCAGAAGCAGCAGTCCCCCGCCGAGCGCGGCGCCCAGCAGGCGCAGCAGTCGGCGATGGAGTCCGAGGCGTCGCAGCGCGCGTCTCAGGTGCTGCCGAGCGATGTCGCCCGCAAGGGCCGTCAGAAGCGCTTCGGCCACAACTGACGGTCTCCGCGTACGGCAAAGGGGCGCGCCCGTGACGACGGGCGCGCCCCTTGCGCGTGTTCGGGAGGTCCGCCCGGCCGGGCGGCCGGGCGGGACGGATGATCAGCCGGCCAGGCAGGACGGGCCGAGCAGCACCTTCAGGTCGCCGAAGAGCGCCGGGTCGGCCTGCACCCGGTGCCGGTCGAGGCGCAGCACGGTCGTGGTCCGGGGGCCCTGGAGCTTGATCCGTACCTCGGTGTTGCCCTTGTGGTGGCCCAGGATCTCGCCGAGGCGGGTGACCATCGGCGGGGTCACCTTGACGGTGGGGATGGTGAGGATCACCGGCGCGTTGGTCCCGGCGTTCGACAGGTCGGGGACCATCAGCTCCATGGCGACGAGCCGGGGCACGTCCTCGCGCTTGTCGAGCCGGCCCTTGACGAAGACGACCGTGTCCTCGACGAGCTGGGTGGAGACCAGCTGATAGGTGGCCGGGAAGAACATGCACTCGATGGAGCCGGCCAGGTCCTCGACGGTGGCGATGGCCCAGGCGTTGCCCTGCTTGGTCATCTTCCGCTGGAGGCCGGAGATGATGCCGCCGATGGTGACGACCGCGCCGTCGGAGTGCTCGCCGCCGGTGAGCTGGGAGATCGCCGCGTCCGTCTTGTCGGACAGGACGTGCTCGATGCCGAAGAGCGGGTGGTCGGAGACGTACAGGCCGAGCATCTCGCGCTCCTGGGCGAGCAGGTAGGACTTCTCCCACTCGACGTCGGAGAACTCGACGTCCAGGCCGAAGCCGGGCTCGTCGGTGGCCTCGTCGCCCATGCCGCCGAACAGGTCGAACTGCCCCTCGGCCTCCTTGCGCTTGACCGCCACCACGTTGTCGATCATCGGTTCGTGGTGGGCGACGAGGCCCTTGCGGGTGTGGCCCATCTCGTCGAACGCGCCGGCCTTGATCAGCGACTCGACGGTCCGCTTGTTGCAGACGACGGCCTCGACCTTGTCGAGGAAGTCCGGGAAGGAGGAGTACTTCCCCTTCGCCTTGCGCGACTTGATGATCGACTCGACGACGTTGGTGCCGACGTTCCGGACGGCGGAGAGGCCGAAGAGGATCACGTCGTCGCCCTGGGCGGCGAAGTTCGACTCGGACTCGTTCACGTTCGGCGGGAGCACCTTGATGCCCATGCGGCGGCACTCGTTGAGGTAGATCGCGGACTTGTCCTTGTCGTCCTTGACCGAGGTGAGCAGTCCCGCCATGTACTCGGCCGGGAAGTTGGCCTTGAGGTAGGCGGTCCAGTAGGAGACCAGGCCGTACGCGGCCGAGTGGGCCTTGTTGAAGGCGTAGCCGGCGAAGGGGACCAGGACGTCCCAGAGGGCCTTGATGGCCTCGTCGCTGTAGCCCTTGCTCTTGGCTCCGGCCTCGAAGATGACGAAGTTCTTCGCCAGCTCGTCGGGCTTCTTCTTGCCCATCACGCGGCGGAGGATGTCGGCCTCGCCGAGCGAGTACCCGGCGATGATCTGGGCGGCCTTCTGCACCTGCTCCTGGTACACGATGAGGCCGTAGGTGACCGCGAGCACCTCTTCGAGCGGCTTCTCCAGCTCGGGGTGGATCGGGGTGATCTCCTGCTGCGCGTTCTTGCGCAGGGCGTAGTTCGTGTGCGAGTTCATGCCCATCGGGCCCGGCCGGTACAGGGCGGACACGGCGGAGATGTCTTCGAAGTTGTCGGGCTTCATCAGCCGCAGCAGCGAACGCATGGGGCCGCCGTCGAACTGGAAGACACCGAGGGTGTCACCGCGCTGGAGCAGTTCGAAGGTCTTCGGGTCGTCGAGCGGCAGGGCCAGGAGGTCGAGGTCGATCCCCTTGTTGGCCTTCACCATCTTGACGGCGTCGTCCATGATCGTGAGGTTGCGCAGGCCCAGGAAGTCCATCTTGAGCAGGCCGAGCGACTCGCACTGCGGGTAGTCCCACTGCGTGATGGTGACGCCGTCGGTGTGCCGCACCCAGATCGGCGCGTGGTCGACGATCGGCTCGCTGGACATGATCACGCCGGCCGCGTGCACGCCCATCTGACGGACCAGGCCCTCGACGCCCCGGGCGGTGTCGATGACCTTCTTGACGTCCGGCTCGTTCTCGTACATCGCGCGGATCTCGCCGGCCTCACTGTAGCGCGGGTGCGAGGGGTCGGTAATGCCGTTGAGGTCGATGCCCTTGCCGAGGACGTCGGCGGGCATGGCCTTGGTGAGCCGGTCGCCCATGGCGTACGGGTAGCCGAGGACACGCGCGGAGTCCTTGATGGCGTTCTTCGCCTTGATCTTGCCGTACGTGCCGATCATGGCGACCTTGTCGGAGCCGTACTTCTCCGTCACGTACCGGATCACCTCGACGCGCCGACGCTCGTCGAAGTCGATGTCGACATCGGGCATCGAGATGCGCTCGGGGTTGAGGAAGCGCTCGAAGATCAGGCCGTGCGGGATCGGGTCGAGGTCGGTGATGCCCATGGCGTACGCGACGATCGAGCCGGCCGCGGAGCCCCGGCCGGGGCCGACAGCGATGCCCTGCTTCTTCGCCCACATGATGAAGTCGGCGACGACGAGGAAGTAGCCGGGGAAGCCCATCGAGATGATCGTGTCCATCTCGTACTCGACCTGCTTCATGCGGTCGTCGGGGATGCCTCCGGGGAAGCGGCGGTGCATGCCCCGCATGGTCTCCTCGCGGAACCAGGTGACCTCGGTGAACCCCTCCGGGATGTCGAACTTCGGCATGAGGTTCTTCTCGACGAACATGCCGTCGGTGGTGACCTGCTCGGCGACCAGGAGGGTGTTGCGGCAGCCCTCCTGCCAGGCGTCCGAGGAGTCGACGGCGTACATCTCGTCCGTGGACTTCAGGTAGTAGCCGGTGCCGTCGAACCGGAAGCGGTCCGGGTCGGAGAGGTTCTTGCCGGTCTGGATGCACAGCAGGGCGTCGTGCGCGGCGGCCTCGTGCGCGTACGTGTAGTGCGAGTCGTTGGTGACCAGCGGCGGGATGCCGAGCTTCTTGCCGATCTCCAGGAGCCCGTCGCGGACCCGGCGCTCGATCTCGATGCCGTGGTCCATCAGCTCCAGGAAGTACCGCTCCTTGCCGAAGATGTCCTGGTACTCGGAGGCCGACTTCAGGGCCTCGTCGAACTGGCCGAGCCGGAGCCGGGTCTGCAGCTCGCCGGAAGGGCAGCCGGTGGAGGCGATGAGCCCCTCCGACCACTGCGAGATGGTCTCCTTGTCCATCCGGGGCCACTTCTGGAGCCAGCCCTCGGCGTACGCGTCGGAGGAGAGCCGGAAGAGGTTGTGCAGTCCCGTGGCGTTGGCCGCCCAGATCGTCTTGTGGGTGTAACCACCGGAACCGGAGACGTCGTCCCGCTTCTGGTGCGGCTGTCCCCACTGGATCTTCCGCTTGTTGCGCCGGGACTCGGGGGCGACGTACGCCTCGATGCCGATGATCGGCGTCACCCCGGCCTTCTTCGCCGAGTGGAAGAAGTCGTACGCCCCGTGCAGATTGCCGTGGTCGGACATGGCGATATGGGTCATGCCCATCTCGTTGCACGCGTTGAACATGTCCTTCAGCCGCGCGGCACCGTCCAGCAGCGAGTACTGGGTGTGGACGTGGAGGTGCGTGAAGGGCGGCTTGGTCACGGGGGAGGCCTCCGGCGATGCTGCGAACTTCCGGGGAGCGACCCCCGGGCCCCCGCGTGTTCCGGGGGGACAGCGTCGAAGTCTACGTCGCCGGACTGACAGCGGCCGGGCACTCGCGGGTACCGTCGCGCGTTGGGAGACAGGAACACCTGTCCCATTTGTCCAAACGTGGCTTCGTACCAGGAGGCATCTCGATGTCGGTCCCCCAGCCCACCGCCGCGGAGCGCGGTGAGCACATTCTCGCCGTCTTCGACACCGCCTTCGGCGAGCTCCTCGCCGCCGACCCCGCGGCCTTCCGCGTCAAGTTCCGGAAGATGGCCGGCTCGGCGTTCGCCTTCTACCGCGGCACGGCCTGCCTGTTCTACGCCGACCTGGCGCGGGAGGGCGCCGGCCGGGAGGGAGGCAACACGCACAGCGGCCCGTACCTGGACGAGCGCACCGGCCGGGTCTGGATCCACGGCGATCTCCACGCCGAGAACTTCGGCACGTACATGGACGCCAACGGGCGGCTGATCTTCAACGTCAACGACTTCGACGAGGCGTACGTCGGCCCCTTCACCTGGGACCTCAAGCGGCTCGCGGCCTCGCTCGCCCTCATCGGCTACGCGAAGGCGCTGAGCGACGAGCAGATCAGCCACCTGGTCCGGATCTGCGCCGCGTCCTACCGGGAGCGGATCCACGCCCTCGCGACGGGCGCGAAGAACGACGACCTGCCCCCGTTCACGCTGGACACGGCCGAGGGCGCGCTGCTCGACGCGCTGCGCGACGCCCGCTCCATGACCCGTTTCGGGCTCCTGGAGTCGATGACGGAGATCCGGGACTACGAGCGCCGCTTCTCCGCGGGCGGCGGCGCGATCGAGCTGGACGCGGCCGCGCGGTACAAGGTCCTGGCGGCCTTCGACGGCTACCTGGAGACGCTGCCGGAGTCCAGCCTGTCCCGCCCCGACTCGTACCGGGTCAAGGACGTGGTCGGACGGCGCGGGATCGGCATCGGCTCGGCCGGCCTCCCCTCGTACAACATCCTCCTGGAGGGCAACAGCGACGCGCTGGAGAACGACGTCGTGATCTACCTCAAGCAGGCGCAGACCCCGGCGGTCTCCCGCCATGTGACGGACTCGGCGGTACGGGAGTACTTCCAGCACGAGGGCCACCGCACCGTGATCTCGCAGCGGGCTCTCCAGGCGCACGCCGACCCGTGGCTCGGCTGGACGGAGCTGGACGGCGCCGGGCAGCTGGTCGCGGAGGTCTCGCCGTACGCGGTGGACCTCGACTGGTCGGACATCGACGACCCCCGGGACATCGCGGCCACCGTCGCCGACCTGGGCCGGGCGACGGCGACCATGCACGCGGCGGCGGACGACTCCAGCGGGCACTCGCTGGTGCCGTTCTCGACGGAGCGGGCCATCGACGCGGCGATCGCCGCCGACGAGGAGGGCTTCGCGGAGCTGCTGGTGGACTTCGCCCACACGTACGGGGCACGCGCGCGGGCCGACCACCAGATCTTCGTGGACCTCTTCCGCAACGGCCGGATCCCGGGGCTGTAGCGGATTCCCGGGGCCGCCCGGGATTCCTGGGGATCCCGGGGCCGCCGGGGCCGTTCACAGACTGCCTTTAAGGGCGTTTTACGGACCGGCATGGCACACTCCACGACGATGGACATGGCAGGGACGCAGCTGAGGGCGCTGCGGGCGGCGTTCTTCACGGCACTGGTCGTGGCGCTGTCCGTGGCGTCCCACGTGCTGCTCTCACGCGTGCCGCTGCCGCTCGGGACGGTCGTCCCGGTCGCGGTCGGCGTCTTCGCCGTGGCGTACGCCCTGGCGGGCCGCGAGCGGGGCCTCGGCCCGATCGCCGGGCTCCTCGTCCCGCTGGAACTGGCGGCCGACACGCTCTTCACCAGCGGGCAGGCGGTCTGTTACGGCGCTGCCGGCGGCCCGGTCGCCGGATCGCTGCGTGCGGTCGGCGTGGAGGTCTTCTGCGGTGGCGCCGTCGGCGCCCCGCTGCCCGGCGTGGCCGCCCCCGAGAGCGGCACGGCCGCCGCGCTCCTCGACTCCCCCGACCCGGCGCTGCCCTGGCTGCTGCTCCTGTCCCATGTGGGCGTCGGGCTCTTCGCGGCGGTCTGGCTGCGCGGCGGGGAGCGGGCACTCGTCCGGCTGCTCGGCGCGGTGGCGGCCGTCGCGTTCCGGCCCCTGCTCCTGGTGGCGGCCCTCTTCCGTACCGGTGGTCCGGCGCCGCGACGCGCCGGGCGGTCCGCGGGACGGCCCCGGCCCTCCCGTACGCGGCTCCTCACCCACTCCGTGGGACGGCGGGGACCGCCGTGCCCGCGCCTCGCTCTCGTCTGAGCGACGCGCACCCAGGCACGCGGTACCCCCCTCTTTTCCTCACCCTCACGGAGATCACGATCATGAGTGCACGCAACAACCAGGCCAACAAGGCTGCCGCCCGCGAGCGTCTGCGCGTCGAGCGCGAGCGCCAGGCGAAGAAGGACCGGGCCCGCCGGCAGCTCGTCGTCGGCGTCTCGGCCGTGGCCGTCCTCGCCGCCGCCGGCGGCATCGGCTACGCGGTGGTCCAGTCGAACCAGCCCTCCGCGTGGGAGTCGGCGGCGAAGGCGACCACCGTGACCGCCCCGAAGAACACCTCGGGCACGAACGGCACGACCGTCGTCGTCGGCAAGGCGTCCGCGAAGAAGACCCTGGAGCTGTACGAGGACTCGCGCTGCCCGGTCTGCGCGACCTTCGAGCAGTCCGTGGGCTCCACGGTCGAGAAGGACGTCGAGGCCGGCAAGTACAAGATCAAGTACGTCGGTGCCACCTTCATCGACGACGCCGCCACGGGCGAGGGCTCGAAGAACGCCCTGTCGGCGCTCGGCGCGGCCCTCGACGTGAGCCCCGAGGCGTTCCTCAAGTACAAGTCGGCGCTCTACTCCGCGAAGTTCCACCCGGAGGAGAACGACGACAAGTTCGCCAAGGACTCCTACCTCCTGGAGGTGGCGGACTCGGTGCCGGCCCTCAAGGGCAACGCCGCGTTCAAGAAGAACGTCGAGGACGGCACGTTCGACGCCTGGGCGATGAAGATGTCGAAGGCCTTCGACGACAGCGGGGTGACGGGCACCCCGACGCTGAAGATGGACGGCAAGCCCGTGACGGTGGCGGGCTCCGACAACCCGCCGATGACCGAGCCGGAGTTCAACACGGCGATCGACGCTGCCCTCAAGGGCTGACCCGAAC
>NZ_LIPQ01000415.1 GCF_001418135.1 Streptomyces aureus
GCCTCCCCCGGCACCGGCCCCACCGCCGTCGTCACCATGGGCGACAGCTACATCTCCGGGGAGGCCGGCCGCTGGCTGGGCAACAGCCTCACCAACTCGGGGAACCGCAACGGCACCGACCGGGCCTGGACGGGCAGCGGATACGACCCGTCCCGGGTGTACGGCGCCACCGCCGGCGGCTGCCACCGCTCGGACACCGCCGAGGTGCGGAGCGCGGGGCCCCTCGCGAGCTCCCTGATCAACCTGGCCTGCTCCGGGGCGACGACCGACAACGTCGTCCGCGCCGCGCAGGGCGGCCTGGCCTACAAGGGCGAGGCCCCGCAGGCCGACCAGCTCGCGGCCGTCGCCGCCTCGCACGACGTGGAGCTGATCGCGCTCTCCATCGGCGGCAACGACCTCGGCTTCGCCGACATCATCGCCACCTGCGCCAAGGACTACATCGTCTGGTACTCGTACTGCCACGACGACCAGCAGGCCGAGGTCGACGCCCGGATCGACGGTGTGATGGCGGACGTCGGCCGCTCGGTCGACGAGATCCGCGCCGTGATGACGGGCGCCGGATACGCCTCGTCCGACTACCGGATCGTCCTCCAGTCGTACCCCTCCCCCATCCCCCGCGCCGCCGAGAACCGGTACGCCGAGAGCGGCTGGACGCGGACGAACACCGGCGGCTGCCCCTTCTGGAACGCCGACGCCGACTGGGCTCGCGACTCCCTCGTCCCGCAGCTCGCCAACCGTCTGAAGGGCGTCGCGGCGGCCAAGGGCGTGCAGTTCATGGACCTGCGGGACGCGCTCCAGGGACGTGAGGTGTGCGCGAAGGCGAGCCGTCAGGTGACGTCGACGGTGCCGGCGTCGGGGACGACGAGCGAGTGGGCGCGCTGGATCGACAGCCAGAGCACGCAGGGGCTCGTCCAGGAGTCCATGCACCCCAACGCCTACGGCCAGCAGGCCCTCGGCCGCTGCCTGGCCCTGGTCCACGCCCGCCCTACGGGCAACCACAGCTGCCGGAACACGGCGGGGTCGGGACCGTCGGCGATGTACCTCGCGGCGGGGTAGCGACGGGGCGGGGCAGCGGCTGCGGGAAAGGACCCGGCACCCGCTACGGGCCGGTCCGGGCGACCGAGGACTACGGCGCGAGGCCGAGTGGGCCGAGGACCCGCTCGGCCTCGTGCCGGTCCGCCGCCCGCATCGCCCGGACCAGGGCGGCGGAACCCCCCGGCCAGGCGGCGGCCGCCGTGTCGAAGGCGGCACGGCGGGACTCCAGGGGCCCCTTCTTGGCGGGCAGCGCGTCGAGCACGAACAGCGCCCGCGCCGAGATCCCCACCTGGATCAGGTCGGAGGGCTCTCCACGCGCGCGGAGGGCCTGATGGGCGTACGCGCCGATCACCGGGTCCCGGAGGGCTCCGCGCAGGGCCTCGGGCGGGGCGGCGGCGGTGTCGAGGACGGCGAGGAGCCCACGGGTGGCGGCGGCGTCCGTCGTGCCGGCGTGGACGGTGCCGAGGGCGGCGAGGAGCCGCGACCAGGCGTCTGCGGTGTCCCCGCGCGCGCGGAGCCAGTCGGCGAGCACGCGGGAGGCCACGCACGTGGGCCAGCCCACGGCGGCGGCCACCGCCTGCGAGGCGGACCACGCCCTGGCCTCGGCGGCGTCGGGGGCCGCGACCCCGCGCACCCCGAGGAGATAGCGGACGACGCCGGCGCCGCGCGGGGTGAGCCCGAAGGCGTCTCCGGAGCGGAAGACCAGGCCGGTGGCGGCGAGTCGGTCGAGGACGGCGGCGAGGTCGCGGGCGGGGCCCTCGAGCCGGGCCCGGTCGGTCTCCGCCAGATCGGCCGTACCGAGCAGCCGTACGAGTTCGGTGACGGGCGGGACGATGTACGGGGACGCGGACGCCGTGTCCGGCACCGCCTCCGGTACGGGTACGGGCAGGTCCTCCACGGCCGGATCGACGGGCCAGTCCTCGTACTCGGCGGCCTTGCGGGCGACGGACTCGGCCGAGCAGCCGCGCCGGTAGACCACGTACAGCAGGTGCGGAGCCTCGCCCCCGTAGGGCTCGAACTCCTCCTCGGACAACTCCTCGACGGCCGTGACGAGGGTGTTGGCGTCCTCCTCGACCGGACCTGCCTCGATCGCGGGTGGCGGGGGCACGGGGACGGCGATGTCGCCGTAGTGGTCGAGGTGCTCGTCCAGGAGGGCGTCGGCCAGGACGAGGTGGGGGAAGTCGTCGGGCCCGGGCGCGAAGCGCGCGTACGGCCCGGCGAGCTGCTCGGCGAGCCCGGCGGCGGTCCACCTGTCCTGGAGCGCGGCGGCCACCTGGCCGATGCCGGTCGCGACGGCGTGGTCGGTGAGCAGCGGCCCGACGGCGGGCGGCGCCTCGGCGTCCCGTACGTACGCGCGCGTGAGGGCCTCGGCGAGCAGGACGTCCGCGAGGGCCGTACGCCCCATGAGGTCGGCGCGGTGCACCCCGTCGGGCAGCGGCGCCCCGTCGAGGGCGGCCAGCCTGCGCCGTACGTCCTCGGGGTCGGCGAGGTCGGCGCCGCAGGAGCGCAGGAGCGAGGCGTACCACCGGTGCCAGGTCAGGTTCCCCGGGTCGGTCATGGCCCGTTCGAAGTCGGCGGCGGCCTCCCGGACGGCCGCGGCGACCTGCTCGTCCCGGCCGCCGTCGAAGCGCGCCGCGAGCCTGCCGACCACGGCGGGATAGACGGCCAGCGCCCCGGGCGGCACGTACACGAACGTCGGCAGGTCCTCGACGAGCAGCTGCCGTACGAGCCCCGGTGTCGGCTCGGGCACCCCCGACTCCCGGTCCGCCCCCCTGAGGGCGAGGAGACCCAGCACCGCCTCGGCGGCACGCACGAAAACGGGATCGCGGCGCTCGGGTGCTCCGTCGAGGAAGCTGTCGAGCCCGGTGTTGGTGAGAACGGTCTCGGCCACGCCTCCCAGGGTAGTTCGGCAGGGGACGAATCGGGCGTACGACGCAGGGGCGGGGGGCCGGGAATCGCCTGCGTCACGGGCGTCTGCGCAGGGCGCGGACGACCTGGGCCATGTGCTGGACGTGACCCGCGCGCAGCCAGACGCCCGGTTGACCGACACCCTCGGTGCCTCTGTCGCCGACGCGGGATCCGTCGGCACAGGAGAGGAGCCAGCGTTCCCCGTCGCTGAAGCCGGCTCCCCGGAAGCCCTCCGCGTGGACGAGCTCCCTGACCCGCGCGCGGACCGCGTCCGCGTGGTCGGGTCCTCGGGTGGGCACGCGCGCGAGGAGGAACGTGCGCTCGGTGGTGTAGCGCACGATGCCCCACGGCGAGCCGCCGTCGGCCTCGACCGGGCGGTCGTGGCTTCCGGGGTGGTCGGCGGCGTAGTCGCCGTAGACGACGCGCTCCGCCGGACGGTCGGGTCCGTCGACGAGCATGTGCCAGACGTCCCAGTCGAATCGCTCCGCCTCCGCGAGCGGCGCTCCGTAGTCCGCCGGGTAGGCGGCAGGGAAGGATCCGGCGAGCAGGACGACCGTTCGCCAGGGGTGGAGGGGGCCGAGCAGGGCCAGGGCCCGCTGCGCCCACTTCTCGGCGGGGCGGTGCTCGTCGACGACGGCCCCCAGGTCGAGGAGCAGGTCCAACGGGCAGTGGGCGAAGGCGATCCGGTTCAGCAGACGACCGACCTCGTCCCTCAGCCCCTCGTCGGGCAGCCGGGTCAGGAACACCCGGACGCCGAGCCCGCTGCCGCGGATCCGGGCGGCCTCGGCGCAGGCCGCCTGCTGCTCGACGGCACGCTCGACGCCCGTCACGGGCCGGAGCGCGGCCGCCGCCGGCGTCCGCCGGAAGCCCGGAGCGAGGTGCGCCGCCTCGTCCTCCACGTGGAAGGCATCCACCCAGGCGGGTCGGCCCCGCTGCGCGGTCTCGATGCGGTGCAGCGCGGACCCGAGGTGGGCGGCGAGGGCGGCGGGGTCCGGGTCGAGCGGGTGGGACGGCCGGCGGCCCATGGTGCGGACCCGTCCGACCCGGGGCGGTATCACCCACAACGGCGTCACGCACGCGCGTACCCGGGGCGGCAGACGGTCGTACGCGTCGAGCGCGCTCCGCCGCGCCGGCAGGGCGGGCACGTAGAGCGGGGCGTGGGACGGGGCTTTGAGCGGGTCGTCGAGCAGACGGAGGGCCGGATCGTGGAGCGGATCGCGGTGCGGATCGTGGAGCGGATCGACGTGCGGATGGCGGTGCGGATCGGACAACGGCTCGAACATCGGCGCCCCCCAGCGGTCCTCTGCATCCCCTGCTTCGCAGGGTGAGGGGCTGCGGTGCGTGGCGAAAGGGGGCGATTCCGGCCAATCCGTGGGCAGCTTCGCGGCGCCGGCATCAGCGCACCACCACCGTCCGGGGGGCCGAGAGGTCGCCCCAGGTGCCGTCCGGGAGTTGGGCGCGCAGGGTGACGGTGTAGCGGGTGCCCGAGGGGTCCTGGACCGGGAAGGTGTAGGTGGCCCGGCCGGGGGGTGGGGCGGTGCCCCAGATGATGGTGGTGGCGAACCTGCCGTTGAGGTGGAGTTCATGGTGCGTCACCGGGGCGCCCGTGTCCGGTGGGGTCCAGGTGACGGTGATCTCACCCTTGGCCGCCGTCGCGGTGAGGCGGGTGGGGGCGGTGTTCTCGGGCGCGCCAGGAGACGGGGCCGTGGTGAGGTCGGCGGGCGCGCTGTCCGGGGAGGAGTTCTCGGCGGCGTCGCGGGCGCGGACGGTGAACGCGTAGGCGGTGCCGGGGCGCAGCCCGGTGACGAGGGCGGTGGTGGCGGTGCCGGGCACGGTGTGGATGCGGGTGTCGGCCTGGTAGACGTCGTACGCGGTGACCTCGGTGTCGTCCGTGGAGGCGGACCAGCGGAGGGTCACGGCGCGGCTGCCGTCGGGGGTGGCGCGGAGCGCGGCCGGCGTGGTGGGGGGCGTGCGGTCCTCGGCTGTGGCACGGAGGGTGGTCGCGGTGACGGTGGCGCTCGGGGGCGAGACGTTGCCGGCGGCGTCCCTGGCCCGGACGGTGAAGCGGTGGAGGGTGGCGGGGGCGAGGCCGACCACG
>NZ_LIPQ01000416.1 GCF_001418135.1 Streptomyces aureus
GGGGCCCCGCCCGCCGTCCCCGCCGCTCGCCGCAACGCCGCGGGAGCCCCCGTGCCCCCGGAGACGCCCGACGAGTGAGCCCGAAAAATACGCTGTCCCCATGAGGCAACGACTGGTGGTCATCGGTGGCGACGCGGCGGGGATGTCCGCCGCGTCGCAGGCGCGCAGGCTCAAGGGGCCGAAGGAGCTGGAGATCGTCGCGTTCGAGCGCGGTCACTTCTCCTCGTACTCGGCCTGCGGCATCCCGTACTGGGTCGGCGGTGACGTCGCCACACGCGACGCGCTGATCGCGCGCTCCCCCGAGGAACACCGGGCGCGCGCCATCGACCTGCGGACGCGGACGGAGGTGACGGCGATCGACGTGCCCGGTCAGCGGGTCCTCGCACGGGACCTGGAGGCCGGCACGGAGACCTGGACGGGCTACGACAAGCTCGTGGTCGCGACGGGCGCCCGGCCCAAGCGGCCGGCGCTGCCGGGGATCGACGCTCCCGGGGTGCACGGGGTGCAGACGCTGGACGACGGGCAGGCGCTGCTCGACTCGCTGGACGCGACGCCGGGGCGCCGGGCGGTCGTGGTCGGCGCGGGCTACATCGGCGTGGAGATGGCCGAGGCGCTCCTCAACCGGGGCTACGAGGTCACGGTCCTGCACCGGGGCGAGCAGCCGATGGCGACCCTGGACCCGGACATGGGCCGTCTGGTGCACCGGGCGATGGACGGTCTGGGGATCACGACGGTCGCCTCGGCGGAGGTCACGAAGATCCTCACCGGTGCGGGAGGCCGGGTGAGGGCGGTGGCGACGGACGGGGCCGAGTACCCGGCGGACGTGGTCGTCCTGGGCATGGGTGTGGTGCCGGAGACCTCGCTCGCCCGCGCGGCGGGGCTGCCCCTGGGGGCGCACGGCGGGCTGCTCACCGATCCGGCGATGCGGGTCCGCGGCCACGAGAACATCTGGGCGGGCGGTGACTGCGTGGAGGTCCTGGACCTGGTCTCGGGCCGCGAGCGGTACGTGCCGCTGGGGACGCACGCGAACAAGCACGGCCAGGTCATCGGGTCCAACGTCGGCGGCGACTACGCGACGTTCCCCGGGGTCGTGGGCACGGCGGTGTCCAAGGTCTGCGACCTGGAGCTCGCCCGGACCGGCCTGCGGGAGAAGGACGCGCGGGAGGTGGGGCTGCGGTACGTGACGGTGACCGTGGAGTCGACGTCCCGGGCCGGGTACTACCCGGGGGCCGCGGCGATGACGGTGAAGATGACGGCCGAGCGGCGCACTGGCCGGCTGCTCGGGGTGCAGATCGTGGGCCGGGAGGGCGCGGCGAAGCGGGTGGACATCGCGGCCGTCGCGCTGACCGCGGGGATGACGGTGGAGCGGATGACGGCGCTGGACCTGGGGTACGCGCCGCCGTTCTCGCCGGTGTGGGACCCGGTCCTGATCGCGGCCCGCAAGGCGACGGCGGCGGTCCGGGCGGCGGGCTGACGACAGCACGACGGCCGCCGGGGTCTCCCCCGGCGGCCGTCGGACGGGCGTGGCGGGTGCGTCAGACCGCGGTCCGGGTGTGCACGTAGTCCACGAGGCGGGTCAGGGCGTCCGGGTCCATCGACGGCATGACGCCGTGGCCCAGGTTGAAGACGTGTCCGTCGAGGTTCTTCGCGGCGGCCAGGACCTCGTCCGTCTTGGCCTCGACGACCTCGCGCCCGGCGAACAGCACGGCCGGGTCCAGGTTGCCCTGGAGCGCCTTGCCGGGGCCGACGCGGCGGGCGGCCTCGTCGAGCGGAACGCGCCAGTCGACGCCGACGACGTCCGCGCCGGCCTCGCCCATGAGGCCGAGCAGCTCGCCCGTACCGACGCCGAAGTGGATGCGCGGGACGCCGTACCCGGCGACCGCGTCGAACACCTTCACGGAGGCCGGCATCACCGAGCGCCGGTAGTCCGCCGGGGCGAGGGCGCCGACCCAGGAGTCGAAGAGCTGGACGGCGGAGGCGCCGGCCTCGATCTGGACCTTGAGGAAGGCCGAGGTGATCTCGGCGAGGCGGTCGAGCAGATCGGCCCACAGCTGCGGGTCGCCGTACATCATCGCCTTGGTGCGCTCGTGGCTGCGCGAAGGGCCACCCTCGACGAGGTAGCTCGCGAGGGTGAAAGGCGCGCCCGCGAAGCCGATGAGCGGGGTGTCGCCCAGCTCCTCGGTGAGCATCCCGATGGCCTCGGTGACGTAGTGGACGTCCTCGGGGGTCAGGTCGCGCAGCCGGTCCAGGTCGGCGCGGGTGCGGATCGGGTCGGCGACGACGGGGCCGACGCCGGGCTTGATGTCGAGGTCGAGGCCGATGGCCTTGAGGGGGACGACGATGTCGCTGAAGTAGATCGCGGCGTCGACCTTGTGGCGGCGGACGGGCTGGAGGGTGATCTCGGTGACCAGCTCGGGCCGCATGCAGGACTCGAGCATGGGGATGCCCTCGCGCACCTTCAGGTACTCGGGGAGCGAGCGCCCGGCCTGCCGCATGAACCAGACGGGGGTGTGCGGCACGGGCTCCCGCCGGCATGCCTTGAGGAACGCGGAGTCGTACGTCCGCGACTGCTGCTTCGTCTGCTGGCCCTGCGGGCGATCGTTGGCACTCACGCCCAGAATCTTCGCATGTGGCGGGAAGCCGCTCGTCCGGGCCGGGTGTCCTCCCTGCACAGAGGCCCCGTTCCGCCTACTCTTCCCCGCATGGCTGCGGCTCAGGGACATTTTTCCGATCATTCCGACGGCGATCGAGGGACGGACGAAACGGCGGACAGTACGGAGGCGAACCCGGTACCCCCCGCGTTCCGCAGGGCGGTGGAGGCGCTGCGTTCGGCGCGGCTGCGGCCCGAGATCGAGATCGAGCCGACGAGGCCCCCGCAGCGCCTCGCCCCTCATGCGTACGCGGTCGAGGCGGCCGTCGTGGACGGCGAGGAGGACCTCGCGGACGGGCGGCTCGTGCTGCTGCACGACCCGGACGGCCACGAGGCCTGGAAGGGCACGTTCCGCCTTGTGACACTGGTCCGGGCGGAGCTGGAGCCGGAGATGGCGGCGGATCCGCTGCTGCCCGAGGTGTGCTGGTCCTGGCTGACCGGGGCCATGGAGGCCCGGGGGCTCGCGTACGGGGAGGCGAGCGGCACGGTCACGATGGCGGGCTCGCACTACTTCGGCGGTCTCGCGGACCGCAGGCCGGCGACGCAGATCGAGATCCGGGCGTCCTGGACGCCGCGTGAGGGTCTGGGCGGGGTGCCGGACACGGGGGCGCATCTGGCGGCCTGGTGCGATCTGCTCTGCCAGATCGCGGGGCTGCCGCCCGTGCCGGCCGACCAGGCGACGGGCGCGGCGGGGACGGTGTCGGGCGCGGGGATCGTCTCGCTGCCCCAGCGGCGGGGGCCGCAGCAGGCCTGAGCGGTGGGATCAAGCCAACCTTCGTCCTTCGGCGTGTCCGAACGACGGCGCCGGCACTCCCTCTCAGGGGTGACACGAGGGGGCCCGCTCGTAGGATGATCGATCACGTGTCCGAATTGCACTAATTGTTACTCACCAAATCGTGATCTTTCCCTAAAGGCGGGCGGCCCAGCTGCCGAAGGAACCAGTGACCCCTTCACAGCACGGGTTCGCCCCCGGCTTCTTCCCCGAGCCGGCTCCGTCCCGCACCCTTCCCCCCAGGAGGCCTGGTGTCCGTTCTCCTCGAGCAGCCCGCAAGCCTGGTCGCCTACCGCCCGAACAAGCCGACGGCCATGGTCGTCGTGGCCGACCCGCGCGTCCGCTCCACCGTGACCCGCCACCTGTGGGCCCTCGGAGTACGCGACGTGATCGAGGCTTCTTCCATCGCGGAGGCACGTCCCCGCGTCGGCAACCCGCGCGACATCTGCGTTGCCGACGTCCACCTGCCCGACGGCAGCGGCCTGACCCTGCTGTCCGAGACCCGCGCCGCGGGCTGGCCCAACGGCCTCGCCCTCTCGGCGGCGGACGACATCGGTGCCGTGCGCAACGCCCTCGCGGGCGGCGTGAAGGGCTATGTCGTCACCGGCACCCGTACGAACATCGGCCACCCGACCCGACCCGGCGCCGCCCCCATCGGCGCCGCGGCCGCGCGGCTCGGCCACCGCCGCCCCCCGGGTGCCCCGAGCCACCCGGGCGGCTACCGCGAGCTCTCCGGCCGTGAGGTCGAGGTGCTCCGGCTCGTCGCGGAGGGCCAGTCGAACAAGGCGATCGGCGTCTCCATGGGCCTCTCGGCCCTCACCGTGAAGAGCCACCTCGCCCGGATCGCCCGCAAGCTGGGCACCGGCGACCGCGCCGGCATGGTCGCCGTCGCCCTGCGGACGGGGATCATCCACTGACGGAGCTCTCGACGAGAAGCCGGCGCCTGTCGACGGAACGTTCCGTCGACAGGCGCTTGCCGTTCACCGATACCCTTGACAGGTGACCGACGCCCAAGAGACCGCAGCAGACACAGCACTGCGCACCACCGGGGGCGGCCCCCGGACGACGATGTCCCTGCGAATGGGCTTCCGATCCCGTTGCTGGAGCCCCGCGAGGGGATTCCGCCCGTCGTCGAGACCGAGGACGCCCTCGCCGAGGTGATCGCCGCCTTCGCGGCCGGCCGCGGCCCCGTCGCCGTGGACGCCGAGCGCGCCTCCGGCTACCGGTACGGCCAGCGCGCCTATCTCGTCCAGCTCCGCCGCGAGGGCGCGGGGACCGCGCTCATCGACCCGGTGGGCTGCCCCGACCTCTCCGGACTCGGCGACGCGCTCGCCGGAACCGAGTGGATCCTGCACGCCGCGACCCAGGACCTTCCGTGCCTGCGCGACATAGGCATGCTCCCGACCTCGCTGTTCGACACCGAGCTCGCCGGGCGGCTCGCGGGCTTCCCGCGCGTCGGCCTCGGCGCGATGGTCGAGTCCGTCCTGGGCTACGCCCTGGAGAAGGGCCACTCCGCCGTGGACTGGTCCACCAGGCCGCTGCCCGAGCCCTGGCTGCGGTACGCGGCCCTCGACGTGGAACTCCTCGTCGACCTGCGGGACGCCCTGGAGAAGGAGCTCGACCGGCAGGGCAAGCTCGAGTGGGCACACCAGGAGTTCGACGCGATCGCCTCGGCCCCGCCCGCCCCGCCGCGCAAGGACCCGTGGCGGCGCACCTCCGGCATGCACAAGGTGCGGCGCCGTCGCCAGATGGCGGTCGTACGCGAGCTGTGGACGGCCCGTGACAAGGTCGCCCAGCGGCGGGACGTCTCCCCCGGCAAGGTGCTGAGCGACGCGGCGATCGTGGAGGCGGCGCTCGCGGTGCCGGTGAACGTGACCGCGCTCATGGCGCTGCCCGGCTACGGCCACCGGACGGGCCGCCGTCAGCTGGAGCAGTGGCAGGCGGCCGTCGACCGCGCCCGTGCCCTGCCCGAGAGCGAGCTGCCCCAGCCGGGCCAGCAGGTGGCCGGCCCGCCCCCGCCGCGCGCCTGGGCGGACAAGGACCCGGTCGCGGCGGCCCGCCTGTCGGCGGCGCGCGCGGCGGTCTCGGCCCTCGCGGAGGAGCTGAACCTGCCGCAGGAGAACCTGATCACCCCGGACACGGTGCGCCGGGTCTGCTGGGAGCCGCCGGCCCCGGCCGACGCGGACGGCGTCGCCGCCGCCCTCACGGGCCACGGTGCGCGCCCCTGGCAGGTCGGCCTGGTGACGCCGCTCCTGGTGAAGGCGCTGACCGCGACCGCGTGACTGGCTCGGAGAGCCCCTGGACGGAGCCCCTGGCGGTGAGAACCGCCAGGGGCTCCGCCCTTTCCATGGGCGGGGCAGCGGCCTCGTGCCGCGGCCGGTACCGGCCTCCGCCCGCCGACTGGCGGCCGTGCCCCGACGCGGCCGTCGCCCCGGGCCGGCCTCCGCCCGGCGACGGACGCCGGCGCCGCGACGCGGCCGCCGCCCTGGGCCCATCGGGTTGCCGGACCGTCCGGACAGACGGGCGTGCGCGAGGGGCGTGCGGTCGGCCTGGTGGCATCCTCGGGGTGTGACCTTCGCCGCTTGGGCCCCAGGGGCTGGGCAGCTTGGTTACCCACAAGTAGCATGGGGGAAGCAAGCGCACGCTTAGGCGTGTGCCGCAGCAGTGCCATCCCGCACCCTGGAGGAGAGCCATCGTGCCTCGTACCGTCAGGGACGTCGTCTTCGTCGACGGCGTCCGCACCCCGTTCGGCAAGGCGGGCCCGAAGGGCATCTACCACGAGACCCGCGCCGACGATCTCGTCGTCAAGGCCATCCGGGAGCTGCTGCGCCGCAACCCCGGCCTCGACCCCGCGCAGATTGACGAGGTCGCCATCGCCGCGACCACGCAGATCGGTGACCAGGGTCTGACCCTCGGCCGCACGGCGGGCATCCTCGCCGGGCTGCCGCAGTCGGTGCCGGGCTACTCCATCGACCGCATGTGTGCCGGCGCGCTGACCGCCGTCACCTCGGTCGCCGGTTCGATCGCCTTCGGCGCCTACGACGCCGTCATCGCCGGTGGCGTCGAGCACATGGGCCGCCACCCCATGGGCGAGGGCGTCGACCCGAACCCGCGGTTCGTGAGCGAGAAGCTGGTCGACGAGTCCGCCCTGTTCATGGGCATGACCGCCGAGAACCTGCACGACCGCTACCCGAGCATCACCAAGCAGCGCGCCGACGAGTACGCCGTGCGCTCGCAGGAGAAGGCCGCCAAGGCGTACGCCGACGGCAAGATCCAGCAGGACCTGGTGCCGATCTCGGTCCGCCGCACCGACGCCTCCACCGGTGAGACCGGCTGGGGCCTGGTCACCGCCGACGAGCCGATGCGCCCGGGCACCACCCTGGAGTCGCTGGCCAACCTGAAGACGCCGTTCCGCGTCCACGGCAACGTCACCGCGGGCAACGCGGCCGGTCTCAACGACGGTGCCACCGCCTCGATCATCGCCTCCGAGGACTTCGCCCGCGAGAACGACCTCCCGGTGAAGATGCGCCTCGTCTCGTACGCCTTCGCCGGCGTCGAGCCCGAGGTCATGGGCTACGGCCCGATCCCGGCGACCGAGAAGGCCCTCGCGAAGGCCGGTCTGTCCATCGAGGACATCGACCTCTTCGAGATCAACGAGGCCTTCGCGGTCCAGGTCCTCGCCTTCCTGGAGCACTACGGCATCGCCGACGACGACGCCCGCGTCAACCAGTACGGCGGCGCCATCGCCTACGGTCACCCGCTCGCCTCCTCCGGCGTCCGTCTGATGACGCAGCTGGCCCGCCAGTTCGAGGAGAACCCGCAGGTCCGCTACGGCCTCAACACGATGTGCGTCGGCTTCGGCATGGGCGCCACGGTCATCTGGGAAAACCCCCACTGGGAGGGCAAGTGAGCACCACCGCCGAGCTTCTGAAGGGCGCCGCGGAGCTCTTCCCCGACGAGGTCGTCACGAGCGCCCACGTACGGCACTTCGAACTGCCCGCGGGTGCGGGCCGGTTCGCCCTGATCACGCTGGACAACGGCTTCGACCACACCAAGCCGACCACCTTCGGCCCGCAGTCGCTCGCCAACCTGAACACGGCGATCGACCAGGTCGAGGCCGAGGCCGCGAACGGTGAGATCACCGGCGTCGGCATCACCGGCAAGCCGTTCATCTTCGCCGTCGGCGCCGACCTCAAGGGCGTCGAGCTGCTGAAGAAGCACGACGAGGCGCTCGCCATCGGCAAGGGCGGCCACGACGTCTTCAAGCGGCTGTCCGCGCTCGCCGTCCCGACCTTCGCGTACTACAACGGCGCGGCCATGGGCGGCGGCGTCGAGGTCGGTCTGCACTGCACCTACCGCACCGTGTCGAAGGCCCTGCCGGCCTTCTCGCTGCCCGAGGTCTTCCTCGGTCTGGTGCCCGGCTGGGGCGGCTGCGCCATCCTGCCGAACCTGATCGGCGCCGAGAAGGCCGTCTCGATCATCATCGAGAACTCGCTGAACCAGAACCGTCAGCTCAAGGGCAAGCAGGTCTTCGAGCTCGGCATCGCCGACGCGCTGTTCGAGGGCGCCGACTTCCTGGAGCAGTCGCTGATCTGGACGGCCTCCGTCCTCAACGGCTCCGTGACGGTCGAGCGCCCCGCGATCGACCGCGGCGAGGCCTGGGACCAGGCCGTCGCCAAGGGCCGTCTCGTGGCCGACTCCAAGGTCCACGGTGCCGCGCCGGCCGCCTACCGCGCCCTCGACATCATCGAGGCCGCCAAGGACGGCGACCTGCAGAAGGGCTTCGACGCCGAGGACCAGGCCCTCGCGGACCTGATCATGGGCGGCGAGCTCCGCTCCGGCATCTACGCCTTCAACCTGGTGCAGAAGCGCGGCAAGCGCCCCGCCGGCGCCCCGGACAAGTCGCTGGCCCGCCCGGTCACCAAGGTCGGCGTCGTCGGCGCCGGTCTGATGGCCTCCCAGCTCGCCCTGCTCTTCCTGCGCCGCCTCGAAGTGCCGGTCGTCCTGACCGACATCGACCAGGAGCGCGTCGACAAGGGCGTGGGCTACGTCCACGCCGAGATCGAGAAGCTGCTCGGCAAGGGCCGCATCAACCAGGACAAGGCCAACCGTCTCAAGGGCCTGGTCTCCGGTGTCCTGGACAAGGCCGAGGGCTTCGCGGACGCGGACTTCATCATCGAGGCCGTGTTCGAGGAGATGTCCGTCAAGCAGAAGGTGTTCGCGGAGGTCGAGGCGGTCGCCCCGGCGCACGCGATCCTCGCCACCAACACCTCCTCGCTGTCGGTGTCGGAGATGGCCTCCAAGCTCCAGCACCCGGAGCGCGTGGTCGGCTTCCACTTCTTCAACCCGGTCGCGATCCTCCCGCTCCTGGAGATCGTCCGCGGCGAGCAGACGGACGACGCCTCGCTGGCCACCGCTTTCGGTGTCGCCAAGAAGCTGAAGAAGACCGCGGTCCTCACCAAGGACGCCCCGGCGTTCGTCGTGAACCGCATCCTGACCCGCTTCATGGGCGAGATCCAGAACGTCATCGACGAGGGCACGTCGGTCGAGACCGCCGAGAAGGCGATCGAGCCCCTCGGCCTGCCGATGTCGCCGCTGGTCCTGCTGGAGCTCGTCGGCCCGGCCATCGGTCTGCACGTCTCCGAGACCCTGAACCGCGCCTTCCCGGAGCGCTTCACCGTCTCGCCGAACCTCAAGCGCGTCGTCGAGGCCGGCAAGCGCGGCTTCTACGTCTACAACGCCGAGAACGGCTTCAAGCCGGAGCTCGACCCGGAGGTCGCCGCCCTCCTCGTCCAGGGCGAGTCCGTCCTGACCGAGGAGCAGGTCCGCGACCGCGTCCTGGACGCGGTGGCGCAGGAGATCGGCCTGATGCTGGAGGAGGGTGTCGTCGCCGAGGCGCAGGACATCGACCTCTGCCTGATCACCGGTGCGGGCTGGCCCTTCCACCTGGGCGGCATCACGCCGTACCTGGACCGTGAGGGCGTCTCCGAGCGCGTCAACGGCAAGCGTTTCCTCGCGCAGGGCGTGGCGAGCGTCCCGGCGTAACACCCGGCCTCGCGCCCCAGGGCGTACGTGAACGGCCCCGGCACCTTCTCCAGGTGCCGGGGCCGTTCGCGTGGGGCCGAGTTACGCGTGGGGCCGTTCGCGGGGGGCAGTGTGCGCGTGGGGCCGTTCGCGTACCGTCTCGGGCGGCTCTCAGGGAGTTCCCCGGTGAGCCCGGGGAACTCCTCGGGACGTCACCCTATGGAGCGCCAGCCCTCCAGGACCAGACCCTCCGTCGACGCCTTCTGACGGGTGGTGATCGGGGCGCCGGAGCCGACCCGGGCCATCGCGACCAGACGCCCGTCGACCCCGCGGGTGAGGACGGCGGCGAGCTCGCCGTGCCGCTCGCCGGTCTCCGACCACTGGATGCCCTCGGTCTCCTGCTCGCTCGGGTAGGCGGCGAGGGCGAGACGGCCGTCGGCGGACTGCTGGGCGAGGACCGTGCGGTCGGAGCCGTCGACGAGACAGCGGGCGGCGGTGAGCCGTCCGGTGCCGACCGCCTTGCCGAGCACCGTCGGCTCCAGGGACCGCTCAGGCGACCAGGCGCGGACCTGGCCGTCCTGGTCCAGGTAGAAGAGGGTGACGTGTCCGGAGGGGCCGGTCGTGGCCGCCAGGGTGCCCATGGTCACCGACGCCGGGAGCAGCTCCTCGCGGATCGGCCGGCCGCCGGACTCGCGCTGTACGTAGCGGACGAGGCCCTTGGCGTGCGAGCTGAACAGCTCGACGAAGCCGGAGCCGTTGGTGATCGCGACCGGCGAGGGGTCGGTCTTCGATCCCATCAGGTCCCACCAGGGGTGCCAGCCGCCCGCGTCCTTCTGGGCCCGCACGCTCAGTCCGCCACCGCCGTTGCGCATGAAGGCGTACACGCGGCCCCGGGCGTCCACCGCGACGGCGGGGTTGCCGGTCCACGGCGCCTTGCCGTTGGAGTGCCCGATCGAGCGCCATTCCAGGGCGGGGCGGCCGGTCTGGAACTGGACGCTGTGGACCAGCTCGACGTGCCCCTCTCCCCCTGCGGTGGGCCGCAGGGCGACGAGGTGGACGTACCGGTCGACGCCCTGGCCGACGGCGAGGAAGGGGGTGAGTCCGCCGGCGGGTCCGGGGCCGCCGAGCGAGACGGGTCCGCTCCAGGATCCGTCGGGCTGCTCGGTCCAGCGCACCACCTCTCCGTCCCTGGGAAGGTAGGCACTGAACCGGCCCTCCGCCCCTCTGGTCAGCCAGGCACCCTGGAGGAGGGGGGCGGTGGAGGAGCCGTCGGAAGGGGCGGTGGGCGCCTGGGATCGATTAGCCATGGGGAGATCCAGCACTCCGGTCGTCGGAAGGAGTTCGGGTACGAGCCGACTGTAGTCGCCCCGCCGAACGGTCCCTTCCGCGCCTGCGGTATCGCCGCCCTGCGGCCCGCTCAGTACTTCGCGCCCTGGCCTTCCCGCCCGAGCCGGCTGTGGCTGCGCCCGTACAGGAAGTACACGACGATGCCGATCGCCATCCAGACCGCGAACCGGAACCAGGTCTCGCCGGGCAGGTTGAGCATCAGCCAGAGCGAGGCGGCGATGGAGAGGATCGGCAGCACGGGCACCCAGGGGGTGCGGAAGGCGCGCGGCAGGTCGGGGCGGGAGCGACGGAGCACGATGACGCCGAACGCGACGACGACGAAGGCGAAGAGGGTGCCGATGTTCACCAGGGTCGCGAGTTCGTTGATGCTGGTGAAGCCGGCGACGATGGCGATGATCACACCGAGCAGGATGGTCGGCCGGTACGGGGTCTTGAAGCGCGGGTGCGTCTTGGAGAAGAAGCGCGGCAGGAGGCCGTCGCGGCTCATCGCGAAGAACACCCGGGTCTGGCCGAGCAGCAGGATCAGACAGACCGTGGTGAGGCCGACGGCGGCACCGAAGCTGATCACGCCCGCGTAGAAGGGATGCCCGGAGGCCTTGAAGGCGTCGGCGAGCGGGGCGCTCACGGACAGCTCGGAGTAGTGCTGCATACCGGTGACGACCAGCGCGACGGCCACGTAGAGCACGGTGCAGATGAAGAGCGAGCCGAGGATGCCGCGGGGCATGTCGCGCTGGGGCAGCTTGGTCTCCTCTGCCGCGGTGGCCACCACGTCGAAGCCGATGAAGGCGAAGAAGACGACCGAGGCGGCGGTGAAGATGCCCATGACGCCGAAGTTGGTCGGCTCGTACCCGAAGAGGAGCTGGACGAGCGGGGAGTCCCAGTTGGAACCGCCGCCCTCGGGGGTGACGGCCGGCGGGATGAAGGGGTCGTAGTTGTCGCCGACGATGAAGAACAGGCCGGCGACGATCACGATCATCACCACGGTCACCTTGATCGCCACGACGAGCGCGGTGATCCGGGCGGACAGCTTCATGCCGAGGACGAGGACGACCGTCAGCACCAGGACGAGGAGGAAGGCCAGGATGTCGAAGGTGCCGCCCGGCGCGTCCGGCCCTTCGAGCGCCGCGGGCAGGTGCCAGTCGATGTTGTCCATGAGCGAGCGGACGTAGCCCGACCAGCCGACGGCGACCACCGCCGTGCCCAGGGCGAACTCCAGGACGAGGTCCCAGCCGATGATCCAGGCGGGCAGCTCGCCGATCGAGGCGTACGCGAAGGTGTACGCCGATCCCGCCACCGGCACCGTCGAGGCGAACTCGGCGTAGCACAGGGCCGCGAGTGCGCACACAATGCCGGCGGCGATGAAGGCGAGGGCCGTCGCCGGGCCGGCGTTCTCCTTGGCCACCTTGCCCGTCAGGACGAAGATGCCGGTGCCGATGATGACGCCGACGCCGAACACCATCAGATCCCATGCGGACAGGGATTTCTTGAGTGCGTGCTCCGGTTCCTCCGTGTCGCGGATCGACTGCTCGACCGTCTTGGTCCGGAAGACGCCGTTGTTGGCGCGTGGCCGCTGGTCCGTACTCACTCGTCGTACCTCCCTGCCATGGGGCTGCCCGCCCTGTGGTCAGAATGCACGCGAAAGGGCCGATCGGCACTCCGAAGAGTGAGCCGATCGGCCCCTGGGTGACGCGGGGTGACCGTGCCGGTCAGTCGCGGGCGGGCTCCACGGCCTGCGCGCTGCTCTCGAATCTGCCGTCGAGACGCGAGACCAGACCGGTGACCTGCCGGGCGATGTCCGGGGCGGTCAGGCCGATCTCCGCCATGACCTCGCCGCGGGAGGCGTGGTCCAGGAAGCGCGGCGGGATGCCGAAGTCACGCAGCGGAACGTCCACCCCGGCGTCGCGGAGCGCCTGGGCGACGGCCGAGCCGACGCCGCCGACGCGGCTGTTGTCCTCGACGGTGACGACGACCCGGTGACGCTCGGCGAGCGGGGCGAGGGCCTCGTCGACGGGCTTGACCCAACGGGGGTCGACGACCGTGGTGGAGATGCCGTGCCGGTCGAGCAGGTCGGCGATCTCCAGGCACATCGGGGCGAGCGCCCCGACGGAGACCAGGAGGACGTCCGGCCGGTCCGAGCCGGGCTCGCGGAGCACGTCCATGCCGCCGACGCGGCGCAGGGCGGGCACGGCGGGGCCGACCGCGCCCTTGGAGAAGCGGACCACGGTGGGGGCGTCGGTGACCTCGACGGCCTCGCGCAGCTGGGCGCGGACCTGGTCGGCGTCGCGCGGGGCGGCGAGCCGCAGGCCGGGGACGACCTGGAGGATCGACATGTCCCACATGCCGTTGTGGGAGGCGCCGTCGGTGCCGGTGACGCCGGCCCGGTCCAGGACGAAGGTGACGCCGCACTTGTGCAGGGCCACGTCCATCAGGACCTGGTCGAAGGCGCGGTTGAGGAAGGTCGCGTAGACCGCGAAGACCGGGTGCAGGCCGCCGGTGGCGAGGCCCGCCGCGGAGACCGCGGCGTGCTGCTCGGCGATGCCGACGTCGAAGACCCGTTCGGGGAAGGCCTTGGCGAACTTGTCGAGGCCGACGGGCTGGAGCATGGCCGCCGTGATGGCGACGATGTCCGCGCGCTCCTTGCCGAGCGCGACCATCTCCTGGGCGAAGACGCCGGTCCAGTCCGCGCCGGAGGAGGAGATGGGCAGGCCCGTGTCGGGGTGGATCTTGCCGACGGCGTGGAAGCGGTCGGCCTCGTCCTGGAGGGCCGGCTGGTAGCCGCGGCCCTTCTCGGTGAGGCAGTGGACGATCACGGGGCCGCCGAAGCGCTTGGCGCGCGTCAGGGCGGACTCCAGGGCCTCGATGTCGTGGCCGTCGATGGGGCCGACGTACTTGAGGCCGAGGTCCTCGAACATGCCCTGCGGGGCGATGAAGTCCTTGAGGCCCTTCTTGGCGCCGTGCAGGGTCTCGTAGAGCGGCTTCCCGACGACGGGCGTGCGCTCCAGGATGTCCTTGCCGCGGGCGAGGAAGCGCTCGTAGCCGTCGGTGGTGCGCAGGGTCGCCAGGTGGTTGGCGAGGCCGCCGATGGTGGGCGCGTAGGAGCGCTCGTTGTCGTTGACGACGATGACGAGCGGGCGGTCCTTGGCGGCGGCGATGTTGTTCAGCGCCTCCCAGGCCATGCCGCCCGTGAGGGCCCCGTCGCCGATGACGGCGACGACGTGGTCGTCCTTCTTGAGGACCTCGTTGGCCTTCGCGAGGCCGTCGGCCCAGCCGAGGACCGTGGAGGCGTGCGAGTTCTCGATGACGTCGTGCTCGGACTCGGCCTGCGAGGGGTAGCCGGAGAGGCCGCCCTTCATCTTGAGCTTCGAGAAGTCCTGGCGGCCCGTGAGCAGCTTGTGGACGTAGCTCTGGTGGCCGGTGTCCCAGAGGACCTTGTCCTTCGGGGAGTCGAACACGCGGTGCAGGGCGATGGTCAGCTCGACCACGCCGAGGTTGGGCCCGAGGTGCCCGCCGGTCTTGGAGACGGCGTCCACGAGGAACGTCCTGATCTCGTCGGCCAGCTGATCCAGCTGTTCCGGGGAGAGCCGGTCCAGATCTCGCGGTCCCCTGATACGGGTCAGCAGAGCCACCCGTGCCTCCTTGCGTTTGAGCTGGTCGAGCTTGCCGATTTGTCGAGTCTAATGTTCCGTCTTGGATCGTGGGCATCGGGCCGGGGGGTGACGCGTCACCCTCACGGCCTACATGTCGCTGATCTGTACGGCTCTGAACGCTGATCCGTACGGCTCCCCGCGGGTCGGGGTACTGCTCCGGACGCAGCAGTGCCCGGCGCCGGTTTCACGGCGCCGGGCGGTGTGGCGAGCGTTACGCGCGCGGGACGGGGTCCCGGGTCGTGTCCGGAAAGCAGCGCCAGGGCGGGACTTTCCGGACACGACCTAGGCGCGTCCTGCCGTCTTCTGCGTCTTGCGGGAGACCGAGTCGATGATCACGGCGATGAGCAGGACCGCTCCGGTGATCATGTACTGGATCGCGTTCGAGGACAGGTTCATCTGGTTGAGGCCCTGGACGATCGACTGGATGACCAGGATGCCGAGGAGCGCCGACCAGACCTTGCCGCGTCCGCCGAACAGGGACGTACCGCCGATGACCGCCGCGGCGATGCACATCATCAGCTGGTTGCCGCCACCGAGGGAGCGGTCGGCGCCGCCGGTCGCGGAGGCGAGGAACAGACCGCCGATCGCGCCCATCGTGCCGGAGATCATGAACACCGAGATCCGGATCCACGAGACGTTGATACCGGCGCGGCGGGCGGCCTCGATGCCACCGCCGACGGCGAAGACCTGGCGGCCGTACGTGGTGCGGCGCAGCACGAAGTCGGTGACGAGCAGGATGACCAGGAAGATCACCAGGGAGAGCGGCAGGCCCTGCTCCTGGTTGAAGCCGTACGCGGCGACGAGGACCAGGACCGCGAGGACGGCGGTGCGCAGGACGATCTCGCTCTGCGGGCGGTGCGGCAGCTCGGCGGACTTGCGGCGGCGGGAGTCGCGCAGCTGGGCGAGGTAGAACGCGGCGACGACGGCCACGGCGAGGCCGTAGGCGGCGGCGACGTCGGAGAAGTAGTACTTGGTGAGGTCGGCGACGAAGCTGCCGATCGGCGTGGGGATGGTGGACTTGTCACCCATCACCCAGGTCTGGAGACCGGCCCAGCCGAGGAAGCCCGCGAGCGTGACGACGAAGGCGGGCACGCCGATCTTGGCGAAGACCAGACCGTGGAAGGCGCCGAGGAGGGTGCCGGACAGGATGCCGAGGAGGATCGCGAGGCCGTCCGGCATGTCGGTGCCGAGGACGCCCCAGACCGAGCCGGCCAGACCCGCCACGGAGCCGACGGCGAGGTCGATCTCGCCGAGCAGCAGCACGAAGACGATGCCGACGGCCATGATGCCGGGGCCGACCGCGTACAGCGTGATCTGGTCGAGGTTGTACGAGGTGATGAAGTTGCCGGTGAGCGCCTGGAAGACGATGCCGATGACGATCAGGCCGACGACGACGGGCAGCGAGCCGATCTCACCGGAGCGGATCTTGCGCTTGAACTCCTCGACGTAACCCTTGAAGCCCTGCTCGCGGACGAGGAGGCGGGGGTCGACGGCGGGGATCGCGGCGGCGGCCGGGACCTCGCTGACCGGGGTCGTCTCGTCGGGGGTACGGGGCTCGGGCACCGCTGCCTCTTCGCTCGCGGTGGGAGGGGTGTTGCTCACTTCGCTACCTCCGCGTTGCGGGCCTGACGGCGGGTCACGGCGTTGTCCGTGGCACCGGTGATCGCGGCGATGATCTCTTCGTGCGTGGTGGTGGCGACCGGGAAGGTGCCGTTGTTGCGGCCCAGGCGGAGCACGGCCACGGTGTCGGCGACGGCCTTCACATCGGCCATGTTGTGGCTGATGAGGATGACGCCGAGGCCCTGCTCGCGCAGCCGCTCGACCAGGTCGAGGACCTGGGCGGTCTGCTCGACGCCGAGGGCGGCGGTCGGCTCGTCGAGGATCACGATCTTGGGGTCGCCGACCAGGGCGCGCGCGATGGCGACGACCTGGCGCTGACCGCCGGAGAGCGCGGCGACGGGGATGCGGACGCTGGGGATGCGGATCGAGAGCGTGGAGAGCAGGTCCTTGGCCCGCTTCTCCATGGCGACCTCGTCGAGGACGCCGCCCTTCTTGATCTCGCGGCCGAGGAACAGGTTGGCGACGACGTCGAGGTTGTCGCAGAGCGCGAGGTCCTGGTAGACGGTCGCGACACCGAGGTTCTGCGAGTCGTGCGGGCGCTGGATCTCGACCTGCTCGCCCTCCCACTCGATGACGCCCTCGTCGATCGGGTGCACACCGGCGATCGTCTTGACCAGCGTGGACTTACCCGCTCCGTTGTCGCCGACGAGCGCGACGACCTCTCCTGCGTGGACTTCGAGATCGACACCGGAGAGGACCTGAACCGCTCCGAACCGCTTGAAGATCCCGCGCAACGCCAGCACGGGCGCCTGCGTCTGGGACACGTGAACCAACTCCTTCGCCGCCCGCGGGCGGCGGCATGTCGCGCCGCCGGTGCAGCGCCAAAGTTCGAGGGGGGGCTGAGCTCGTCCGGCCCCCGG
>NZ_LIPQ01000417.1 GCF_001418135.1 Streptomyces aureus
GGCATCGCACGAGAGCGCCGGTCGGGGGAGGACCCGGCCGGCGCTCTCGTGCGATGCCGCCGAAAAAATCTCCGGATCCGTTGAACCCGCCCCGTACGGCCCGCGTGTTTCCGGTGCCGACAGAGACCAACGAAGTACCGGATAAGAGGAGTTCTCATGATGAACCTGCGCAAGCTCACCATCGCCGCAGCCGGGACCGCCCTCGTGCTCGGGGCGACGGCCTGTGGAACGCAGGGCACCACGAACGGCTCCAGCCAGCAGGCCCCGGCGCAGACGGCCGCCCCCGCCGCCGACGGCAACAGCGGCGCCGACGCGTACGGCAACGGCGCGGACACCCGCACCGAAGCCGCCACCGCGTCCGGCCCGCTGGCGGTCCGCGACGACGCCAAGCTGGGCCCGCTCGTGGCCGACGCGGCCGGATTCACCCTCTACCGCTTCGACAAGGACACCGCCGACCCCTCCTCGTCCGCCTGCGCAGGCGACTGCGCCAAGGCCTGGCCCCCGGTCCCCGCCTCCGCCACCAAGCCCGGTGGCGTCGACGCCGCGAAGACCGGCTCGGTCAAGCGGGCCGACGGCACCGAGCAGCTGACCATCGCCGGCTGGCCGGTGTACCGCTTCGCCAAGGACACGGCGCCCGGCCAGACGAACGGCCAGGGCGTGGGCGGCACCTGGTTCGCCGTCACCCCGGACGGCAGGAAGGCGGGCGTGAAGGAGGCGGCCGAGCCGCTCCCGGCCCTCTCGCTCGCCGACGACGCGAAGCTCGGGAAGATCATCCGCGACGGCAAGGGCCGCACCCTCTACCGCTTCACCAAGGACACCGCCTGGCCCATGAAGTCCAACTGCGAGGGGGCCTGCCTCGAGAAGTGGCGGCCCGCCAAGCTGGTCGACCTCGACGACGTCGAGGGCATCGACCCGAAGAAGCTGATCACCTTCACCCGCTCGGACGGCACGAAGCAGCTCACGATCGACTGCTGGCCCCTCTACTGGTTCACCGGCGACAAGACCCCCGGCGACACCAACGGCCAGGGCGTCGGCGGCACGTGGTTCGCCGTCACGGCGAACGGCAAGCTCGCCAAGTAGGTCCTTCGAGCCCCGCCGCACGACTCACCCGCCCCCGACGCCACGGGGGCGGGTGAGTCCTGTGGTGCGGCCGCCGTCGAGCGCGACGAGCGGCGAGAGCCCTCCGGGCAGGGGAACGATGTCAGCGGGGTCGGTCGGAGTGCGTCGCCGCCTCCCACGCCTCGAGGATCGCGATCGGGACGCGTCCCCGGTCCGGCACGTCGTAGCCGTTGGCCCTGGCCCACGTGCGGACGGTGCTCGTGCTGACCTGTGACCAGGTCCTCGGGGCGGTGACCGGTACGCGACCGCGGAGACGGGACGGCGTGAAGGCGGGTCCGCTGTCGTGCAGGTCGCGGGGGAACAGCGGGATCTGCAGCCTCCCGCCGAGGACGTCGACGAGGAACGCCGTCACCGACCCGCTGTACGTGAACCAGGGGGCGCCCAGCCGCTCGGTGACGGCGACCGTCCACCGGTCGGGGTCGTCGCGGGGCCGGGTGTCCCAGAAGAGGTAGTCCCCGTTTCCGGTGACGCCCACGGCCAGGAGATCCTCGGTCGCGCACGGAAGCCCTCCCGTACGACGAGCGTCGGCGCTCCGCCCCGCGTCGAGCTGCGCCCGCAGACGCGCCGGCATGGGGCCGGTCAGGTCGACCCATTCACTGAGGGCACCGGGCAGGTAGAGGGCGAGAAAGTCGCAGAACTCCCCGGGCCCGTAGGCGGCGACGAGTTCCTTGTAGTCCCGGGGCAGGCTCATGCCCAGCTCGCCCTCGGCGAGGGACCAGTCGGGCGCCGGCGGAACGACGGCGGGAGGCGGGCACAGGGCGGTCAGCGCGGCGAGGCCGGTGGGAGCGGTCACCGGACCAGTACATCGCGACCGCGCCACCCCCGGGCACCCACCCCTGACGCCGACCGGACGTCTGCCGATCCGCCGGCGACGGACCGTGCCGCCGTGCCGAGATCTACTCCTCACGAACACGCCGGCCCCAGCGGTGTCCGGACGGTCGGCGCGGGAAGCCGTCGAGATCGTCCTCCTCGGCTGCGACCACATGTCCCAGGAGGTGCAGCGGGCCCGCTGTGACGCCCGCCGCGTCCATCCCCCGCCAGTACGCCAGCGCGAGCCGCGCGTCCACCAGGCCGTGAACCAGGGGGAGTTCCGGGTCGACGGCGTGCAGCAGCGACTCCAGGCGGCAGGAGGCGATCGTGTCGGGGAGCCACGCGCGCGCGGCGTATCCCGCTGCTGCGGCGGGCGGCAGCCCCGGAGCCGTACGGCGTGCTACGGATCCACCGGCGCCGACGGATCCGCCTGACCCGCCTGACCCGCCTGAGCCACCCGCGCCGACCGAGAGCAGGCCGCCGCCGACGATGAGGACGTCGCGCCGCTCCCGCATCCGGGCCAGTGCCTTCGTCGTGTCGAAGCAGTGGGGGAAGGAGTCGTCGACGACGACCGTGCCCGGTCGGATGCGTGACACGTCGAGGATCGCCCGGCCTCCGCTCACCGCCGTGACGAGGAGATCGGCCTCGTAGACCTCGGTGGGGAGGTCGGACGGGCCGGACTCGTGGATCTCCACGTTCCGGGCCAGACCGCGGGCGATCAGATCGTCGGCCAGGATGCGCAGCCGTGACGTACTGCCGGCGACGTCGCACAGGAGCAGCCGGGCCGGCGGCTCGGGTGCCAGGGTCAGGAGCAGTTCGAGCGACGCACTTCCGATGGAGCCCAGGCCGACCACGGCAACGGCGAGATCCCCGAGATCCCCGAGATCCCCGAGATCCCCGAGGTCAGTGAGATCTCCGAGATCGCGTCGGCCGGCGAGGTCTCGGCCCGTCCTGACGAGCGCGGCATGGACAGTCTTGACCACGGACACCGCGGTCGCCGCGTGCCCGGTCGTCAGCGCCGTCGGTCCCGCCGTCTCCCGCAGAACACCGAAGCCGTACGCCGTCAGGGACGGGATCATCCCCGCGAGCGAGACGGAACGGGCGCCCGACGACGCCGCGAGCTCGACGGCGCGGGCCGTACGAGCGGCGAGGTCGGGCGTCGACGCGAGCTCATCCGCGAACAGCGGCAGGCACACGAAGCCCGAGCGCCCCAGAGGCGTGTCGATCTCCTCCACGAGCCGGGGGCGCCCGCCAGGGAACAGCAACTCCCGGAGCTGCTCACGCGACGCCGCCACCTCGGCCGCCGCCACACCGGGCCCGCCCAGACCGCTGCGCCCGCCGTGCCCGGCGAACGCCGCGAGCGCGGCAAGCTGGCCCGGCGGCGGGAGGTACCCGACGAGCGCGGAGTCGAGGACGCCGGGAGACGGCGGCGCGACCGGGTGACGCGGCAGGCCGTCCGCCCGACCGACCGCGCCGCCTTCGGTCATCCCCTTCCGCAACGCACGGGTGAACGAGACGAACGCCGCCTCGTCGGGGAACGCCGTGGTGGCCGCGCGCAGCGTCACCCGTAGCTCTCCCTCTCCGACCGGCCGTACCGCCAGGAACGTGTCCGTGCCCACCGGCGGAGGCGCGAGTTCGGCGTCTGCGTCGTCCCATCGCACGCTCAGGGTGTCGCCGCTCATCGGCCCGAGGGCGGAGAAATCCAGGAAGGTGAAGAAGAACTGGGCCGTCGGCGGAAGCCCGCCGTCGCTCCGAGGAGGCTGGACCCCCTCGCCACGGGCCGCCTCGACCTCCTCCACGACCGCCCGAAGGTCGTCGGCGAACGTGCGGCCGGCCGCCCTCTCCCCGGACAAGAGGCCAGGCCGGAGCGGCACGGCGGCGGCGTAGGGACCGAACACCAGGTGGGCGTCGGGCCGCGCGTCGTCGCGGCCGGACACGGCGAGACCGAGGATCAGGTCGTCCTGCCCGGTCGTGGCCGCCAGCGTCCGGTAGTACGCGGTCAGGACCGGGGCGAAGAGCGTCGTACCCGCTTCGGTGGCGATCCGGCGGAGCACGGCGACCTCGTCCGAGGCCAGGGTGAATCCGGTGGAGCGGTACGGCGGCGCCTCGGGGTGCCTGGCCGGCGTCCGTTCCCCTGCTCCGCCTCCGAGGACCGGGCGCCGATACGGCCTGTCCGGTCGGGCGGCCCGGTGGGTGGCGGTGTCGGCGGACGCGGCCGTACGCTCCTGAAGAACGACGTGCTCGCGGAACGTGCCCCGCAGCGGCGGGAGTTCGGCGGACTCGCCCCGTACGACACGGTCGTAGACGGCAAGCAGCTCCCGGCCGAGCAGCGCGACGCTGTAGCCGTCGCCGATCAGGTGGTGGGCATGGACGACGAGCGCGTGCTCGTCGGGCCCGAGAGTGAGCACGCGCAGGCGCAGCAGCGGCCAGGCCCAGGACTCGAAGCGCCGTTCGCGTTCCTCGGCTGTCCGCGTCGCGAGGAGGCCCGGCTCGGCGAGGGTCTCGAATTCGACCGGGAGCCGGAGGGTGGGCGGGAGCTCCTGCTGGACGGGCGGACGCATCCCGGCGGGGAACACGGTCCGCAGCATCGGATGGCGTACGACGCAGGCGTCGACGGCCTGCTGGAACGCGTCGGGCTGGAGGGGCCCCTCGACCCGCAGGCAGGCGAGCCACGCGGTGGGCGAGCCGGGCGCCATGGCCTCCGCGAGCAGGAATCCGCGCTGGGAGGGCGAGAGGGGGAACGGAGACGGACTGCCGTGCCCGTTCCCGTGCTCACGCCCGTTCCCGTACTCGCTGAGGCACGAGGCCGACCGGTCGGTCTCGGCCTGCCCGTCCGTCGGTCCGCGATCGATGGCGGCCGCGAGCGCGGCCAGCGTGCGGTGGGTGTAGACCACAGTGGGCCGGGGCAGGGCCGGGATCGTCTCCCGCAGTCGGGCGAAGACCTGGAGGACGAGCAGGGAGTCGCCGCCGAGGGCGAAGAAGTCGTCCTCGCGCCGGATCGCGTCCGCGTCCGCGTCGAGGAGTTCGGACCAGACACGGGACAGCAGGACCTCGGTCGAGGTCGCGGGGAGCGATCCCGATGAACCCCCCTCGGGACTCTGCGGTTCGGCCGGCGGGGTCTTCAGACCGGCGCGGTCGATCTTGCCTGTTCCCGTCAGGGGGAGTTCGTCGACGAGGTGGATTCGGGTCGGGAGCATGTACTCCGGAAGGGTCCGCGCCAGGTGGGCGCGCAGTGCCGTGGAATCCGGAGCCGTAGCGCCCGGCAGACACTGCACGAAGGCGCTCAGCCGTTCCTCACGATGGACCACGGCGGCGCGGGCGACCGCCGGATGTGTCAGGAACGCCGACTCGACCTCGCCGAGTTCCACCCGGTGACCACGGATCTTCACCTGGTCGTCGAGGCGTCCGAGGAACTCGATGACGCCGTCCCTGCCGCGCCGGACCCGGTCGCCGCTGCGGTACCAGCGACGCCCGTCGCGTTCGGTGAACGCGGCGGCGGTCAGTTCCGGGGCGTACAGGTAGCCGGGGGTGAGCCCCACACCGGAGATGAGCAGCTCGCCGGGCTCGCCCGGTGCGCAGCGCCGCCGGCCGTCGGCCGTGACGACGTCGACCTCCGTGCCGGTGAGGGGGGTTCCGATGGGGAGGGTCCGCACGTCGTCGGCGGGGCGGGCCTCGATGATGTGGAAGGTGGCGTTGATGGTGGCTTCGGTGGGCCCGTAGAGGTTGGCGATCCGGTGCCCGGGCCCGAACAGGTCGTACCAGCGCCGTACATGAGCGGGTGGGAGCGCCTCGCCGCCGACGTGGATCCAGCGCAGGGCGGAGAGGTCGGGAGCCGGCCCGCCCTCCCTTGTCCGTGCCTCCGCGGCCTCCAGCAGGCGGGACCACAGACTCGGAACCGAACTCCACACCGATACCCGGGCCTGCTCGACC
>NZ_LIPQ01000418.1 GCF_001418135.1 Streptomyces aureus
GTCCTCATCCTCGACGAGCCCACCTCCAGCCTCGACCGGGACGAAGTCGCCCAGCTGTTCACCCTGGTCCGCAGACTGCGCGACCGGGGTGTCGCGATCCTCTTCGTCACCCACTTCCTCGACCAGGTCTTCGACCTGTGCGACCGGGTGACCGTCCTGCGCAACGGGCGCCTCGAAGGCGAGTACCGGATCGACGAGCTGACACCGGTCACTCTCGTACACCGCATGGTCGGCAGCGAACTGCGCATTCTCGACGAACTGGCCGAGACCTCCCACACCGGCACTACTGACGGCCCCGGTTCCGGGGACACGCCCTTCCTCAGCGCCCGCGGTCTCGCGCGGACCGGTGGCGTCCAGCCCTACGATCTGGACATCCACCGCGGCGAGGTCATCGGCCTGGCCGGGCTCCTCGGCTCCGGACGCACCGAGGCGGCCCGGCTGCTCTTCGGAGCCGACCACGCCGACGGAGGAGAGCTCCGGATCGACGGCGAGCGTGCCGTCCTGCGATCCCCGCGCGCCGCGATCGCCCACAAGATCGCCTTCTGCTCGGAGAACCGCAAGGCGGAGGGCCTGATCGGCGAACTCACCGTCCGCGAGAACATCGTGCTCGCCCTCCAGGCCGCACGCGGCTGGACCAGGCCCCTCTCCCGCACCCGGCAGGAAGAGATCGCCGCCCGGTGGATCGAGGTCCTCGACATCCGCCCGGCCGCCCCCGAGGCACAGGTCCGCAACCTCAGCGGAGGCAACCAGCAGAAGGTGCTGCTCGCCCGGTGGCTGCTCACCGACCCCGATCTGCTGATCCTGGACGAACCGACCCGGGGCATCGACATCGGCGCCAAGACGGAGATCCAGAAACTGGTCACCCGCCTGGCCGCGGAAGGCACCGCGGTCCTCTTCATCTCCGCCGAACTCGAGGAGGTGCTGAGGCTGAGCCACCGCGTGGGCGTCCTGCGCGACCACCGGCTCGTCGCCACCCTTTCCAACGACCCCACACTGACGCCCGACCGGATCCTGGGCGCCATCGCCACCGGAGCCACCTCATGACACCACCTGACGACACCGGCGCCGGGGGGCGTCCGGTCCGCGCCCCCGGCGCCCGGCGGCTCATCGCGCACCGCCTGTTCTGGCCCGCCGCAGTGCTGGCCGCCCTGCTGGTGGGGAACGTCGTGTTCACCCATGACTTCCTCGCCGTCCGCGTCCAGAACGGACACCTGTACGGCAGCCTGATCGACATCCTGCAGTTCGGTGCCCCCCTGATCCTGGTGTCGCTCGGCATGACGCTCGTGATCGCCACCCGGGGCATCGATCTCTCGGTCGGTTCGACGGTCGCCATCGCCGGCGCCCTCGCGTGCGAGCACATCGCCACCGCGAAGGACCCGGGGAGCCTGTCCACCGTCCTGTCGGCGATCGCGGTGGCGGTCGGCGTGGCCGCCGGGATCGGACTGCTGAACGGCTTCCTCGTCGCCCGGCTCGGCGTCCAGCCCATCGTCGCCACGCTGGTCCTCATGGTCGCCGGGCGCGGCGTGGCCCAGCTGATCACCGACGGCCAGATCATCAGCGTGTCCAGCAGCGCGTACAAGATGATCGGCGGCGGCTACTGGCTCACCCTCCCCTTCGCCGTCCTCCTCGCTGCGGCCCTCGTCGCCGTCACCTCCCTCGTCACCCGGCGGACCGCGCTCGGACTGCTCATCGAATCGGTGGGCGGCAACCCGGTCGCCAGCCGACTCGTCGGCATCCGGGCAGTCGGCCTCCTGGTCATGGTCTACGTCGTCAGCGCCGTGTGCGCCGCGGTGGCAGGCCTGATGATCAGCTCCAACGTGTCCAGTGCGGACGGCAACAACGCCGGCCTGTGGATCGAACTGGACGCGATCCTCGCCGTCGTCATCGGCGGCACCGCCCTGACAGGCGGTCGCTTCTCCCTCGGCGGGACGGTCCTGGGCGCGCTGATCATCCAGACCCTCTCGACCACGATCTACACCCTCGGCGTACCGCCCGAGACCACCCTCGTCTTCAAGGCCCTGGTCGTCATCGTCGTGTGTCTCGTCCAGTCGCCCGCGTTCCGCGCGCGACTCTCACGCCGTCGCCGAACGGCCGCCCCGGACCCGGCCGCCGCGGCCGGCGACCTGACGGCCCGCCAGCAGGAGGTCCACCCGTGAGCACCACCCTCACCAAGCCGCTCCACCGCTTCTCGGCACGGCACGCCGCCCGCCTGCCGCTCATGGTGACGGCCACGCTGCTGGTCGCGATGTTCTCGATCGGCTCCATGCAGTACGAAGGCTTCTTCTCCGCCCAGGTCCTGCTCAACGTCCTGATCGACAACGGCTTCCTGCTCGTCGTGGCGATCGGCATGACGTTCGTCGTCCTCACAGGCGGGATCGACCTCTCGGTCGGCTCCATGGTGGCCCTGTCGACCATGCTGACGGCCTGGCTCGTCGAACAGAACGGGCTGCCGCTCGCCCTGGCGGTGCCGGTGGTCCTGCTGGTGGGAGCAGGGGGCGGGGCCCTCATGGGCTGGGTGATCCACGCCTTCGAGATCCAGCCCTTCATCGTCACTCTCGCGGGCATGTTCCTCGCCCGCGGCCTGTGCTACATGATCAGCACCGAGTCCATCTCCCTCACCGACCCGACGACCACGCGGATCGCCCAGACGCGGGTGCTCCTGCCCGGGGGCCTGTTCGTCTCACCCGCCGTGGTCATCGCCCTGGTCGTGCTGGCGCTCGCCTTCGTCGTCCTCCACCACACCCGCTTCGGCCGCACCGTCTACGCCTTGGGCGGCAACGAGACCTCCGCCCGTCTCATGGGCCTGCCCGTAGGGCGCACCAAGGTCGCGGTGTACGCCGTGAGCGGCCTGTGTTCCGCCCTCGGCGGTCTGCTGCTGACCTTCTACATGCTGTCCGGCTACGCCCTGCACGCCGTCGGCATGGAACTCGATGCCATCGCCGCCGCCGTGATCGGCGGGACGCTGCTGACCGGTGGTTCCGGTTTCGTCCTGGGAACCGCCCTTGGCGTGACGGTCCTCGGCTTGATCCAGACCATCATCAGCTTCCAGGGCACGCTCAGTTCGTGGTGGACCCGCATCGTCATCGGCGGTCTGCTGTTCGTCTTCATCCTCCTCCAACGCCTCTTCGGAGGATCGCGCCAGGCGGAATAGACCCCTCGCCGAGGGCGAACCCCGAGCCGTCCTCCGCGTACGAACGAGACCAGGGTGGGGCAGGGCCATCCCTGCCCCTTTCGGGCTGCGCCTTTTCGGGCTGCGCCCTCTCGCCGACAAGGAACCTCCATGAACCCATCACCGTCCCCCATCACCGGGGTCCCCCCGGTCTGCCGCCCCGAACCGTACGCCGGACAACGATGGACCTTCGGCTTCTCCGGCGGACTCACGGCGGAGGTGCACACCCGCGGCGCCCGCCTCCACGGGCTGTGGGCGCCGGACCGGAACGGCACCCCGGCCGACATCGTCCTCGCTCCCCACGACCCCGCCCGGGCGGCCGATACCGCCCGGTACTTCGGCTCCACCGTCGGCCGCTACGCCAACCGCATCGCACACGGCCGGTTCTCCCTGGACGGGAAGCCGTACCGGCTGACCACGCAGGAGAACGGCCACTGCCTGCACGGCGGCACCGACGGCTTCGACACCCGCCTCTGGGAAGCCGAGAGCGTGCACACCCCGGAGTGGACCGGTGTGCTCCTGCGCCTCCGGAGCCCGGACGGCGACCAGGGGTTTCCGGGAACCCTGGACGTCACCGTCAGCTGTCTCATCGGCCGCGACGGCGAACTCGCCTTCACCTACTCGGCGGTCACCGACGCGACCACCCTGGTCAACCTGACCAACCACGCGTACTTCAACCTCGACGGCGAGGGCACCGGCGACATCCTCGACCACGAACTCGCCGTGCACGCCTCCCACTACACGCCGGTCGACGACGACCTCCTTCCCCACGGGGACCACCGCCCCGTCTCCGGCACCGCGTTCGACCTCCGCCGCCCGCTGAGGATCGCCGACGCCCTGGCCCGCCCCGGCGTGGACGGCGGGTACGACCACAACTTCGTCCTGAGCCCGCATGGCGACGAGGCACTGCGCCCCGCCGCCGTCCTGTACGCGCCTGCCACCGGCCGCCGCATGGAGGTGCTGACCACGGAGCCCGGACTGCAGGTCTACACCGCGGGGCAGTTCGACGGAACGGTCCTCGGCAAGAGCGGCACGCCCTACCGGGCGGGCGCCGGCATCGCGCTGGAGACCCAGCACTTCCCCGACTCCCCGAACCGCCCCGGTGACCCTTCCGCGGTGCTGCGCCCCGGCGACGAGTACCGGTCGAGGACGGTCCTGCGGTTCAGCACGCGCGGCTGACCGCGTACGCGCACGCTGACATGGCTGTGCCCGCCGGTGGAGGAGCCGGCGGGCACAGCCATGATCGGAGGGACGTCAGGCACCCGCCCTGCGCTTGTTCCACACGTCGAAGCCGACCGCCGCGAGGAGCACCAGGCCCTTGATGACCTGCTGCCAGTCGGTGCCCACCCCGACGAGGTTCATGCCGTTGTTGAGCACGCCGAGGACCAGGCCGCCGATGATGGCTCCCAGGACGGTCCCGACTCCACCGCTCATCGACGCCCCTCCGATGAACGCGGCGGCGATGGCCTCCAGTTCGAAGTTCACGCCCGCCTTCGGCGAGGCCGCGTTGAAGCGCGCGGCGAAGACGAGCCCGGCGAGCGCCGCGAGCATTCCCATGTTGAGGAACACGGCGAAGGTCACCTTCTTGTCCTTGACCCCGGACAGCTTGGCGGCCGGCAGGTTCCCCCCGATCGCGTACACGTGGCGGCCGATCACCGCGTTGCGCATCACGTAACCGAAGCCGACCAGCAGCGCGGCCAGGATCAGGAGGACCACGGGGGCGCCCTTGTAGCTCGCGAGCAGCAGGGTGGTGACCAGGACAGCAGCGACCAGTGCCGTCAGCTTCAGCGCGAACAGGCCCGTGGGGAGCGGCTCCAGAGCGAACTCGCGCCGGCGACGGCGGTCCCGCACCTCCTGGAACACCACGTAGGCGACCAGCCCCAGGCCGAGGAGCAGGGTCCCGTTGTGGTAGTTGGTCTGCGGTCCCACCTCCGGCAGGAAGCCGTTGGCGACCTTCTGCAGGCCGTCCGGGAACGGGCCGAGCGTCTGACCCTTGAGGAAGATCTCCGTGAGCCCGCGGAACAGCAGCATGCCGGCGAGGGTCACGATGAACGACGGTATGCCGACATACGCGATGAAGAAGCCCTGCAGGGCGCCGGCGACGGCTCCCAGCAGCAGGGTGAGGAGCACCGCGACGGGCCAGGCCACATGGTGCTCGACCATGAGTACCGCCCCGATGCCACCGACCAGGGCCATCAGGGAGCCCACGGACAGATCGATGTGCCCGGAGATGATGACGATCATCATGCCGATGGCCAGGATGAGGATGTAGCTGTTCTGCAGCACCAGGTTGGAGACGTTCCGCGGCAGCAGGAGGTCGCCGCCCGTCCAGATCTGGAACAGGAGCACGATCAGGCCGAGGGCGAAGAGCATCCCGTACTGGCGCATGTTCCGCCGGACGCCGTCCAGAAGCACCCGGGCCAGCGGTGCCCCGGTGGACGGAGCCCCGCGGCCCGGGGGCGCCGGTGTGGTCGCTTTCGTGCTGACGTCGGCGCTCATGCCTGGTGTCCTTCGCTGGAGGCGGCGCCTGTGGTGACCGCCGGTGATACGGGGGTGTCCTGTGTCATGTGCCGCATCAGGACTTCCTGGGTGGCGTCCTCGCGGGCGACTTCGCCGGTCAGCCGGCCTGCGGCCATGGTGTAGACGCGGTCGCACATGCCGAGCAGTTCGGGCAGCTCGGAGGAGATGAGGAGAATCGCCTTGCCCTCGGCGGCGAGCCGGTCGATCACGGTGTAGATCTCGAACTTGGCTCCCACGTCGACTCCGCGGGTGGGCTCGTCGAGGATGAGGACGTCCGGCCCGGCGAGGATCCACTTGCTGAGAACGACCTTCTGCTGGTTGCCGCCGGAAAGGCGGCCGACCGGCTCGAGGACGTTCGGAGCCTTGATGTCCATGGTCCGCCGGTACCGTTCGGCCACCTTGCGCTCCTCATGCCCGTCGACTACGCCGCGGCGGGCGAGGGCGCCGAGGGACGCGAGCGAGATGTTCCGGCTCACGGAGTCCCCGAGGTTGAGCCCGTAGTGCTTGCGGTCCTCTGTGACGTACGCGATGCCGTGGGCGACCGCCTCGGGGACCGTGCGTGTCCGTACCTCGCGGCCGTTCTTGAGCACGGTGCCCTGCTCGTAATGGCCGTAGGAACGGCCGAAGACGCTCATCGCGAGTTCGGTCCGGCCCGCACCCATGAGTCCCGCGACGCCGACGATCTCCCCGCGGCGGACCTGGAGCGAGACCCCGTCGACGGCCTTGCGGCCGCGGTCGAGGGGGTGACGTACGGTCCAGTCCCGGATCTCCAGGACAGGGTCGGCGTCGGCCGGGCCCTCGTACGGCGTGCGGTCGGGGAACCGGCTGTCGAGATCCCGCCCCACCATGCCGCGGATGATGCGTTCCTCGGTGGTGGCGGGGTCCCTGACGTCGAGGGTCTCGATGGAGCGCCCGTCGCGCAGGATGGTGACGGAGTCGGCGATCTGGGCGATCTCGTTCAGCTTGTGCGAGATGATGATCGAAGTGATGCCCTGGCTCTTCAGCTCCCGCATCAACCGCAGCAGCTTCGCGCTGTCCTCGTCGTTGAGCGCCGCGGTGGGCTCGTCGAGGATCAGTAGGCGGACGTTCTTCGCCAGCGCCTTCGCGATCTCCACGAGCTGCTGCTTGCCGACACCGATGTCGGCGACCCGGGTCTCGGGGTGTTCGTCGAGCCCGACCCGCCTGAGCAGTTCGGAAGCACGGCGCAGCGCCTCGTGCCAGTCGATGATCCCGCGCCGGGACGGCTCGTTGCCGAGGAAGACGTTCTCGGCGATCGACAGGTGGGGAACGAGTGCGAGCTCCTGGTGGATGATGACGATGCCGCGCTGCTCGCTGGCCCTGATGTCCTTGAACCGGCACGGCTCGCCTTCGAAGAGAATCTCGCCCTCGTAGGTGCCGTGCGGGTGGACGCCGGACAGGACCTTCATGAGCGTCGACTTGCCGGCACCGTTCTCTCCGCACAGGGCGTGCACCTCGCCGCGCTCCACGGACAGGGTCACGTCGGACAGTGCTCTGACCCCGGGGAAGGTCTTCACGATGGACCGCATCTCGAGGACGGGGCCGGACGGGGACGAGACGGAGACGGGAACCTTGGGGGAGCCGGCCGGGGCGGGCGTCACCGCAGTTCCTCGGCGTTGATGTAGCCCGAGTCGACCAGGACCTTCCGGTAGTTCGACTTGTCGACGCTGACCGGATCGAGCAGGAAGGCCGGAACCACCTTCTTGCCGTTGTCGTAGGTGGCGTCGTCGTTGATCTCGGGCTTCTTGTCGGCGAGGACGGCGGTCACCATGTCCGCGGCGACCTGCGCCAGCGCACGCGTGTCCTTGTAGACGGTCTGCGTCTGCTGGCCCGCGATGATCGACTTCACGGAGGCGACCTCCGCGTCCTGGCCGGTGACCACCGGCAGCGGCTTGGCGGCGCTCCCGTAGTCGTCGGACTTCAGGGCGGACAGGATGCCGATGGAGATGCCGTCGTAGGGGGACAGCACGGCGTCGACCCGGGCGGTGGAGTACGAGGAGGTCAGCAGGTCGTCCATGCGCTTCTGCGCCGTCCCTCCGTCCCAGCGCAACGTGGTGACCTGGTTCAGCTGGGTCTGCTGGGAACGTACGACCAGCTGCTTCTTGTCGAGGTAGGGCTTCAGCACCTTCATGGCGCCGTTGAAGAAGTACTTGGTGTTGTTGTCGTCGTTGGACCCGGCGAACAGCTCGATGTTGAAGGGGCCCTTCTTCGAGCCGGCCTTCAGCCCCAGCTTCTCCACGATGTACGTGGCCTGGAGCTCGCCGACCTTCTCGTTGTCGAAGGAGGCGTAGTAGTCGACGTGCGGGGAGCCCAGGATGAGCCGGTCGTAGGAGATGACCGGGATGTGGGCGTCGGCCGCCTGCTGCAGGACGTTGGCCAGGGCTTCGCCGTTGATGGCGGCCACGACCAGGGCGTCGACGCCCTGGGTGATCATGTTCTCGATCTGGGCGACCTGCTGGTCGGGGTCGTCCTCGCCGTACTGCAGGGTCGTGGCGAACCCGGCCTTCTTGAGGCTTTCGGTCATGTTGCGGCCGTCGGCGATCCACCGCTCGGAGGACTTGGTGGGCATCGCGATGCCGATGGTGAGGTCTTTCGTGTCCTTCGAGTCCTGGCTGCCGCCCTCGCTGTTCTGCCCGCAGGCTGTCAGGAGCAGGGCACAGCCGGTGGTCACGGCCAGGAAGGCGGATGCGGATCGGAACTTCTTCATGGGTTACCTGGCAATCCCGTCGTCGAGGGCGGCTCCGGCCGAGGGACGGGTCCGGCGGCAGCGCGTGAGCTCGCACCACCGGGACGGCGCCGTTCCGGCTGGGTGGCCGGGGCGGCGGCGCCCCGGTCGAGGTAGATTGTTAGCGCTCACAACAGCGTGATACAAGAGGCGCTATGGTTTTTCTCGCATCGATACACAGCCGTAAGCTGGGAGAAGGGAGGCGAACGTGGCGCATCCCGCGGAAGACGTCCGCCCGCCGACGATGGCCGACGTCGCACGAGAGGCGGGGGTCTCCCACCAGACCGTCTCCCGGGTGCTGAGCGATCACCCCAACGTGCGCGCGGCCACCCGGGAACAGGTCACCCTGGCCATCGAGCGGCTGGGCTACCGTCGCAACTCCGCCGCGCGCGCCCTGGTGACGCGCCGTACGAGGACGCTGGGTGTCATCGCCGTCAACACCGCCCTGTACGGCCCTGCCAGCACCCTGACCGGCCTGGAGGAGGCGGCCCGGGAGCAGGGCTACCTCGTCTCGACCGTCAGTCTGCGCACCGGAGAGGGCCAGGGGCTCAAGGACGCCATCGACCACCTCGCGTCCTGGGGTGTGGAGGGCGTCGTCGCCATCACCCCGCAACGCTCGCACGTGCAGGCGCTCGCCGAACTGGACGCGCCCTTCCCCGTGGTCACTGTGGAGGGCGGTCATCAGCTCGACCTTCCCGGAGTCTCCCTCGACCAGGAACTCGGCGCCCGCATGGTCACGGAGCACCTGCTCGCCGCCGGGCACGGCAATGTCTGGCACGTGGCGGGGCCCGACGACTGGCTGGAGAGCGAGGCCCGCACCGCGGGATGGCGCACCGTCCTGGAGGAGAGCGGCATCCGCCCTCCGCGCGTACTGACGGGGGACTGGAGCCCGCTGTCCGGGTACCGGGCGGGACAGGAACTCGCGGGACTCGCCCTGGCCCGCCGCGGGGCGACACCGGTCACGGCCGTCTTCGTCGCCAACGACCAGATGGCGCTCGGCGTCCTGCGGGCGCTGCGCGAGGGCGGGATCCGCACCCCCGGGCAGGTCGCCGTCGCCGGCTTCGACGACATCCCGGAGGCCGAGTTCTTCCCTCCGCCGCTGACGACGGTCCGCCAGGACTTCGCCGCCATCGGGCGCCGGAGCATCGGGCTCCTGGTGGACCACATCGAGGGTCGCGCCCGGAAGGCCGAGCACCTCCTGGTGGAACCGCAGCTCATCATGCGCGCGAGCACGCGCCCCTCGAACGAATCCTGACGCGGTGGGCGGGCTCTCGCCACCAGCTCCTGGCGGCCGGTGACGGGTGTCCTGTCTGTTGTCTGTTGTCTGCTGTCTGCTGTCTGCTGTCTGCTGTCTGCTGTCTGCTGTCTGGGGTCTGGCGTCTGCCGCCTGACGTCTGGCGTTGGCGTCCGGCGGCGCACGCGCGTCGGTCCACCCCCGCAAGCGCCCCCGAGCGTTCAGCCCCCTCGGCCCTCCCGCCTCTCGCCTCCCGCAGGGCTGGTCGCGACGCCGGGGCTGCCTCCGGACGGTAGGTGAGCGCTCACTTCAGAGGTCCCTCTGCCTGCCGAATGTTCGACAGAACTGCACGCAACTCTTGTCCAAGTCAATTGTGAGCGTTAACAATCAGAGTGCTCCTCTGGCCCTGCTCATGACGAGAGAGACCGCATCGTGACCACACACACCCTTTCCGGCCCCGCAGCCCCTCACCACCCCGAGGCATGCACCATCGGAGTCGACTTCGGCACCCTCTCCGGGCGCGCCGTCGTGGTCAGGGTCCGGGACGGCGCCGAACTCGGTTCGTCGGTCCACGAGTACCGCCACGCAGTCATCGAGGACCACCTTCCCTCCACCGGCGCCCCCCTGCCCCCCGACTGGGCCCTGCAACACCCCGAGGACTGGCGCGACGTCCTGCGTACCGCCGTTCCGGCGGCGCTCGCCGACGCGGGGGTCGACCCGGCCCGCGTCATCGGCATCGCCACCGACTTCACCGCCTGCACGGTCCTGCCGACCGCCCCGGACGGCACCCCGCTCGCCCTGACGCCCGAGTGGGCCGACCGCCCGCACGCCTGGCCCAAACTGTGGAAGCACCACGCGGCCCAGGCCCAGGCCGACCGCATCAACGCCCTCGCTCACGCACGCGGCGAGAAGTGGATCGCACGGTACGGCGGCAAGATCTCCTCCGAGTGGCAGTACGCGAAGGCCCTGCAGGTCCTGGAAGAGGATCCGGCCGTCTACGCCGCCTGCGCCCGCTGGATCGAGGCGGCCGACTGGATCGTCTGGCAGCTGACCGGCACCGAGTCCCGCAACACCTGCACCGCCGGCTACAAGGGCATCCACCAGGACGGGACCTACCCCTCGCCCGACTTCCTCGCCGGACTCCACCCGGACTTCGCCGACTTCCCCGCCACCCGCCTGGAGCACCCCCTCTCCCCGCTGGGCTCCCGCGTCGGCACCCTGAGCAGCCGGGCCGCACACTGGACCGGTCTCGCCGAGGGCATCGCCGTCGCGGCGGGCAACGTCGACGCCCACGTCGCCGCACCCGCGGCGGGCGCCGTGGAGAACGGCCGGATGCTCGCCATCATGGGAACATCCACCTGCCACGTCCTCAACGGCGCCACCCTCGCCGAGGTACCCGGCATCTGCGGGGTCGTCGACGGAGGCATCGTCGAGGGCGCCTACGGCTACGAGGCCGGCCAGAGTGCGGTCGGCGACATCTTCGCCTGGTGGCTCCGCCAGGGCGTCCCGGACCACTACCGCGCCGAGGCCGAGGCATCGGGCGAGGACCTCCACCAACTCCTGACCCGCAAGGCCGCGGACCAGCCGGTCGGCGTGCACGGCCTGGTCGCCCTGGACTGGATGAACGGCAACCGCTCCACCCTGGTCGACCACCATCTCTCCGGAGTCATCGCCGGCCTCACCCTCGACTCCCGGCCCGAGGACGTCTACCGGGCCCTGCTCGAATCCACCGCCTACGGCACCCGGATGATCGTCGAGACCTTCGAGGGCGGCGGGATCCCGGTCGAGGAGTTCATCGTCACCGGTGGGCTGAGGAAGAACGCGCTGCTCATGCAGATCTACGCCGACGTGCTCCGCCGACCCGTGTCCGTCGGCACCTCCGAACAGGGGCCGGCGCTCGGCTCCGCCATCCACGCCTCCGTCGCCGCGGGCGCCTACCCCGACGTCCGTTCCGCCGCTTCCGTGATGGGCAGCGTCCAGCGCCACGCGTACCTGCCCGACCCCGCACGGGCGGACGCCTACGACGCGCTGTTCCAGGAGTACCGCGCCCTGCACGACCACTTCGGTACCGGAGCAGACCTCCTCCTGCACCGCCTGCGACGGATCCGCAACGCCGCCCGCCTCGGCACCACCGGCTGACCGGGGCGCCTCTTCGCCCCGGCCTCCATCGGCCCGACCTCTCCGCCCCAGCACCTCCGAGGAGCACACCCGACATGACGCTCGCCCAGCCCGACCGCGAGATCTGGTTTCTCACCGGAAGCCAGGCCCTCTACGGCGACGACACCCTGGCCCAGGTCGCCGACCAGTCCCGCGCCATCTGCGACACCCTCGCCGGGCAGCCCCGGATGACCGTCCGCCTGGTGTGGAAGCCGGTCCTCACCGACGCGGCCGCCATCCGCGCGGTCTGCCTGGAGGCCAACGCGGACGACCGCTGCATCGGCCTGATCGCCTGGATGCACACCTTCTCCCCGGCCAAGATGTGGATCGCCGGCCTCGATGCCCTGAGCAAGCCCTTGCTGCACCTGCACACCCAGGCCAACCGCCAACTGCCGTGGTCCACCATCGACATGGACTTCATGAACCTGAACCAGGCCGCCCACGGCGACCGCGAGTTCGGCTTCGTCCAGACCCGCCTCGGTGTCCCGCGCAAGACCGTGGCCGGCCACGTCTCCACCCCCGACGTCGTCGACCGCATCGCCGGATGGGCACGCGCCGCCATCGGCCGGTCAGAACTCACCACCCTCAAACTCGCCCGGTTCGGCGACAACATGCGCGACGTCGCCGTCACCGAAGGCGACAAGGTCGAGGCACAGCTGCGGTTCGGGGTCTCGGTCAACACGTACGGCGTCAACGACCTCGTCGCCGCGGTCGACGCCGCTCCCGACGACACCGTCGCCGACCTCGTCAAGGAGTACCAGGACCTCTACGCCCTCGCGCCCGAGCTGCGGCCCGGCGGCGAGCGTCACGACTCCCTGCGCCATGCCGCCCGCATCGAAGCCGGCCTGCGTACCTTCCTCACCGAAGGCGGGTTCCGCGCCTTCACCACCAACTTCGAGGACCTCGGGGGCCTGCGCCAGCTGCCCGGCCTCGCCGTGCAGCGCCTGATGGCGGACGGCTACGGCTTCGGCGGCGAAGGTGACTGGAAGACTTCCACCCTGCTGCGCACACTGAAGGCGATGGCCCACGGCCTGCCCGGCGGTACCTCCTTCATGGAGGACTACACCTACGACCTCACGCCCGGCCAGGAGCTCATCCTCGGCGCCCACATGCTCGAGGTCTGCCCCTCCCTCACCACGGCCACGCCCACCTGCGAGCTCCACCCGCTCGGCATCGGCGGACGAGAGGACCCGGTCCGCCTCGTCTTCGACGCGGACCCGGGTCCGGCCGTCGTCGTCGGTCTCGCCGACATGGGCGACCGGTTCCGCCTCGTCGCCAACCACATCGACGTCGTCGCGCCGCCCGAGCCGCTGCCGAAGCTCCCCGTCGCCCGAGCCGTCTGGCGCCCCCGCCCCGACCTGCGCACCTCCACCGAGGCCTGGCTGACGGCCGGAGCACCGCACCACACCGTCCTGACCACCGCCCTCGGCGGCGAGGAGCTCGACGACCTCGCCGAGATGCTGCGGACCGAACTCGCCGTCATCGACGAGGACACCACCATCCGGCGCTTCACGCGCGAGCTGCGCTGGAACCAGGCCTACCACCGTCTGGCCCAGAGCCTGTGAGCACCCCCGCCACCCCTCCCACCAGGACGGAGCCCTCCGTGAGCACCGCCGTTTCCAAGGAACTGCGCCGAGAGGTACTGGAGGCCAACCTCCGCATCCCCCGAGCCGGGCTCGCCACTCTCACCTGGGGCAACGTGAGCGGTGTGGACCGACAAGCCGGTGTCTTCGTCATCAAGCCCTCGGGCGTGGCCTACGACGTGCTGGGCGAGGAGGACCTGGTCGTCGTCTCCCTGTCCGACGGAAGCGTCGTGGAAGGCCACCTGCGACCGTCCACCGACACGGAGACTCATCGGAGCCTCTACCTGGCCTTCCCCTCCATCGGAGGCGTGACCCACACGCACTCCACCCACGCCGTCGCCTTCGCCCAGGCCCGGCGTCCGATACCGGTGCTCGGTACGACCCACGCGGACACCTTCAACGGTCCCGTCCCCGTCACCGCGGCCCTCACCCCCCTGCAGTGCGCCACGGACTACGAGTACAACACCGGCCAGGTCATCGTGGACCTGTTGGGCAGCGACGACACACGGGCCCGGGAGGTCCCGGGCGCCCTGGTCGCCCACCACGGCCCGTTCACCTGGGGCGCCGACGCCACCACGTCCCTGGAGCATGCCATCATCTGCGAGGCGGTGGCCGAGATGGCCCTCCACACCATCGCCCTGGGCACGGTCGAGCCCCCGCAACACGTGCTGGACCGCCACTTCACGCGCAAGCACGGCCCCGACGCCTACTACGGCAACCCTCCCTCTGCCTGACCGCGCCGAGGGGAGCCAGGATCATCCTGACTCCCCTCCCTGGTGCGCCGCAGCGGGTCAGGTGCGCGTCCAGCGCTGGTTGCCGCCGTTCCAGCAGGAGTAGAGCTGGATCAGGGTGCCGTTGGCGGTGCCGTTGGCGGCGGCGTCGAGGCAGAGGCCGGACTGGACGCCGACGATGGTTCCGTCGGAGTTGAGGCGCCACTTCTGGTTGTCGCCGCCCCAGCAGCCGTAGATCTGCACCTTGGCGCCGTTGCCGGTGCCGGCGGCGTCCAGGCACTTGTCGCCGTAGACCCTGAGCTCACCCGTGGAGGTGTGGGTCCACTGTTGGTTGGTGCGGTTGTTGCAGTCCCACAGCTGGAGCTGGGTGCCGTCGGTGGTCACGGCACCGGGTACGTCCAGGCAGCGGCCCGAGGCGACTCCCCTGATCGCTCCGGAGCCGGGGGAGGGGGTCGGAGTGGGGTTGGGGGAGACGGCGTTGAGCGCGTTGAGGACGGAGGTGTGGGCGGGCTTCTTGCTGCCGTCGCCGTTGAACAGCAGCGGCGTGTGCTCGGCTCGCCAGGAATCGGTGTCGCGCACGCCCCA
>NZ_LIPQ01000419.1:0-1061 GCF_001418135.1 Streptomyces aureus
ACGGCGACGCCCGCGCGGGCGAGCCGGAGGGCGGCGACGGAGCCGCCGTATCCGGTGCCGACGACGAGGGCGGGCACGTGGGCGCCGGTGGGGATGGGGGTGTCGGCGAGGCGGGCTTCGGCGTGGGCCGGGGTGCCGTGACCGACGAGGGCGGCAGCACCGAGAACAGAACCTGTTCCCGCGAGGAATCGGCGGCGGCTGACGCCTCCGATTCCCCTTGCGGGCAGGGGGTGTTCGCTCATGTGATGTTCCTCACTCAGGGGCGAATGGGAACATGTTCTACTGTCGACTATCGGGGAAGTCACGAGAAACCGACGGGTAACTTCAGGCCGGGCACGCCTGCGCGGCCCCCTCAGCTCCGGTCANNGGGGGCCGAGGAGGCGGCGAGGTCAGGCCAGGGCCGGGCCCGGGGCTCCGGTGAGGCGCTCGGGGGTGAGCAGCTCGGCGAGGCGTTCGGCAGGCAGGAGGCCCTTCTCCAGGGTGAGTTCGACGACTCCGCGCCCGGTGGCGAGCGCCTCCTGCGCGATGGCCGTGGCCGCGGTGTAGCCGAGATGCGGGTTGAGCGCGGTGGCGAGGCCGATGGAGTTCTCGACGGCCGCCCGGAGCGCCTCGGTGTTGGCGGTGATGCCGCTGACGCAGCGGTCGGCGAGGGTCAGGCAGGCGGCGCGCAGGGAGAGGAGGCTCTTCGACAGGGCGTGGAAGATGACCGGTTCGAAGGCGTTGAGCTGGAGCTGCCCGGCCTCGGCGGCCATGGTGATGGTGATGTCGTTGCCGATCACCTCGAAGGCGACCTGGTTGACGACCTCGGGAATCACCGGGTTGACCTTGCCGGGCATGATGCTGGAACCGGCCTGGACCGGCGGCAGGTTGATCTCGTTGAGCCCCGCGCGCGGTCCGGAGGACAGCAGCCGCAGGTCGTTGCAGGTCTTGGAGAGCTTGACCGCGATGCGCTTCAGGACTCCGGAGAGCTGGACGAAGGCGCCGCAGTCCTGAGTGGCCTCGATCAGGTTGGCGGAGGTGACGAGCGGCAGGCCGGTCAGCTCGGCGAGGGTGCGGCGGGC
>NZ_LIPQ01000419.1:1070-1721 GCF_001418135.1 Streptomyces aureus
GTGCCGATGGCGGTGGCCCCGAGGTTGATCTCGTGGATGAGCTCGACGGCCTCGGCGAGCCGGCTGCGGTCCTCCTCCAGCATCACGGCGTACGTGGAGAACTCCTGACCCAGTGTCATGGGCACCGCGTCCTGGAGCTGGGTGCGGCCCATCTTGACGACGTCGCGGAACTCCAGGGCCTTGGCGGCGAAGGCGTCCTGGAGCACGGCCATGGCGAGGAGGAGTTCACGGGCGGCGCCGATCGCCGCGATGCGGATGGCGGTCGGGTAGACGTCATTGGTGGACTGGCCCAGGTTGACGTCTTCGTTGGGGTGGAGACGGCCGTAGTCACCCTTGGCGTGGCCGAGGAGTTCCAGCGCGCGGTTGGCGACGACCTCGTTGGCGTTCATGTTGNNCCCAGTTCCTCGTTGGCGCGGGCGGCGGCCTCCTTGACGGCGGCGAGCGCGTCGATCAGGAGCGGGTAGACGGATATGGGCGTGCCGGTGACGGTGAAGTTCTCGGTGGCTCGCAGGGTGTGGACACCCCAGTAGGCGTCGGCGGGAACGTCCCGGTCGCCGAGCAGATCGTGCTCGCGACGGACGGGGACGGGGTGCGGGGCCGGTACGGGAACCATGGGGTCCTCAGGGTGCGTGGCGCGCCCAGGGGGCGCCG
>NZ_LIPQ01000042.1:0-33046 GCF_001418135.1 Streptomyces aureus
GGTGATGTTTCACGTGAAACATCACCCCTCCGTGCGTTCCCCTCGCAAGGCCAGTGCGATCACCGCGTAGATCACGGCCACAAGAACGACCAGCAGTGCGGAACGGCCGTCGGGCGGCAGCATCAGTGCCGCGACTCCGGCCGCGGCCACGAAGGCCACGTTGAACAACACGTCGTACAGCGCGAAGACCCGGCCTCGGTAGGCGTCGTCCACCGAGGTCTGCACCACCGTGTCCGTCGCGATCTTGGAACCCTGGGTGGTGAGTCCGAGGACGAAGGCGGCGACGAAGAAGGGCATCGGGGCGAAGGTCAGGCCCAGCACCGGTTCGAGGACCGCGGCCGTCGCCGCGCACACCGTCATCCAGCCGAAGGGCCCGAGTCGTCCCACTGCCCACGGGGAGAGCAGGGCCGCCGCGAAGAATCCCGCGCCCGAGGCCCCGACGGCGATTCCGAGGAGCCCGAGCCCTTCGGACTCCGTGGAGCCCCAGTCGTAGCGGCAGAGCATGAGGACGGTGACGAGCAGGGCGCCGTAACAGAAGCGCATGAGACCCACCGCGGCGAGAGCGCGAGCGGCGGGCCGTCGCTCCGAGAGATGCCGCAGTCCCTCGCCCAGTCCTCGGGCCGTGGAGCTCAGGGCGGAGCTGAGCCGCTGCGGCACGAGGGCCGGATCGGGGCCCAGGAGCTCCCGGGACATCCGTAGCGAGGCGAGGGCGGCGCAGAGATAGAGGACGGCACCGAAGGCCACCACGGCAGCGTCGGACTTGTCGGCGACGAGCTGGATACCGAAGGCGAGTCCGCCACCGACGGTCGCGGCGAGGGTGCCGGCGGTGGGCGAGAGCGAGTTCGCCACGACCAGCCGTTCGTCGTCGACGACACGCGGAAGCGAGGCCGAGAGCCCCGCGAGGACGAAGCGGTTGACGGCCGTGACGGAGAGCGCGGAGGCGTAGAAGAGCCAGTCGGGCACGGAAGCGAGGATGAGTACGGCGGTGCCGCCGGCGAGGAGGGCCCGCAGGAGGTTGCCGTACAGGAAGACCTGGCGGCGCTGCCAGCGGTCGAGGAGCACCCCCGCGAAGGGCCCGACGAGCGAGTAGGGCAGCAGGAGGACCGCCATGGCGGAGGCGATCGCCGCGGGGGAGGTCTGCTTCTCGGGGGAGAACACGACGTACGTGGCCAGGGCCACCTGGTAGACGCCGTCGGCGCACTGGGAGAGCAGCCGGACGGCGAGCAGGCGGCGGAAGTTCGTCAGGCGCAGGAGTACGCGCAGATCACGTACGACGGACATGGCAGCAAGACTCACACACGAAGAGGGCCCCCGGGCAGTGCCGCGGGGACCCTCGATCGACAAGCGTGCGGCGCTTAGCGCTCGACCTCACCCTTGATGAACTTCTCGACGTTGGCCAGGGCCTCGTCGTCGAAGTACTGCACCGGCGGGCTCTTCATGAAGTAGCTCGACGCGGAGAGGATGGGGCCGCCGATGCCGCGGTCCTTGGCGATCTTCGCGGCGCGCAGGGCGTCGATGATGACACCCGCCGAGTTCGGGGAGTCCCACACCTCGAGCTTGTACTCAAGGTTCAGCGGAACGTCGCCGAAGGCGCGGCCCTCGAGGCGCACGTACGCCCACTTGCGGTCGTCCAGCCAGGCCACGTAGTCCGAGGGCCCGATGTGGACGTTCTTCTCGCCCAGCTCGCGGTCGGGGATCTGCGAGGTGACGGCCTGGGTCTTGGAGATCTTCTTGGACTCGAGGCGGTCGCGCTCGAGCATGTTCTTGAAGTCCATGTTGCCGCCGACGTTGAGCTGCATCGTGCGCTCAAGACGGACACCGCGGTCCTCGAACAGCTTCGCCATCACGCGGTGCGTGATGGTCGCGCCGACCTGGGACTTGATGTCGTCGCCGACGATCGGGACGCCCGCCTCGGTGAACTTGTCAGCCCACTCCTTGGTGCCGGCGATGAAGACCGGAAGGGCGTTGACGAAGGCGACCTTGGCGTCGATGGCGCACTGCGCGTAGAACTTCGCCGCGTCCTCGGAACCCACCGGCAGGTAGCAGATGAGAACGTCGACCTCGCGGTCCTTGAGGATCTGGACGACGTCCACCGGCTCCTCGGCGGACTCCTCGATGGTCAGGCGGTAGTACTTGCCGAGACCGTCGAGGGTGTGACCGCGCTGGACCGTGACGCCCTTGTTCGGGACGTCGCAGATCTTGATGGTGTTGTTCTCGCTGGCGCCGATGGCGTCCGAGAGGTCGAGGCCGACCTTCTTCGCGTCGACGTCGAAGGCCGCGACGAAGTCGATGTCACGGACGTGGTAGTCGCCGAACTGGACGTGCATCAGGCCGGGGACCTTGGCCGCCGGGTCGGCGTCCTTGTAGTACTCGACGCCCTGAACCAGCGAGGCGGCGCAGTTGCCCACGCCGACGATGGCTACGCGAACCGAACCCATTCCGGTTGCTCCCTGTGTGATCGTGGAAGCCCTGCTGTGCGCAGGGTTTCACTTGGTGGTGTCGTCGGACGGATCCGGCCGGGTACTGCCCCCGTGCCGGGGCAGGCCGCCCGTTTCTCCAGAATCGTTGTCGTGCAGAGCGGGGGCGTCGGGGCCGGATCGCTGATCCCGCCCTGCCCGCTCGCTCTCGATGAGCTCGTTCAGCCAGCGCACTTCGCGCTCCACGGACTCCATGCCGTGGCGCTGCAGCTCAAGCGTGTAGTCGTCGAGGCGCTCGCGGGTGCGTGCCAGGGAGGCGCGCATCTTCTCCAGGCGCTCCTCCAGCCGGCTGCGGCGGCCCTCCAGGACCCGCATCCGCACCTCGCGCTCGGTCTGCCCGAAGAAGGCGAAGCGTGCGGCGAAGTGCTCGTCCTCCCAGGCGTCCGGGCCGGTGTGGGACAGGAGCTCCTCGAAGTGCTCCTTACCCGCGGCCGTCAACCGGTAGACGATCTTGGCTCGGCGTCCTGCGAGTGAAGCGGCGAGGGCTTCCTCGGGAGCGCTGCCCGGTTCCTCGATCAACCAGCCGTTGGTGACCAGCGTCTTGAGGCAGGGATACAGCGTCCCGTAGCTGAAGGCCCGGAAGACGCCCAGCGAGGTGTTGAGGCGCTTCCGCAGCTCGTACCCGTGCATCGGAGCCTCGCGCAGCAGGCCGAGGACGGCGAACTCGAGGATGCCGGAGCGTCTGCTCATTCGTCGCCTCCTCCTCCGCCTTCGGGGTCCTTATGCCGTGCTGATGTATCGACTCGATACATCAGCACGATAGAACGGCCCGAAGATCCCGACAAGTGGGCCCGCCGTGACCGGCGTCACATCGTCAATTCACAGCGTTCGACTTGCCTGATTTGGGGTGAACTCCGGCCCTAGGTGGGTTTTGGCCGTGCGTAGGCTGTGCCGCATGCAGAACACCGGGAACCGAGCGCTGCCGAGGGGCGTCAGTGCTCCGGGTGACCGGCTGCGATACGGAGGGGCCTCCGATGGGGCTCCGGCCGTGCGCATTTCGGGGGGACCGGAACTCAACTGCCGCTTCCAGGCGTTCGCGCCTGCCCGAGGAGTAGTCGTTCGATGAGCGAGCATCGTCGCAAAATGCCGCCGCAGCAGCCGCCGACGGGCGGTCGCGCGGCGGCACGGCGCGCTGCCCAGCAGCCGGTGGGCCGCAGGTCGGCCCCCACGCAAGACGTCGGTACGGGGGCCCCTTCGGCCTCGTACGGGCCTCCTTCCTCCGCCGGGGAGGAGCAGCGGCCCTACGGGGGTCGCGCGGAGGCCCGCAGGGCTGCCCAGCGCGGCAGCCGCCGGAAGGGGGCCGAGGCCGGTCCCGGGGGTCCCGGTGGCGGACGGCGAGGTGGCGGCGGTGGCGGCCGCGGCAGCGGTCCCGGCCGTGGCGCGGGCGGACGTCCGCCGGGCAAGAAGCGGATCATCGACTACCCCCGCTACGGAAAGTACGGCTGGCGTCGCTGGATGCCGTCGTGGAAGCTCGTGACGGGTACGTTCCTGTTCTTCATGGCCAGCATGATGGGCGCGGCCGCGATCGCGTACTCGCAGGTGGACATCCCCAACGAGGCACTGACCGCGAAGTCGCAGAACAACATCTACTACTGGTCCGACAAGACCCGGATGGTCGCGACGGGCAGCGGCGCGAACCGCCAGATCGTCACGTTCGAGCAGATCCCGAAATCGATGCAGAACGCCGTGATCTCGGCGGAGAACAAGACCTTCTGGGACGACTCCGGAATCGACCCCATGGGTATCGGCCGTGCCGTGTGGAACATGGCCAAGGGCGGCGAGACCCAGGGTGGTTCGACGATCACCCAGCAGTACGTGAAGAACAACCGTCTTGACGACCAGTCGCAGACCCTCAGCCGGAAGGTGAAGGAACTCTTCATCTCCATGAAGGTCGGCGGCGAGGTCGAGAAGCCCGAGATTCTCGCCGGCTATCTGAACACCGCGTACTACGGACGTGGCGCCTACGGTGTTCAGGCGGCGGCCCGCGCGTACTTCAACGTCGACGCCGAGAAGCTCAACCCCAGTCAGTCGGCGCTGCTCGCCGCGGTGCTCAAGGGCGCGACGTACTACGACCCCGCCGGATACCCCGAGATCGACTCCGAGGCCACGCCCGAGAAGAACACCGTGCGGGCCACCGAGCGGTGGTCCTGGATCCTCGACGAGATGCAGAAGGACGGGCACCTCCCGGCCGAGGAGCGCGCGAAGTACACGGCGTTCCCCAAGGTCGAGAAGCCCAAGAAGAGCGCCAACCTCAGCGGTCAGATCGGCTATCTGGTCACCACCGCGAAGGCCAACATCAAGGCCCAGTTCGGTATCACCGAGCAGGATCTGGAGCGTGGCGGCTACGAGATCTACACCACCTTCCAAAAGCCGAAGGTGGATGCTCTCGAGAAGTCGGTCACGAAGATCCTGAAGGAATACATCGACCCGAAGAAGCGGCCCAAGACGGACACGAACGTGCAGTTCGGCGGCGCCTCCGTCGACACGGCGACCGGGAAGATCGTCGCTCTCTACGGCGGCGTGGACGCGACCAAGCACTTCCGGAGCAACGCCGACAACACCGGTGCCCAGGTCGGATCGACGTTCAAGCCGTTCGTCCTCGCCTCCGCGATGAGGGACGGCGTCCGGGACAAGTCCCTGGGGCCGGTCCAGGACGCCTCCAGCCGCACGATCGTGGACCCGGACAAGAGCCGCTACTCCGGCAAGAACGGGCTGAAGATCCGCAAGTACAACGGCGAGATCTGGGAGGACGAGAAGGGCAAGGAGTGGCTCCAGACCAATGACGACAACGCGGACTACAAGGACATGACCCTGCGTCGCGCCATGGTCAAGTCGGCCAACTCGCCGTACGTGCAGCTCGGCATGGACATCGGCATCGACAAGGTCCGCCAGGCCGCCGTCGACGCGGGCCTGCGCCCCGACTCGCTCGTCGGGGGCGAGGTGCCCTCCTTCTCGCTCGGCATCTCCAGCCCGAGCGCCATCCGCATGGCCGGCGCCTACGCGACCTTCGCCAACGAGGGCAAGCAGAACGACCCCTACTCGGTGGAGACAGTGAAGAAGGAGGGCGAGGTCATCCATCAGCACAAGACGGAGACCAAGACCCCCTTCACCCCGGCTGTCGCCAACAACGTCACCGACGTCCTCCGTTCCGTCGTGGACGACGACGAGGGCACCGGTACGAAGGCGCGGATCCCGGGTCGCCAGGTGGCCGGCAAGACCGGTACCACCGACGGCAACAAGTCGGCCTGGTTCGTCGGATACACCCCGCAGCTGTCGACCGCGATCGACATGTACCGGTTCGACGACGACGAGACGAAGAAGAAGCGCGAGTTCCAGGAGATGTACGGCACGGGTGACCAGCCGCAGATCCACGGTTCGTCGTTCCCGTCGCGGATCTGGCAGGACTACATGACCGAGGCCGTGAAGAACGACCCGGACAAGAGCTTCCCGAAGCCCGAGAAGCTGGAAGGCGCCAAGCCCGTCTTCGGCGGTGGCGCAGCCAGCCCGACGCCGACCCCGACGGCCACCCCGACCCCGACCGAGACCTCGGCCACGCCCACGACGTCCGCGCCGACCACCACGCCGCCGCCGACGACGACCGCCCCGACCAACACGCGGACGCCGAAGCCGGGCAAGACGACCTGTGGTGTCTGGGGCTGGGGCTGCACGGAGGAGCCGGGCGATCCCGGCGGCAATACCGGGGAGCCCACCACCGCGCCACCGTCCACCGGCACACCGACCGGGACCGGCACGCCGACGGACGACGGGAACGGTCCGGGCGGGGGTAACGGCAAACCCGGCAGCGGGGTCTGGGTCCCCTGACCCTCCGCCGGGGCACTCCCCGGTCCCCCGACGACGCGTGAGGTGAGGGCCGTCGCGTCCGATCCGTACCTTTCAGTACGGGCCGGCCGCGGCGGCCCTCGCCGTTTTCCCGGAGCCGTACGGCAGGATGTCCCCCATGCCGAGCCTCAAGAAGACGAGCGCGCCGCAGGACCGGCCCCAGGGCCGTTCGCAGACGGTCGTCCCCACCCACCGGGACAAGGTGGCCGCCGCGGGCAGCGAACTGATCGGCGGCCCCTACGGCCGCCGGGCGAAGACCGGCACCGGGCAGTTCTCGCCGGTGCGGGTGATCGCCCTCGTGGCCATCGGCATGTTCGCGCTCGGCATGGTGCAGAAGCTGCCCTGCTACAACTGGGCCTGGTTCCGGGGCACGACCTCCCAGTACACCCACGCCTGCTACTCGGACATCCCGCACCTCTTCACGGGGCGGGGCTTCGCCGAGGGCCTGGTGCCTTACTTCGACCGGCTGGGCGGCGACATACCGTTCCTCGAGTACCCGGTCCTGACCGGGCTCTTCATGGAGGTCGCGGCCTGGCTGACGCCGGGCGGCGGCGACACGATGCAGCGCGAGCAGTCGTACTGGCTGGCCAACGCGGGTCTGTTGATGGTCTGCGCGGCCGTTCTCGCGGTCTGTGTGGCCCGGACGCACCGGCTGCGGCCCTGGGACGGGCTGCTCGTCGCCCTGGCGCCCTCGATCGCGCTGACCGCGACGATCAACTGGGACATACTGGCCGTCGCGCTGACGGCCGCCGCGATCCTGATGTGGTCGCGCGAACGGCCGCTGGCCTTCGGGATCCTGCTCGGCCTGGCCACCGCCGCCAAGTTCTACCCGATACTGCTCCTCTGCCCACTGCTGCTGCTCTGCTGGCGGGCCGGGAAGTGGCGGGAGTACGGGACGGCGGTGCTGGCCGCCGGCGGCGCGTGGCTGGTGGTGAACCTGCCCGTGATGCTGCTCGCCCCCGAGGGCTGGAAGCAGTTCTACCTCTTCAGCCGGGACCGGAACGTCGACTTCGGTTCGATCTGGCTGCTGGTCAGCCAGCGGACGGGCGACGCGATAACGCCGGGCCAGGCCAACCTGTACGCGCTGCTGCTGATGCTGGCGGCGATCGGCGGGCTCGCCTACCTGGCGTTCACGGCGCCCCGCAGGCCCCGCTTCGTCCAGCTGGCGTTCCTGATCGTCGCCGCGTTCGTCCTGACCAACAAGGTCTACTCACCGCAGTACGTGCTGTGGCTGGTGCCGCTGGCGGCGCTGGCCCGGCCGCGCTGGCGCGACTTCCTGGTCTGGCAGACGTGCGAGGTCATGTACTTCGTGGGCGTCTGGATGTACCTGGCGTTCACGACCAGCGGCAACAAGCAGGGTCTGCCGGTGGACGGCTACCAGTTCGCGATCGTGCTGCACCTGCTCGGGACCCTGTACCTGTGCGTGATGGTCGTACGCGACATCCTCACGCCCGAGAAGGACCCGGTCCGGCAGGACGGCGCCGACGACCCCTCCGGAGGCGTCCTGGACGGCGCGGAGGACGTCTTCGTGGCGGGCAGGGCCGCCCATCCGGCCCGGCACGCGGCCCCGGCCGCCGAGGACGGGCTGCTGGTGGAATGGGGAACCCCCAGGAGCTGAGCTCCCGGGGGTGAGGGGCGACCGGCCGGCTCAGCGCTCGACGAGCCGGTCGAACTGCGTCGTGGTGTGGCGCAGATGAGCCACGAGCTCGTCGCCGACCCGGGGCTCCTGGGCGTCGGCCGGCACGAACAGGATCGACACCTGCATGTGCGGCGGTTCGGCGAACCAGCGCTGCTTCCCGGCCCAGACGAAAGGCGAAAGGTTCCGGTTGACGGTGGCGAGACCGGCCCGTGCGACGCCCTTGGCGCGCGGCATGACGCCGTGCATGGCCTTGGGGGCCTCCAGGCCCACACCGTGCGAGGTGCCGCCGGCGACGACGACCAGCCAGCCGTCCGACGCGGCCTTCTGCTGGCGGTAGCCGAAGCGGTCGCCCTTGGAGACCCGGGTCACGTCGAGGACCGCGCCGCGGTACTCCGTGGCCTCGTGGTCGCCCAGCCACAGCCGGGTGCCGATGCGGGCGCGGAAGCGGGTCTGCGGGAACTGCTGCTGGAGCCGCGCCTGTTCCTGGGCCCGCAGGTGGCTGACGAACATGGTGTGCAGCGGCAGCCGGGCGGCCCGCAGCCGGTCCATCCAGCCGATGACCTCCTCGACGGCGTCGGTGCCGTCCGGGCGGTCCAGCGGGAGGTGGAGCGCGAAGCCCTCCAGGCGGACGTCCTCGATGGCGGAGTGGAGCTGCTGGAGCTCCTCCTCGCGGACGCCGTGCCGCTTCATCGAGCTCATGCACTCGATGACGACCCGGGCCCCCACCAGGGCGTGGACGCCGTCCACGGACGACACGGAACGGATGACCCGGTCGGGCAGCGGAACCGGTTCCTCACCCCGGCGGAAGGGGGTGAGGACCAGCAGGTCGCCGCTGAACCAGTCCTTGATCCGCGCGGCCTCGTACGTGGTGCCCACGGCGAGCATGTCGGCGCCGAACCGGGCCGCCTCGTCCGCGAGGCGTTCGTGTCCGAAGCCGTAGCCGTTGCCCTTGCAGACCGGGATGACACCGGGGAACTGGTCGATGACCGTCTTCTGGTGCGCGCGCCAGCGAGCGGTGTCGACGTAGAGGGAGAGCGCCATGGCCGGCCCGGAACCTTTCTGATGGCAGCGGTGTATCAAAGGTATGTACGAGACTACGGAAACGTCAGCGGCACGGCACGGGTCAGCGGCGCGACATGTAGATGTCGAGCGCCTTGTGCAGCAGCTTGTTCAGCGGGAAGTCCCACTCGCCGACGTACTCGACGGCCTCGCCGCCCGTGCCCACCTTGAACTGGATGAGCCCGAAGAGGTGGTCGGTCTCGTCGAGCGAGTCCGAGATGCCCCGCAGGTCGTAGACGGTCGCGCCCATAGCGTAGGCGTCGCGCAGCATGCGCCACTGCATCGCGTTCGAGGGCCGGACCTCACGGCCGATGTTGTCGGAGGCGCCGTAGGAGTACCAGACGTGGCCGCCGACGACGAGCATCGTCGCCGCGGAGAGGTTCACGCCGTTGTGGCGTGCGAAGTAGAGCCGCATGCGGTTGGGGTCCTCGCTGTTGAGGACGGTCCACATGCGCTGGAAGTACGAGAGCGGGCGCGGCCGGAAGTGGTCGCGGACGGCCGTGATCTCGTAGAGCCGCTGCCACTCGGCAAGGTCCTCGTAGCCGCCCTGGACGACCTCGACACCGGCCTTCTCGGCCTTCTTGATGTTGCGGCGCCACAGCTGGTTGAAGCCCTTGAGGACATCGTCGAGCGAGCGGTTCGCGAGCGGGACCTGGAAGACGTAGCGGGGCTGCACGTCGCCGAAGCCGGCGCCGCCGTCCTCGGCCTGCTGCCAGCCCATCTTCCGCAGCCGGTCCGCGACTTCGAAGGCACGCGGCTCGATGTGGGTGGCCTCGACGTCCTTGAGGCGCTTGACGTCGGGGTCCTGGATGCCGGACTTGATCGCGGCGGAGTCCCAGCGCCGGATGACGACCGGCGGGCCCATCTTCACCGAGAAGGCGCCCTGCTGCTTGAGGTGCGCCAGCATCGGCGTCAGCCAGTCGTCGAGGTTGGGCGCGTGCCAGTTGATGACCGGGCCCTCGGGCAGATAGGCCAGGTAGCGCTTGATCTTCGGGAGCTGGCGGTAGAGCACCAGGCCGACGCCGACGAGCTCGCCGTTCTTGTCGAACCAGCCGAGGTTCTCCGAGCGCCACTCGGTCTTCACATCAGCCCACGCCGGGACCTGGCAGTGGCTCGCCGAGGGCTGGCTCTGGATGTACGCCAGATGCTGCTCACGGCTGATGGTCCTCAGGGTCAGGCTCATGCGGGGCGCTCCTCGGCAGGTGTGTCCCCATCGGTCAGGGGCTCCGGCTCTCGCGCCGAAGCCTACTGTGACCGAGGAGCGCCCCGAAGTGGGTGTGTGCGTCCTGACGTGGCCCTGGACTCAGCTGACGACCCCGCCGAAGAGCCCGCCGTGGGCCATGCCGAGGTAGAAGCCGAACGCCGACGCGCCGAGTCCGAGGATCAGCAGGAAGCGCTCGCGTGTCGTCACGGAGATGAACTGTCCGTAGCCGCCGGTCAGGATGCCGATGAGCCCCGTCCAGGAGCTCAGCAGGTGCAGGCTGTGGAACTGCGCGGTGATGAAGGCGATGACGCCGAGGACCAGCGTCACTCCGACCAGGGCGTCCTGGATGGGGTGCGGTTTGCCGTCGGTGGCGAAGAGGGAGTGGCCGGGGTCGGGTCGCATTGCCTGTGCCATGGGGCACCTCCTGGCGTAGCTGCCGGAAGGCGGCGCATCGTAGCGCCGCCGACATCCGTTGTGTACAGATTGCGTCCCCTCACCAGTGAATTTCAACCGCAGGGCGATGAGCGGGTACTCTGTACGGTCTGCGCCGGTGTCTGCCCTGGTCCGTCTGGATCCCGGCAGTGCCCCTCGTTCACGAGGGGGACTGTCAGTGGTGGCGGATACCGTTGCTTACGCATCACGACCCTCCTGCCACGGAACGACCGTGGCCGCTGAGTCCAAAGGAGGTGGGTTCCACATGCGTCACTACGAAGTGATGGTCATCCTCGACCCCGATCTCGAGGAGCGCGCTGTCTCCCCGCTGATCGAGAACTTCCTTTCCGTCGTCCGTGAGGGCAACGGAAAGGTCGAGAAGGTCGACACCTGGGGCCGTCGTCGTCTCGCCTACGAGATCAAGAAGAAGCCCGAGGGCATCTACTCGGTCATCGACCTGCAGGCCGAGCCTGCGGTCGTCAAGGAGCTCGACCGACAGCTCAACCTGAACGAGTCGGTCCTCCGGACCAAGGTCCTCCGTCCCGAGACCCACTGAGCGACTAGCTCAGTGGTCTTCGGATCCGAGTAGCAGCAAAGCAGCCAGAAGCAATCCCGCCGAGAGGTTCCCCCATGGCAGGCGAGACCGTCATCACGGTCGTCGGCAATCTTGTCGACGACCCCGAGCTGCGCTTCACCCCGTCCGGTGCGGCGGTCGCGAAGTTCCGTATCGCGTCCACCCCCCGCACCTTCGACCGTCAGACCAATGAGTGGAAGGACGGCGAAAGCCTCTTCCTCACCTGCTCGGTCTGGCGTCAGGCGGCGGAGAACGTCGCCGAGTCGCTTCAGCGAGGCATGCGCGTCGTCGTGCAGGGCCGACTGAAGCAGCGGTCCTACGAGGACCGTGAGGGCGTCAAGCGCACGGTCTACGAGCTGGATGTCGAGGAAGTCGGCCCCAGCCTCAAGAACGCCACGGCCAAGGTCACCAAGACCACCGGTCGAGGCGGCCAGGGTGGTTACGGCGGGGGCGGCGGCGGCCAGCAGGCCGGCGGCGGTGGCAGCTGGGGTGGAAACTCCGGTGGTGGCCAGCAGGGTGGTGGCGGGGCTCCCGCCGACGACCCGTGGGCGACCGGCGGTTCTTCCTCCTCCGGCGGCGGCCAGCAGCAGGGCGGCGGAGGCGGCTGGGGTGGAAACTCCGGCGGCGGCTACTCGGACGAGCCCCCCTTCTAGGGCACTCCCTGGAAGCAGCTCGTACCCCCATTCTTGATCACACAGGAGAAACACCATGGCGAAGCCGCCTGTGCGCAAGCCTAAGAAGAAGGTCTGCGCGTTCTGCAAGGACAAGACCCAGTACGTGGACTACAAGGACACGAACATGCTGCGGAAGTTCATTTCCGACCGTGGCAAGATCCGTGCCCGCCGCGTGACTGGCAACTGCACGCAGCACCAGCGTGACGTCGCCACGGCCGTCAAGAACAGCCGTGAGATGGCGCTGCTGCCCTACACGTCCACCGCGCGATAAGGAAAGGGTGACCGAATAATGAAGATCATCCTGACCCACGAGGTCTCCGGCCTCGGCACCGCCGGCGACGTCGTCGACGTCAAGGACGGCTACGCCCGCAACTACCTGGTCCCGCGTGGCTTCGCCATCCGCTGGACCAAGGGTGGCGAGCAGGACGTGGCGCAGATCCGCCGCGCCCGCAAGATCCACGAGATCGCGACCATCGAGCAGGCCAACGAGATCAAGGCCAAGCTCGAGGGCACGAAGGTGCGCCTGGCCGTCCGCTCCGGCGACGCCGGCCGTCTCTTCGGCTCCGTGACCCCGGCCGACATCGCCTCGGCGATCAAGGCCGCGGGTGGCCCCGACGTCGACAAGCGTCGCGTCGAGCTCGGTTCGCCGATCAAGACCCTGGGCTCGCACCAGGTGTCCGTGCGTCTGCACGCCGACGTTGCCGCGAAGCTCGGCGTCGAGATCGTCGCCGCGTAACGCTGCCGCCGGCGCTCTGCGCTGAGCAGTGAGGAAGGGCCGCACCCCTCGGGGTGCGGCCCTTCCGCTGTGTCACGGCTTCTTTCTGAGGGCTTGATTCCAGGGGCTGGGACCTCGGCTTCGTTTCACGTGAAACAGGGCGTTTCACGTGAAACATTCAGCGCGTGGCGCCGGTGACGATCCAGCGGCCCGAGCGGGAGCGGAACCAGAGTGTGGCCATCCGGACGGACATCATCAGCGTCATGGCCCACCAGAGCGCCGTCAGACCGCCGCCGAGCGCCGGGACCAGCAGGGCCACCGGGGCGAAGACGGCGAGTGTCAGCAGCATGGCCCAGGCCAGATAGGGGCCGTCCCCCGCGCCCATCAGGACGCCGTCGAGAACGAAGACGACCCCGGAGATCGGCTGCGAGAGCGCGACCACGAGCAGGGCCGGGAGCAGGGTGTCCTGGACGGCTGTGTCGCCGGTGAAGATCGGGATGAACAGGGGGCGGGCGACGATGAGCAGCGCGCCGAGCACCACACCGGAGGCCACGCCCCACTGGACCATGCGGCGGCAGACCTGGCGGGCGCCCTCGGCGTCGTTCGCGCCGAGGTAGCGGCCGATGATGGCCTGGCCCGCGATCGCGATCGCGTCGAGGGCGAAAGCCATCAGGCTCCACAGGGACAGGATGATCTGGTGGGCCGCGACCTCCGCGTCTCCCATCCGGGCCGCGACGGCCGTGGCGATCATCAGGACCGCGCGGAGAGAGAGCGTACGGACGAGGAGTGGGACGCCGGCCTGGGCGGAGGCGCGTATGCCGGCCGCGTCGGGGCGGAGGGAGGCTCCGTGCCGCCGGGCGCCCCGTACGACCACGACGAGGTAGGCGACGGCCATACCGCACTGGGCGATCACGGTGCCCCAGGCCGAGCCCGCGATCCCCAGACCTGCGCCGTAGACAAGGCCGACGTTGAGCGCGCCGTTGGCCGCGAAGCCGCCGATGGCCACGTAGAGCGGTGTACGGGTGTCCTGAAGGCCGCGCAGGACGCCGGTGGCCGCGAGGACCACCAGCATGGCGGGGATGCCGAGGCTGGAGATCCTGAGGTACGTGACGGCGTAGGGTGCGGCGGTGTCGGAGGCCCCGAAGAGGCCGATGAGCCAGGGTGCAGCGGGCAGGGTCAGCGCGACGACGGCGGCGCCGAGGAGGAGGGCGAGCCAGATGCCGTCCATGCCCTGCCGGATCGCTGCCGGGAGGTCCCCGGCCCCGACGCGGCGGGAGACGGCGGCTGTGGTGGCGTAGGCGAGGAAGACGAAGACGCTGACCGCGGTGGACAGCAGGGCGGCGGCGATCGCGAGACCCGCGAGCTGGGGGGTGCCGAGATGACCGACGATGGCGCTGTCGACCATGAGGAAGAGCGGCTCGGCGACAAGAGCGCCGAAGGCCGGCAGGGCGAGGGAGACGATCTCACGGTCGTGCTGTCGGCGGACGGCCTTGGGCGTCGCGGGGGCCTGGGTCATGGGGTCAATCTAATCTTCCACAGGTAAGCGATGCAATGCCTCTGTGATCCTTACTTCTTGAAGGCAAGGTGCTTCGGGTGTGGGTCGTTTGTTCTGATCTTGGTCCAGGGGGAAAAGTTTTTCTCCCCCACAGCCCGTGGATGGGAAAAGTGCAGGTCAGGCCCGTGAGGTTGAGGGTCCTATGAGTTTGTCCACATGGCTGTCCCCCGGTCCGTGCACAGGTTCCGGCGAGTTCTCCACAGGCTGAGGCCCTTCACCCACAGGGCCTGTGGATAACCAGATTGGCTGACGCCTCTCGCGGGCCTACCGTGGTCCGGCGCCCGACGCGCCAGAAGCGGTCGCAAAGCCACTCGTTGATCAAGCCCGTGGCGTAAGAAAGAGTGGCATGGCGAGGTCCGCGGAGCGGACGGGAGGAGGTGCTTGGTGAGCATTCCCGAGCCCATGGACGACCCTTGGGCCGACAGCGGACCGAGCGACCGACTGCCCACCCGTACCCGAGGCGAAGGGCGCGGTCGCGGCCGCGGGCGGGACGACCAGCACGAGCGGGGCGGCGAAGGCGGACCCTGGGACGGCGGGCTCTCCGGCTTCGAGCGCGTTCCCCCGCAGGACCTCGACGCCGAGCAGTCCGTCCTCGGCGGCATGCTGCTCTCCAAGGACGCCATCGCGGACGTCGTGGAGATCATCAAGGGCAACGACTTCTACAAGCCCGCCCACGAGACCGTCTACGCCGCGATCCTCGACCTCTACGCCAAGGGAGAGCCGGCCGACCCGATCACGGTCGGTGCCGAGCTCACGAAGCGCGGCGAGATCACCCGCGTCGGCGGCGCCTCCTACCTGCACACCCTGGTCCAGTCGGTACCGACGGCGGCCAACGCCTCGTACTACGCGGAGATCGTCCACGAGCGGGCCGTCCTGCGCCGCCTCGTCGAGGCCGGCACCAAGATCACGCAGATGGGCTACGCGGCCGACGGAGACGTCGACGAGATCGTGAACTCGGCCCAGGCCGAGATCTACGCGGTCACCGAGCAGCGGACCACCGAGGACTATCTGCCGCTCGGCGACATCATGGAGGGGGCGCTCGACGAGATCGAGGCGATCGGCTCCCGCAGCGGTGAGATGACCGGTGTGCCCACCGGCTTCACCGACCTGGACTCGCTCACCAACGGTCTGCACCCAGGTCAGATGATCATCATCGCGGCGCGTCCCGCCATGGGTAAGTCGACCCTCGCCCTGGACTTCGCGCGGGCGGCGTCCATCAAGCACAACCTGCCCAGCGTCATCTTCTCCCTCGAAATGGGCCGCAACGAGATCGCGATGCGTCTGCTCTCGGCGGAGGCCAGGGTCGCGCTGCACCACATGCGCTCCGGAACGATGACCGACGAGGACTGGACCCGGCTCGCCCGCCGGATGCCGGACGTCTCCCAGGCCCCGCTCTACATCGACGACTCCCCGAACCTGTCGATGATGGAGATCCGGGCGAAGTGCCGCCGGCTCAAGCAGCGCAACGGGCTCAAGCTCGTCATCATCGACTATCTGCAGCTGATGCAGTCCGGTGGTTCGAAGCGGCAGGAGAGCCGTCAGCAAGAGGTCTCCGACATGTCGCGAAACCTGAAGCTCCTCGCCAAGGAGCTGGAGCTGCCGGTGATCGCGCTCTCCCAGCTGAACCGTGGCCCCGAGCAGCGAACCGACAAGAAGCCGATGGTCTCCGACCTGCGTGAGTCCGGCTCGATCGAGCAGGACGCGGACATGGTCATCCTGCTGCACCGCGAGGACGCCTACGAGAAGGAGTCACCGCGAGCGGGCGAGGCCGACATCATCGTCGGCAAGCACCGTAACGGCCCCACGGCCACGATCACCGTGGCCTTCCAGGGCCACTACTCCCGCTTCGTGGACATGGCTCAGACGTGACCTCGCCCGATGTAGGGTCTCAAAATTCGCGGCACAATCTCAGCCCCGATGGCACATTGATGGCACTTATGCCGTCTTCGTGAGACTGGCTGGTCGAAGCGTTCACCCTTTTTGGGTGAGGGGATTCTGGCTCGCTCCGCCCACCGTTGTTCCGCTGACACCCTTGGCTGAGCGGGTCATCGTCCGTGGGCCGGGGGTGTGCGATGGGCAGTGTCACTGTGACGGTGAGTATCCGTCAGCAGCGTGGTGTTCTCGTGGAGGACCAAGACTGGAGTACGGCGTCTGTCGAACTTCTGCAGTCGGCTTGTCCGTGGCGGACGTTCCGCTGGTACAAGGGCCAGAAGCACTACTCGGGTACCTATTGGTCGTCGACGGTGCGCGACCACGTGATCTATGAGTCTCGCCTGGAACTATCGCGCTTGCTCTTTGCCGACTTCGATCCGTCAGTGCGCGGCATCGTGGCCCAGCCCTTCCTGCTGAAGGCGGAGCTGGAGGGGAAGGTGCGCCAGCACATCCCGGACTACCTCCTGCTCACCGGGCAGGCGCCGGTGGTTGTCGACGTCAAGCCGTTGCATCGGTTGTCCAAGCCGGAGGTGGCGTTCACCTTCGACTGGACCCGGGAGGTGGTGGAATCGCGCGGATGGAAGTACGAGGTCTGGAGCGAGCCTCTGGCCGTGGAACTGGAGAACATCCGGTTCCTGGCGGGTTACCGCAGAGACTGGCTGTTCAGAGCCGAGGCTCTGGAGGAGCTCTGGGACGCGGATCTCGACGGGCTTCTTCTGGGGCAGGCTGCGAGGTGTCTGCCGAATCATCCGGAGCCTCACGTTCGCGCCGCCATCCATCATTTGCTCTGGACGCAGGCTCTCGTCACTGATCTCGACCGCCTGCTGGGCCCTTCGCATGTGCTGAGGAGGGCAGGGTGAGCAGGGCGGCGGCTCGCGTCGGAGTCGGTACGCGCTTCCGCTACGACGGTGAGACCGTCGAGGTGGTGGCTATGGCTGCGACCACTGGGGGCAACGAAGTGGTCTTGAAGGATGGTCAAGGGCGGCTTCTGCGGCTGTCGCTCAAGGAGTTGCTGTTCTCCGACCGTGCTGCGATCAGCCCTGACGGCCCGGGGCCGTCGGCGGACGACGAGTGCGAGATCGCCTCTGTGGTTCTTGGGCAGCTTGACGCCGTGGAGAAGCAGAAGGTTCTGGAATGAGCCGAGCACGTCCGTGAGGTGCTGACGGGTTATCGGTCCGGCAGTCCCGAACTCGCACGCGATGAGGAACCTCGTTCCGAGTACTCGCCGGAGAAGCCGTTGGAAGCCAGATACGCGGCGAAGATCGCTGAACTCGGTGTGGGTCTAAGGACCTTGAAACGGTGGGTCGCAGAGTTCCGGGAGCACGGGGAAGCTGGACTTGCTCCCCGGAAGGGACCGACGCGGAAGTCGCAGATCGCGGTCGATGATCGGTGGGTGGAGACCGCGGTGGAGGTGATGGTCGAGCATGCCGACCAGTCGCGGCCGTCGCGGACGGTGGTGATCGAGCGGCCCGGGCTCGGGTGATCGCGCGGTTCGGCGAGGGGGTGGTGCAGCAGCCCAGTCGAGCGACCGCGTTCCGCCTTCTGGAGGAGCTGGAGCGACGTCATCCGCTGTTCCGGCTGAGTACGAAGCGCAACCGGGATATCGCTGGTCGGCCGGAGGGTCCGTACGGCAAGTTGCGGCCGACGCGTCCGGGCGGGTATCTGCTGATGGACTCCACGCGCCTGGACGTCTTCGCGTTCGACCCGCTGACCCTGAAGTGGGTTCAGGCCGAGTTGAGTGTCGGGATGGACTGGTACTCCCGCTGCATCACGGGGAGCCGGCTGACTCCGGTCTCGACGAAGGCGGTGGATGTCAGCGCGGTGCTGTTCCAGTCGTTTCGGCCGCGGCTGGCGGGGCGGGACTGGCCGCGGCACGCGGTCTGGCCCGAGCATGGCATTCCCCGCACTGTCCTGGTCGATGTCGAAGGCGCCACCGGACCGGGCTTGGCCTCGCCGCCTCTGGTTTCCCGAGACGCTGGTTGTCGACCACGGCAAGGTCTACGTCTCGGAGCATCTGACCAGCGTCTGCCGACGGATGGGCATCTCCATCCAGCCTGCCCGGCTGCGGACGGGCCGCGACAAGGGGCCGGTCGAGCGCTACTTCCGGACCCTTCGGGAGGGACTGCTGCAGGTGCCCGGCTACAAGGGGCCCGACATCCACTCGCGGGGCGAGAGCCCGGAGGACGACGCGTTCTTCTTCCTCGATGAACTTGAGGCGATCATCCGGGAGTGGACAGCGGCGGTCTATCACTGCCGACCGCACTCCAGCCTGCTCGATCCCGGCTTTCCGGGGCTGAGAGTGTCCCCGGCGAAGATGTTCGAGCACGGCATTGCCCGCGCCGGCCATATCGAGGTTCCCCGGGATCGCGATCTCGCCTTTGAGTTCCTCCAGACTAAGTGGCGCACGGTCCAGCACTACGGGGTCGAGATAGGCCGTCGCCGCTACAGCGGCCCCGGCCTGCCCGAGCCGGGAGTCCGCAGCCCCTACGACAGTCCGGTCAAGAACGGCTGGCCCTTCCAGGTGGACCCCGATGACTCACTCGGATCTACTTCCGCGATCCGGCTACTCGGGCCTGGCACACGCTGCTCTGGGAACACGCGCCGTCGGCCGAGATGCCGCTGAGCGAGGACGCGCTGACGTTCGCCCGCCAACTGGCTGCCTCGAAGTATCGCTTTCCTGATGACCGGCTCGCCGTCGCTGATTTGTTGGAGCGGTGGAGTCTTGGCCTGGGCACCACGATCGCCGAGCGGCGCATGGCCCTGCGGCTCTCGCGTGAGCAGGCCGCTATCGAGCTTCCGGTGAGTGAGGCGGAGACGGTCGTCTCGCTTCCCGCCGTACGCAAGGCCCTCGGCCAGGACGAACAGACCGCAGAACTGCGGGAGCCCGACGTGGCGGCGGAGGCGGGGGACGATGACGAGGCTGATCTGGAGGACCTCGCCGGGGAGAGCGACTTCTACGCCGATGCCCTGGTGGACGTATGAACGGCGGCAGCGTTCTGCAGCCGGGCAGTCTTGCCTTGTCGCGGAAGGAGGAATTCAAGGTGTTCGCCGAGAGCCCTCGCCGCAGCCGGCCTGACCTGCTGACCCGAAAGCAACTGAAGTCGCTGGCAACGCAGGCGCGGGCGGACTACGACCGTCAGCGCCGGCAGTGGCACGCGAACATCGGCCCGGTGAAGACGCCGCAGCTGACGGAGCTCCATGAAGACCTATGGGACATCGTCGACAGCAACGAGCAGGACGGCGACAAGGCCAAGGGGGCGGTGGCCGTCGATGCGTTCCCGGGGCTGGGCAAGACGACCTCGGTGCCACCCTTCGCACGGGACTTCCACCAGCGGGAGATCGAGGAGTCTGGAGCGTTCACCAGCCAGGGGCACGAGCGGATCCCCGTCTGCCGGGTCGGGCTGACCGGGAACACCGGAATGAAGGATCTCAACCGGGCCATGATGGAGTTCTTCGGCCACCCCGGACAGACGCGGGGGACCACCGCCCAGTTCGGACGGCGGGTGCTGGACTGCGTGTCGTCCTGCGAGGTCCGCCTGGTGGTTCTGGACGATCTGCACTTTTTGAAATGGGGACAGAAGAGCGGCATCGAGGTGAGCAACCACCTGAAGTGGATCGCCAACGAGTTTCCGGTGACGTTGCTGATGGTGGGGGTCGAGCTCGCGAAGAAGGGTCTGTTCGGCGAGGGAACAAACGGGCGCGACACCGCTCTGGCCCAGACCGGCCGCCGCACCACCCGCTTCGGGCTTCGTCCGTTCACCATCGATACGGAGGCCGGACGTCGGGAATGGCGGCAGATGCTGCTGGCCCTCGAACAGCGCGTCGTGCTCACCGACAAGCACCCGGCATGCTCGCGGATGAGCTGTCGGACCACCTCTTCGCCCGCAGCACCGGACACATCGGCTCGCTGATGACGCTGATCAACCGCAGCTGCCAGCGGGCGGTCCGCGCCGGCGCCGAACGTCTTGACCAGGAGCTCATGGACCGGGTGAAGAACGACGAGGCATCCGAGGCTGCCCGCCTCGAACTTCAGGCCGCGCTGGAGAAGAAGCGGCTGACCAGCCGCCTGCGGCCCCGGAGCCGGCGACCCGCATGAGAACGCCGGCCCGCACCCTGCCGATCCGGCTGCCTCCACTGCCCGGCGAGGCCCTGGACTCATGGCTGGAGGCAACGGCCGGACGGATGGACACCGCACTCGGTGATGTCCTGCTGCACCTCGGCTTCCCGGTCCGGCACCGGGCCGGAAACCAGTTCAGGGGCATCCCGGCAGACTGGACGATCGTCCTCGACGAGCAGCAGATCAATACCGTCGCGCACGCCACCGGGACGTCGCCTGAGACGGTCGCTGCCCTGACCCTGGCGCACTACGACGGACGGGCCCTCCACATGAATGCCGGAGGCCGGGCCGTGTCACGGCACGTCCTTTGGGTCGGCGCTGCTTAACTGCCGGGGCGAAAAAGGTCACAGAGCGTCCAGGTGGGTTCGGGCGGTGGAGATCAGCCGGGCCCGGGCTGCTTTGAACGGTTCCCACTCCTTTGCCGCACGTGCCCTACGCAGGCCGACCAATACCGCGTGGGCCTGGGCTCCTACCTCGGGGGTGTTGGTCAACTCGATCAGCGTCAGGGCGCGGCGGGACGTCAGGTGCGCTTCGTCCTGTGCCCGGGTGTGCGCGTAGCCAGTGTGGTCGGCGCGGCCGGCCTCAGCCTCCCAGGCCAGTGTCATTTCTCTGTCGGCGGCAGCGAGGAACTCGACGATGGTGTCGCGCTGGGTGGCATAGTGCGTGGCGGCGCGTGCGGCCTCAGTGGTGAGTTGGGCGGTCTTAAGCCCAGCGGATCTTCCGATCAGGCCGCCGCTGACAGCGGCGATCGCAGCTATCACTGCGGTGATGATGGTCTCCATGACCCGACGGTAGCGGCCGCGCTCTCGCTGCTCCCCGGCTTTGCATTGAGACGCCCGGGCCTGTCCGGAGAGGATGTGGATCCGGGGCGCCAGGGCATTCACTGGGCGCCGAGCAGGCCTCGTGACCGTTGCCTGCTGCTGATCGGTCGCGTGAACGCCTGGCTCGACGGGCGCCCTCTCTCTGGAACGGGTCGCAGCCGCTGGCATGGCATGGCGCCCACCGTGAGAAGCGGCTGGTGACGCAGTTCTTGCCGGTACCCCAGTTCGGCGGGTTGCGCCGCCGCAGCCGCTCGCCGTCACCTGCGATTTCCGACACAGAGTTGAGGCGCCGAGCGTCCGACAAGGCGTGAGACAGCGGGCAAACCCTCAGGCCACAGGACCGGCGTCCGACACAGGCCGCGAGGCCCTACACCTTTGTAGGGCAGTCCGCGATCCCGCGGACGCCATGGTTGCCTGCACCCCCCGATTGTTTTCCTAGGGCCCCTAGGTTAAAACTAGGATCTCAAGGATCTTGGGAGGGTGCATGGTGCGGGCCGGGCTGACAGCGGAGCGGGTGACGGTCGCGGGCGCAGAGCTGGCGGACGACGTCGGGCTCGACCACGTGACCATGTCGCAGGTGGCGCGGCGACTGGGCGTGAAGGACGCGAGCCTCTACACGCACGTCCGCGGCCTGGAGGATCTGCGCGGTCGGATCGCCCTGCTGGCGGCGGACGAGAAGACCATCCGCATCGCGGAGGCGACCGCCGGGCGAGCAGGCAAAGACGCGCTCGTCGCCTTCGCGAATGCCTGGCGGGAGTACGCCCACCAGCATCCGGGCCGCTACATGGCAACGCAGACCCCGATCCAGATCGACCCCGAGCTGGCCGCAGAGGCGCCCGGACCACGGCGGGCGGTCGAGCTGACCTACAGCATGCTGCGCGGCTACGGACTGGCCGAGCCGGACCTGACCGACGCCGTCCGGTTGCTGCGCAGCACGTTCCACGGGTTCGTCGCCCTGGAAGCGGCGGGCGGCTTCGCGCACGAGCGTTCGCCGCAGCAGTCCTGGATCCGCGCGCTCGACGCCCTGCACACCCTCCTGGAGCACTGGCCCCCGTTCCGAGAAGGAGACTCCTCATGACCGACCCGACCATCGGCAGCCTGCGTGTGAACGGCGCGACCCTGCACTACGAAGTGCGAGGCCAGGGGCCGCTCCTGCTGTTGATCCCCGGAGGGACGGGCGGCGCGGCATCCTTCGACGGCATCGCCGAAGACCTGGCCGCCGAATACACCGTCGCGACCTACGACCCGCGCGGCATGTCCCGCAGCACGCTGGACGACCCCGACGCCGAGCAGCAGGTGGCCGAGCACGCCGATGACGCGTTCCGGATGCTGGAACTGCTGTCGCCCGGCGAGGCCGCCCGAGTGTTCGGCGCCAGCTCGGGCGCGATCGCCGCCCTGCACCTGCTCACCGCCCACCCCGAACGCATTGCACGCGTTGTGGTGCACGAGCCGCCAGTGGTGGAGGTCCTGCCGGACGCGGCTGAACACCGCGCACTCATCGCACAGGTGCGGGACACGTTCCGTACCCAGGGGCTCATGCCGGCGATGGCCGTGTTTGCTGCGGGCGTGAAGAAGGACGGCGACACCACCGAGCCGGAGGCCGAGATCAAGCTTCCGCCCCGAACAGCGGCGCGGGCCGAGCGGACGATGGCCAACCTGCCGTACTTCGTCGGTCGGATCGTGCCCAGCTTCATGTCCTACGCGCCGGACATCCGTCGGCTGGAGGGGGTGTCGGACCGTCTCGTGATCGCCGGTGGCCAGGACTCACGCGGTGAGCTGCCCCACCGCTCGGCAGCTTTCCTGGCCGAGCGTCTCGGCACGGAGCTCCAGCACTTCCCCGGCGGGCACATCGGACTGACCACGCACCCAGCAGAGTTCGGCGAGCTCCTGCGGAAGGCCCTCGGAGCCTCGATCTGAATCGCGCATGACCTGGTGAACTCCGTCGGAGGCGGTCGAACGAAGTGCCACGAACCTGAGACTCAACTCATCCGTCACTGCCTGAGACAAGTGGGAGAACAGCAGGTCACAGCATCGCCCTATGACAGCGAACCGGAGAACCTACACCCGAGCGGCGCGGGAACGACCCGGCACGTGTATCCCGTGCTGCCCCGGCTCACCGGTAATCCGGAGGCCGTGGGTCGGGAGATCACGTTGGATGGGGCCCATGACGACAACTTTCGAAGGCCTGTTGCCCGGTACCGAGCGGGCTCTGCTGCATCGCGTGGCGGTCGCCCAGTCCGAGGGGCGGGCGCCCTCCTTCGTGGGGGCCGTCGTGCGTGACGGAGCGTTGGTGTGGAGCGGTTCGCGCAGTTGCGTGGACGGACACGCGCCGGACGCCGACACCCAGTTCAGGATCGGGTCGATCACCAAGGTGTTCACCGCCGTGCTGGTGATGCGGCTGCGGGACGAGGGGCTCCTCGGCCTCGACGATCCGCTGGAGCGACACCTCAAGGGCACGGGTGTCGGAGATGTGACGATCGCTCAGCTCCTCGGGCACAGCGGCGGTCTCGCGGCCGAGACGCCCGGTCAGTGGTGGGAGCGCTCGTCCGCCGCGCTGCGGCCGGAACTCTCCGACATCCTGGGGGAGCAGCCCTTCCTCCGGGCGCCGGGGCGCCGCCACCACTACTCGAACCCCGGTTACACGCTGCTCGGTTCGCTGGTCGAGGCCGTGCGGGGAGTGTCCTGGGAGGAGGCGCTGCGGCGCGAGATCCTGGAGCCGCTCGGGATGAGCCGTACGACGCTCGATCCGGTGGCCCCGCACGCGGGCGGCTGGGCGGTGCACCCGTGGGCCGATGTGATGCTGCCGGAGCCGTCCGAGGACCTCGGGCTGATGGCGCCGGCCGGGCAGCTCTGGTCGACGGCGGCGGATCTCGCCCGCTTCGCCGCCTTCCTCGCGGCGGGAGACGAGCGAGTGCTCGTCGCGGCTTCCGTGGCGGAGATGCGGGCCCCGGCCTCCGCGGCCGGGGAGGGGGACTGGGAGGGAGGCTACGGGCTCGGTCTTCAGCTGATCCGCAAGGACGGCCGTACCCTGATCGGCCACACCGGATCGCTTCCCGGTTTCGTCGCCGCCCTCTGGGTGAGCGTGGAGGACGGGCTGGCGGCGATTGCCCTCTCCAATGCCACCTCGGGGCCGCTGACGGGGGCCGTGGCCGCCGATCTCGTACGGATCGTGGCGGAGGCGGAACCGAGGTTCCCGGAGCCCTGGCGCCCGCTTCCGGAGGCCGAGGCCGACGAGGAGCTGCTGGCCCTCACGGGTCCCTGGTACTGGGGCACGTACGCCTACGGGCTCCGGATCGGGCCCGAGCGGAGTGTGGTGCTCGAACCCCTGCGGGGAGCCGGGCGGCGGGCCCGCTTCCGGGCGCTGCCCGAGGGCGGCTGGGTCGGGCTGAACGGTTATTACGAGGGGGAGACGCTCCGGGCGGTGCGGCGCGCCGACGGCAGCGTGAGCCATCTCGACCTCGGCTCCTTCGTCTTCACGCGGGAGCCCTACGCGCCGTCGGACGTGGTGCCGGGTGGCGTTGACGAGGCGGGCTGGCGAGGTCTTTGAGTCGTTCTGCGATGTTTCACGTGAAACACGCGTGATCGGCGTGCCGGGACCGCGTCCCGGCGCGCCGACGGCTGCTCTTCTGCCTCAGAGGTTCTTCTTGAAGCCCAGGTGGGAGGCCTCGAAGCCGAGTCGCTCGTAGAAGCGGTGGGCATCGGTGCGGGTGACGTCGGAGGTCAGCTGGACGAGTCGGCAGCCCTGGCGCCGGGACTCCTGGACGGCCCACTCGATGAGCAGGGTGCCCAGGCCGCTGCCGCGCTCCTCGGCGTGGATGCGGACGCCCTCGATGATCGAGCGGGTGGCACCCCGGCGGGAGAGGCCGGGGATGATCGTCAGCTGGAGGGTGCCGACGACCCTGTCCTCGCGGACGGCCACCACGAGGTGCTGCTGAGGATCGCTCGCCAGGCGCTCGAAGGCCACGAGGTACGGGCTGAGGTCGTCCGGGGATTCGCGCTGCGCGCCCAGCGGGTCGTCGGCGAGCATCGCGACGATGGCTTCGAGGTCCTCCGTGGTGGCAGGACGTATCTCAAGATCGCTCATGCCCCGCAGCGTACGCCGGGGGATGTCATGGCATCACTGATGGCATGCCGTGCGGGTCGGACGGCCGGGCCTCAGGCGGGAACGCCCACGCCTTCCACGACCTGGACCAGCGGCGCCAGCTCCGGGTTCTTGGCGGCCTCGTCGAGCGCCTCGCGGAGAGCGCTGTCGTTGGTGGGGCGGGCCTCTGCCAGGAGCTTCTGGCCGGCTTCGGTGACATCGGTGTAGATGCCGCGCCGGTCGGTGGCGCAGAGGTACCGGGTGAGCAGACCACGGTCCTCGAGCCGGGTGACCAGCCGCGTGGTGGCGCTCTGGCTGAGGACGACCGCGTCGGCGACCTGCTTCATCTGGAGGTGCCCTCCCGGTCCGCTGTGCTGGCGGCTGAGGACGTCGAGGAGGGAGTACTCCCGCACGCTCAGACCGTGCCGGGACTCCAGAGCGCGCTCGATGTGCGACTCGATCCTGCCGTGCAGCAGAGAGAGGGCGCACCAGCGCTGGGAGAGCGCGGTGAGTGCGGGGTCCGTCGCGGTCATGGTCTCTCCTCGGTCTCTCCTCGGCGCGGAGTGGTGCTGGACCCAGGGTAAACGATGCGACGCAATAATGCGCGTGTGCAAGTAAATCTTGGGAGGGGGGACCGGACCCTGCCTGCCCGGACAGGGCGGGGAGATCGCCCCCGCCCTGATGCCGGTGGACCGAACCCCGCGCTACCCGGCCGCGACGGTCAGGGGAGCGAAGCGGCGGCGCCAGTCACCGGGGAGGTCGGGGAGGGAGCGGACCATCACCGCGTTGGAGGCGACCGCGTCGAGGCCGTTCTCCTTCACCCAGCTCAGCAGGGCCGAGTGCCGCACGTCGATGTCCGTGCGCAGCGGGCGGTCGGTGGCCGCCGCGAGTGAGGCGATCAGGGCCCGGGCCGTGGCGGGGTCCCGGGCGATCAGCGGTCCGACGACATGGGTGTCCATGTTCGGCCAGGCCGCCGCGAAGCCGGTGATCTCGCCGTCCTCCTCCGCGACCCGGAGATGGTCGGCGAACGCGGGCAGCCGGGTGATCACATGCGTGCGGTCGAGGCCGAAGACCTCGTGGTCCAGGCGCAGGATCGCCTGGAGGTCCTCCGCCGTCGCCGGGCGGACCGGAACGGCCGGGGCGGGTGCGGCGAAGGTGAAGCGCCCGCGCACCATCTCCGCGCGGCCCGTCTCCGTGAAGCCCAGCTGCTCGTAGAGAGGCTGCCCGTACGGAGTGGCGTGCAAGGTGAGCGGGGTGTCCCCGGCCTCCGCCAGGACGTGCTCCATGAGCCGGCGTCCCACCCCTTGGCGTGCGTACCGTTCGGCCACGAGCACCATGCCGATCGCGGCGAGCCCCGGGCCGTACGACGTAACCACGGAGCAGGTGATCAGCCCGGTTCCGGAAGGGTCGTCGATGCCGTAGCCGGTGCCCGCGGCGAGCAGGAGACCCCACTTGTGCTCTTCGCGCGGCCAGCCCCGGTTCTCGGAGAGGTCGGCGCAGGCGAGGAGGTCGTCCACGCCGAGGCGCCGGATGGGGAGCTGGGCAAGCGGGGAGGGGGAGATCGGCATGCTGTCAGGCTGGACGACGCGGTGATCTTCCGTCCACCGGTTTAGCGGATCTGGCCGAGACGTGTGCGTGGTGCGGAGCACGCGGGGTGCCGGCGCGGGGTCGGGCGGGTAGCCGGAAGAGGCCGTTGATTTCCACGTCGTGGGACGGAGACGATGTTTCACGTGAAACAGCGACAGCAGCGACTGCACCTCTTCGACCTCGACGGCACCCTGATCCGGGGATCGGCCGCGGCGGTGGAGATCTCCCGGCAACTGGGCGTCGACGAGCAGATCGCCGCCCTTGAGGAGAGCTTCCTGCTGCAGGGGCTCACCCCGGACGAGTTCGCCGTCCGGGCCCGCGAGCTGTGGTCCGCGCTCACCGTGGACCAGGTCGCGGCGGCCTTCGAAGGGGCGCCCTGGCTGCTGGGCATTCGCGAGGTCTGGGCAGACATCAGGGACCGGGGCGACCGCTGTGCGGTCATCTCACTCTCTCCCGACTTCTTCGTCGAGCGGCTTCTCGACTGGGGTGTCGACACGGTGCACGGCTCGCACTGGCCGACCATCCCCTTCACCGAGCCGATCCACCGGCCCGGCATCCTCGACGCGCGGGCGAAGGTGCGGATCGCACGGGACCTCTGCGCGGAGTACGGGGTGGACCCGGCCCACTGCGTCGCCTACGGCGACTCGATGTCCGATGCGGAGCTCTTCGCGATCGTGCCGGACACCGTGGCGGTCAACGCGGACCACCATCTTGCCGGGCTGGCCCGCCACAGCTACACAGGAGGGGATCTGCGCGAGGCCTACGCCCTGGTCCGAAACAGCGCAGCCTAGTCAGAAACCCTGCCCTTTGGCCCGAGAACGCCACTTTCCCTCCGAAGCGGCCCTCGGAGGGGTCATGCTGCGTCCACGGAAGCCGGCCAGCGATAGGCGAGGCACATGATGGATGCTCCGACCACCACGAGGGCAGCGGAGGACGGGGACGGGCCGGAGCGCCCGGCGGGGGGTGGCAACGAGCCCAGGCGCCCGGCGGATGACGCGAACGGGCCCCGAATACCCGCGGAGGCCTCCGCCGACGCGGTACTCGTCAGACGCACCCTCGCGGAGATCGGGCCGGTCGCCGACCGGGTGACCTCGTACTTCTACGCCCTGCTCTTCATCGGGAACCCGGGACTGCGCGAGATGTTCCCCGCGGCCATGGACACCCAGCGGGACCGGCTCTTGAAGGCCCTGCTCACGGCGGCGGAGCACATGGACGACACCCCGGTGCTCACCGCGTATCTGCAGAACCTCGGCAGGGGCCACCGCAAGTACGGCACCCACTCCGCCCACTATCCGGCCGTCGGCGAGGCACTCATCGGCGCGCTCACGCGGTACGCGACGACGACCTGGGACGAGGAGACCCAGGCGGCCTGGGTCCGTACGTACACGACGATCTCCCAGATCATGATCGACGCGGCGGCGGAGGACGAGCGCGCGGCGCCCGCCTGGTGGCAGGCCGAGGTGGTCTCCCACGATCTGCGGACTCCGGACATCGCCGTCGTCACGCTCCGGCCCGACCAGCCGTACTCCTTCCTCGCGGGGCAGTACACGACGCTGGAGACCCCGTGGTGGCCGCGGACATGGCGTCACTACTCGTTCGCCTCGGCGCCCCGGCCCGACGGACTGCTCTCCCTGCACGTGAAGGCGGTTCCGGCGGGCTGGGTGTCCAACGCGCTGGTCCACCGGGCGCGCCCCGGAGACGTCCTGCGACTCGGCCCGCCGGCGGGTTCCATGACCGTCGACCACGACACGGACACAGGTCTGCTCTGTGTGGGCGGCGGCACCGGGATAGCTCCCATCAAGGCCTTGGTGGAGGACGTCGCCGAGCACGGGGACCGGCGTCGTGTCGATGTCTTCTACGGGGCCCGCAACGGCCACGACCTCTACGACATCGACACGATGCTGCGGCTCCAGAAGACCTTCCCCTGGCTCTCCGTCCATCCGGTCACGGAGGAACAGGGACGGCTCCCGGAGGCCGTCTGCCGCTACGGCTCCTGGAGCGAACGCGACGCCTACCTCTCGGGGCCGCTCGGCATGGTCCGCCGCGGAGTGGACGCGCTGCGGGGAGCGGGGGTCCCCGCAGAGCGCATCCGGCACGACTTCCTCGCCGAACTTGCCCCGGCGGCCGACGATCAGCCCAGGTCGGGGGCGTGCATCGCGCGGACGCCCTCGATGTTGCCGTCGAGGTAGTGGCGCAGCGAGAGCGGGACGAGGTGCACGGCCGCGATGCCGACCCGGCTGAAGGGCACCCGGACGATCTCGTACTCGCCGACGGGTTCGTCCATCTCGGGACCGTGCCGCAGCGCGGTGTCCATGGAGTCGAGGCGGCACACGAAGAAGTGCTGGACCTTCACCCCGGAGACCCCGCCGTCGACGATGTGCTCGACGGTGTCGACGAAGCAGGGCACCACATCGACGATCTTGGCGCCGAGCTCCTCGTGGACCTCGCGGTGCAGGGCCTCGACGACGGTGGCGTCGGTGGGTTCCACGCCTCCACCGGGCGTGAGCCAGTAGGGATCCATCCCCGGCTTGGTGCGCTTGATGAGGATGAGGTCGTCCCCGTCGAGCAGGATGGCGCGTGCGGTGCGCTTGATCACGGGCCGTTCGTTCATGGGAAGAAAATGGCCCGTCCGGGGTGTCCTGAAACTCGCCGTCCCCGGCGGAAACTCATCAGTCCCCGCGGCAGGGCGCGGCTCCCCCACGGAGGCTCACCAGTCCCCCGCGGCCCGCAGCAGTTCCTCGTGCGCGCGGGCGATGGGCGACAGCGCGAGCGTCCCCGTCCGTACGACCAGGAAGTAGGTCCGGAGCGGAGGGACCGGAGGATCGAGCAGCGCCACGAGCCGGCCCTGCTCCAGGGCCTCCTCGCACAGATAGCGGGGCAGGACGGCGAGCCCGGCGCCGGAGGCCGCGGATTCCCGAACGGCGCGCAGATCGGGGGCGATCACGGTGGCGGCGACCGCCGGCTTGGTCTCGAAGACGCTCGCCCAGTAGCGGGCCACGAACGGCAGCGATTCGTGCACCTCGACGACCGGCAGCTGTTCCAGGACCACGGCGCCCTTGCGGAGGAGGACGTCGGGGGAGAGCCGGGCCGCCCAGCGCGGGGCCGCCACCAGCACGTACTCCTCGTCGCAGAGCGGGGTGGAGACGATCAGACCGCCCCGGGGCCGCGCGGTGGCGACGGCCAGGTCGTGGTGGCCCGCGGCGAGGCCGTCGAGGATCTCCTCGGTGTTGCCGAGGAACGAAGCCCGTACGGCGAGACCCTGCCCGACCAGCGGGGTGAGGGCCGGCAGGACCCGGAGCGCGGTGAACTCCGGGGGACCGGCGACATGGAGGGAACGGACGCCGTTCTCCTCGTCGAGGCCCGTCTCGGCGATCTCGACGAGGGCGTCCAGATGGGGAGCGGCGCGGTGGGCGAGCTCGTCGCCGATGGTGGTCGGCGTGACACCGCGGGCCTGTCTGAGGAAGAGCGGGCGTCCGAGCTGTCGTTCGAGCGTCCGGATCTGGCTGGTGACGGCCGGCTGCGACAGCCCGAGGAGCGCGGCGGCGCGGGTGAAGGAGCCGGCCCGGTGCACCGTGACGAACGTGCGCAGCAGGGCCAGATCCATGTGCGCCCCCTCCCGGCCGTGCGGCCGTTCGACTCAGGCGGTCGGCTGACTGCGCCTCAGGACCGTCCAACTATAAATAAGTCGATAGGTCTCTGTCGCTACCGTGATTGGACACTGACGCACAGTCAACTAGCCTTGTTCAGGCGGTCTCCGCGCGTGGAACCGAGGCGTTCCGAGCCACGAGGGGGGAGGCTCGGAGCGCCTCGTTCCGTGCGCCCGGGACCGGCGCGGGCCGTGGACGAGCCCCCGTGAGGACCGTGGACAGGCCCTGTGAGGACCGTGGACAGGCCCCGTGAGGACCGTGTCCAGAGCCCGCGAGGGCCTGCTACGGAACAGGGCGCCGGCCGCGATCCGGACGGGTCTACGCCCCGGCCTCGTCGAGAGCCCGCAGCACATCGGCGATCAGGTCCTCCGGGTCCTCGGCGCCGACCGAGAACCGGATGAAGCCCTCCGCGACCGCGTCCCCGCCCCAGCGCCCGCGCCGCTCCGCCGTGGAGCGCACACCGCCGAAGCTGGTCGCGTCGTCCACGATCCGCAGCTCCTCAAGGAACCGTTCGGCCCTCTTCCGGTCCGCCAGTTCGAAGGAGACCACGGGCCCGAAGCGTCGCATCTGCCGGGCGGCCACCGCGTGCGAGGGGTCCTCGGGCAGCCCCGGGTAGCGCAGCCCGGTCACGTCCGTGCGTCCCGCGAGCGTCTGCGCGAGCGCGAGCGCGGTGGAGCACTGGCGGTCGATCCGCAGCTGCAGCGTGGCGAGCGAACGGTGGGCGAGCCAGGCCTCCATGGGGCCGGGGATGGCGCCGACGACCTTGCGCCAGCGCCGTACCTCCGCCGCCCGCTCGGGATCACGGCAGGTGACATGGCCGAGCAGGATGTCGCCGTGTCCCGTCATGCCCTTGGTGTCGCTGGCGACCGAGAAGTCCGCGCCCAGTTCGAGCGGGCGCTGGCCGAGCGGGGTGGCGAGGGTGTTGTCGACGGCCACGAGCGCCCCCGCGGCATGCGCCTCGCGCACCAGTCGCCGGATGTCGCAGACGTCGAGCCCGGGGTTGGACGGCGTCTCGATCCACAGCAGCCGGGCCCCTTCGAGGACGGCGAGCTGGCCGTCGCCGCCGGTGGGCGCGGTGCGGACCTCGATGCCGTACGCCCTCAGCTGCTCGTGCAGCAGAGGCAGTGCCTGGTAGCCGTCGCTGGGCACCACCACGACGTCACCCGTCTTCAGCTGCGAGAGGAGGACGGCGGAGATCGCGGCCATGCCCGAGGCGAAGACCAGCGTCTCGACGCCCTGCTCCCCCGGCGCCTCCAGCTCGCCGATCGCCCGCTCCAGATGGGTCCACGTCGGGTTCTCGTCGCGGCCGTACGCGTATCCGCCGGTCGGCTCGCCCGGCAGATGGAAGTGCGCGGCGAAGACCGGCCCCGGCAGGGTCGGCTCGTACTTCACGGCTTCGGGCAGCCCTGCCCGGACCGCGCGTGTGCCGTCGCCGTAGTGCTTGTCGGTCACGGTGTCCGTTCCTCCAGTTCGCGGCGTACGGCCGCGAGCAGTCCTCCGCTCGCGGCCTCCACCATCTCAAGACACTTCTCGTAGTCCTCACGGTCCCCGGAGTACGGGTCGGGGACGTCGAGCGCGTCCCCAGCGGCCGGGTCGTAGGAGCGCAGCAGCCGGGTCCGGGCCGCGTCCCCGGGCGTGCGGGCGAGCCGGTGGAGCTCCCGCAGGTGCCCTTCGTCCAGCGCGATCACCAGGTCGAGGGCCGGGAACCAGGAGGCCCGGAACTGACGGGCGGTGTGCGTGGAGGTGTAGCCGTTCTCCTCCAGGACGGAGACCGTGCGCGGGTTGGCGCCCTCGCCCTCGCGCCAGACTCCGGTGCCCGCGCTCTCGACCGCCACCAGCCCGCCGAGGCCGGCGTCCTCCACGTGTCTGCGGAAGACGTGCTCGGCCATCGGCGAGCGGCAGGTGTTGCCGGTGCAGACGAAGCAGACGCGGTACGTCATGGTCTCCACTCAGTCGCCGTCGGGGAGCACGACGTTCAGCGCCCAGGAGACGACGGAAATGATCAGGCCGCCGAGGACGGCGGTCCAGAAGCCCTCCACGTGGAAGCTGAGGTTGAACTGCTCGGCCAGCCAGGACGTAAGGAGCAGCATCAGGGCGTTGACCACCAGGGTGATCAGGCCGAGCGTCAGAATGAAGAGCGGGAGCGTCAGCAGGTTGACGACCGGCTTGACCAAGAAGTTCACCAGCCCGAAGACCAGGGCGACGAGAATAAGGGTCAGGGCCTTCTTACCGGTGCTCTCGCCGGTCAGGGTGATGTCCTGGAGCAGCCAGATGGCCACTCCCAGGGCGCCCGCGTTGGCGAGCGTCTTGACTACGAAATTCATCATGTGTCTGATCGTGGCAGACATGATCGGGCCGACGGCAGGGGCTGACAGGCGATGAAGGCATTCCGGCTGGATGAACTGGAGGCGGAGCGTGCCGCGAACAAGGGCGCGTATCTCCAGTTCCTGCGGGAGCGGAACATGTCAGTGGGCCTGTACGCGCTGGACGCGGGGGAGCTCGACCCGCAGCAGCCGCACCGCCAGGACGAGGTGTACTTCGTGGTGAGCGGCCGGGCGGCGATCACGGTGGGGACGGAGACGACCCAGGTGGCGCGCGGCAGCGTGGTCTATGTGCCGGCCGGGGTGGAGCACAAGTTCCACCACATCAGCGAGGACCTGCGGGTGATGGTGGTCTTCTCCCCGCCGGAGGC